>CAZXIE010000016.1:0-45507 GCA_964640065.1 uncultured Saprospiraceae bacterium
CCAAAGATCTCAGTTGCTCTGTTTCTAATATTTACGTTAAGTGTATCAAGTACGGCACAACCGTTAGAGGTATAACCGCTAAATATGATAGTCCCCATGGTAGTTGTCACTGAGTCAACCTCGACATCCCAAAGTACTGTCAAGCTGTCCGTGCCAGCTGAGAGTACAGTACCGTTGAGTGCTGTCCAAACAGTTGAATCAGCTACGAGATCATCAATACCTGTACCAAAGGCTGTCACTCTATATCCCGAAGTATCATCAGCACATACATCTATCGGGCCGCTAAGGTCGAATGAGTCAGCATCCCTGACAAGTACGTCGATGTCTACATCGATCGGACAACAAGTAGTGTTATCGGATATAGAGAGGTTTCTAGCCCCAGCGTCTCCCCACACTATAGTTAGTGTATCACTTATAGCTCCAGAAAACTCTGCAAAAGTATAAAGCGCACCGGTCATAGACCCTGCTAGGACTGGTGTAGCAGTCGCTGACATAGGCATGCCATCTGCAAACCATGATACAGTCGCTCCATCAGGGAAATCTCCAACTGGATTCATCATCGCATCGGTAAGTACATACTGGGTAGTATCTCCTACACATAACTGCGTATCACCAAGGATAAAGAAGAGAGAATCTTTGACGGTTACTTCTAGGATCTCGTCAAACTCACATCCAGTACCTTCTTCCATACCTCTCACTCTGTGAGTATATGTACCTGGCGCCGGGTATTGATATTCTACTGAAAGGAAAGCAGGCATGCCGCTTCCCGTACTAGTAGCTCCAAGTACTGGGAAGATCGCTCCTCCAGAACCTGAGTTGTTTGTTATACTCCATGTTACATTACCTAGATCAACATTAGCTGTATCTATATTGACCATGTAAAGGATGCTGTCGGTACTTAAGCAGACAGAATCCAGACCCATGGCATTTACGATGTTGATATTATCACCGATGATTACTTCTGTTTGTATTGTAAAGCTGCATGAAGGTCCTGCGGTACCAGTCACCTGTACGATGAAAGTATCTGCGACATTTGGAAAATCAATTACAGCTGTATCTCCCATAGTAGTTATCGCACTTGGGATGACTGGTGCTCCATTACTTTGTTGGAAAGCACTCCATACAAGTGGTCCACCTGTCTGTAGTGAATCATCAAGTAGTAACTCGAATGTTCCTACTCCTCCGGCACATACCATCATATCTCCAGCTATGCTTAGGTCAGTGTTACCGATCACTTGTACCTGGAATGTGTCACTTACAGCACACATGTTAGCCGTAGTACCTGAAGCGATCACTTCATAAAACCCTGGTACACTTACTGTACCTGATCCAAATGCATGAGTAAATGATCCGTCACCATCTGTATCAGTAGTTGCTTCTGGCACACTAGTAGTTGCATTAATATATCGAGAAACCGACCAAGTTATAGAGCTACTTGCCACTAATGAACTATCAGTAGACTGTTGTAATTCGAAAGTAACTGGATCTTCTACACAAACTAAATTAGGTCCTGTGATGAACTGATCAGTATCCTGTACTGTAACATCAAATGAACCGCTCAGGTTACATCCTAAGTCTGTTGTTCCTGATACATTGATAGTATATGCACCTATCGCACCCCATGTAACTGCTAGACCATCTCCTACAAGAGATGTATCAATCACTGAAGTATCTAATGGAACTATATCCCATGTGATAGATGTAAAAGTTGCTGGTGTTCCGTCTGCATAGGTGGCAGTATAACTTGCCATATCGCCTAAGCAAACATCTACATCACCAGTTATGTCTAATGCTGAATCTCGTATTTGAACTATAAGTGTATCAACCACTGGACATCCACTGGTAGTCATACCAGCGACAGCAAGCGTATCAAGTCCTGCATCAGGGAAAGTGATGTTGATAGAACTAGTTGTTGCTCCACTTATGATAGAGCCCGAAGTACTCGTCCAAGATATACTTTGAAGATTATTAACCATGGCAGTGTAAGTAGTGAGCGTACTTTCACATACTACCACTGGGCCGTCTATAGCTCCTGATACTTCACCGGCGATCGTGATCGGAAAAGTAGCTGAGAAAGCACAACCTGTACTTGCTGATTCTGCAGTAGCAGATACTGTATACATACCTGGATCAGCAAAATCTATAACAACATTGCCAACATCCGTAGAATCTCCTACAAATGGAGCGGCTGCTGGTCCAGTTACTGTCCATGTTACGGTATCATAAACTGACAGAGAAAATCCGGCTGACAAATTAAACGGTACTGCTTCACCAGTACATCCAGCCATAAAACCTTCTATCTCGAATGAATCATCTACTACATATACATCGAAGTCCGTATCAATCGGGCAGTTGTTAACTGTTGTCCCTGATACGGCTATATTATATGAACCTGCAGCGTTGAAGGTCGTCATGAAGTTAGGCATCATAGTAGCCGATCCTGTCATCGGCGTAGTTGAGCCAGTAGCAGTGTCAGCTGGTGTGACCACCCACTGAATATTATTAGGATCGATCATACTGCCTAAGCCAGCTAAAGAGAATGTAGAACTTGCCATATCGAGGCAAATTGTATCACCGGCTGTAGAAGCAATCGCTTCCATACCAGTAGCCGTACAAATCTCTAAGCCAGGAGCCGCCACTGAAAATGCTCCTGAGGCTGCCGTGGCAAATGTTATAGTTGGAAAGGCATTATTGCCATCTCTCCAAATACAAAACTCTGCATTGCCCATGGCATTGAATACCATGGTATCCTGACTGGTTCCATCTAAGTAGAAGGTATTATCTGCGATAGAGTCTCTCCAAAGCACCTGCCCTGGAAATGTGAATGGCATGTAACTGTCAAACCATACTGAAGCACCTGGGGTACCTCCGGTAATAGTAATGACATCTTTAATTCTGTCAACAGCTGGGTCATCCGTGCAATTGCAAGTGGATGTGACAGTGGCTGTCTGTGCACCTAAATTAGATAACCCTATTAACATGAAGGTTGCTAGGGTAATCCATCTGGTGAATCGTGTATAATTCATCGATCTTCGGTTTTTCTCTTTTTCAGTATTTGCGCAGTGCGCAATAGTCTTATGGTTCATATCCATTTCGAGATACTATTATTCACGCCTACTACGCCAAGTATTGAGCCAAAAACCCAGATAGATTTATTTATTCATATATGTCCCTATTTATAATGTAGATTATATGTATAAATAGCTGATTATAAGCAGTTTATAGAAGAATTGAACAATTATGAAAAGTCTTTGATATTGTTGATTGAGCCAGTCACATAGAGTGATGAATGGTCCATTTTTGATTAAAAATGAAGGATAGAAAGCAATAGTGACATGATGGGGAACACCTATGGTTTTCCCTAGTTAAGGGACCCGAACATGGTTAAAAACACCTTTGGCACTAATCGAAAAAAGAGAAGCTAAGTCTGTGTAAAAGAGAGCAATTTAGTAGATGATTAATCCCCTGAATCTCTGTGAGAATCTGTCGAACACTACCCTCCTGACCAAGGGAAAGTGTTACATCTGATATCGTTAATGATGACCATCACGGCATCAGCTTCTGGTTCGCAAGACCCAGGAGGATCATCTGAAGTGAGAGTTAGTATGAACTTTCCAGCATCGATTTCTCCTTGACTTGGAGTATATGTTGTGGCCGAATTACTACCTCCAAAGAGGCCTCCATTATCAAAAAAACCACCGCCAGTTGAGGTCCATATTCCTCTCGAAACGCCTCCTGATATACTCGCATCGAGGTCATCCAAGGTCAAGATAGAGGTCGAGCAAAGAGGAGTAGGAAGTGAGCCTGCCTCGACTATAGGAGGTATGTCATATACCAAGTTGATAAAGAAAGTACTGTCACATCCTGAGATCGTATTTATGACAATTGTATCCGTCGGGTTGGCTTCATTATAGATAGTGCCATTCACTAAGACTTCATATCCATCGCCACTACATCCTTCGTAAGTGATTGATTCTGTGTTGTTAGTGCCGGCATAAATAGTTTTTGAGACTACAGAAGAGCAATTTTGTGCATTAGTTACGGTCACCATATAGTCGGTCACTTCTCTTGGCATATCAGTAATCGTCTGTGTCGTATCTCCTGTACTCCAGAGATAGTCATATCCTACTACAGCTTCTGCAGTTATGGTCCAAGTGCCACCAACTGGCCCAGATGTGTTAAGGATACCAAACCCAATGATATTTTCTCCTGGCCTAAAAGGCTGTGGCGTACTTACCCAGTTCGTGGGAAAGACTTCTTCCAGTTCAGCACTAGTTGTTGTCCTAGTTCTAAAATACCTTATGCTCGTCTGAGATATTTCTATGACGGATCTAGGAAGTCCATTAACATTAGGCAGCCACGGTGTTTCTGTATCCATACCTCCTGCGTTCCATGAGTTAGGTTCGGGTATGATAGGGATGATAACTTGACCATTAAGCGTAGTCTCTGCAAAGTGATCATCCCATACTGGAAGAGTAATAGTCACTTGGGTAGCCACGGGATCTGTGATATCAAAAATGCTATGATCTATAGAAAATCCCGGTCCCTGAGATGGCGGTACAAATCCTCCTTGCGGAACCACCAGATATGGTCTAACAGCTGATAACTCTACCTCTTCTCCGATACAAGTACTATCTAAAGAGCTTATCACCTCGATATCTGGTTTATCATGTACAAAGATGTCTATACTATCAGATACAGGGCAGCCATCAGAATCGGCCTTATGAAGAAGTCTTATTAGGCCTGGCGCAGCATCTAGAGCGTCTATGGTAATAGTTGAATCTGAAGTACCTGAAAGGGTAAAACCTGATGACGTGGTACTCTCTGATACTGTCCAAGAGTGATTAGACACAGAATCACCAGGTACGTCAGCGAATATAGTAAGCTGCTCACCCTGGCACAGAGAAGTATCATCAAGATATGATATCAATGAAACGCCACAACTCGCAAAACCAAAGTCATAGGTATAATCCGTCAGTTGAGTATCGTCAAGGACGACATCAATAAAGGCAAAACTATTATTAGACAAGGCGTCCGAGTCTAGACGATCTTCAGTCGCATTAGGCTCTGTGGTACCAGATATATTGGTAATACCACTAGTATTGTTTTGTACATTATCTAGAGAGATCCTTATTTGATAGGCGATACCTGGTGACAATGAAGTATTATCAATAAGCCCAGCACCAGAGGTTCCTCCAAAAAAGTAGTGTCCATTTTCATTTGTTATAGAGCTACCTATGAGCTCATCACCAGCAAATAGTTCAACTGTAACGCCACTGAGCGGCGATTCGTCAGGATCTTGGCGACCATCTTGATCTTCGTCGAACCAAACGAAGTTACCGATGGTATAATCTACCGCGCAAGCTGCCTCTAAATCTCCGAGGCCATTAGCTTTTCCTGAAAATCCATTTGCAATGGGAAGGCCAGCATTAAAGTCACCACTTTCGTAAATAGTATATCCACCCACCAAATTATTAGGGTTAACGGGGCCAATTAAAGGCGCTCCTTCCCTAGCTCCTGTCGTGTTATCTAGCTTTAAGACGCCTCCAGAGAAATCATCAAATGGATCAAGAGCTGTAGTGATAATAGAAGGTGATCCAGGTATCTGTACCAAACCTCCTTGGGTAGTCTCCCAATGGAATGCTCCATTATCAGCACCAGGGTTCCAGTCGCGGCCCGGTAATGCGTATATATCCCAATAGTAAAATTCCTTATTACTCGGACCACTGTTAGCTAGACCCGAATTATCAGCAGGGCAGTCTCCAGCAAGCCCTGACTCTAATGAGAAAAAGGAACCACTAGATACTTGATTAAGTGCGACTGGACTACTTATAGCGCCATCTGATGTGGTTAATCTCACTCGATCTAGCATGGAGCCATTTTCTCTACGATGTATATCAAGAGTATGTGTACCTGCTGGGAGGTTATTAAACGTAAGGATATTGAGGACGTCCCATCCGTTGGTAGTGCCGCCATTTCTAACCAACCAGTTACCACCATCTATCCTGTAAAAAAATGAATTATCAGCTCCTCTAGGAAAGTTGGCCCTAATCTGAAAGTCAACATCTGCAGTCTCTGTCAGTGTAAATTCTATCCGAACTTGACCTGGCGATGTATCCGTAGGTTGATTAAACAATCTATTACCTCCAATTTGTGGCCATACGATGAACTGTCCACCAAAAGCATCTGGGTCATCCATCACTTCAAATGGGCTAAACAAGCTCTGGCCAGACAAGTCTTCTAGCTCTATATCAATGAAGGTCGCATCGACCTCTAGTAAGCAAGCCTTAAGGATGTCTCCTTGGGATATCACCCATGTCCGATCAGGATCTCCGACATTAAAAAACTTATCAGCTCCACCTTGATCTCCAAATCTATCTCGAAAACCAAGTATCATATCTCCATCATCACTGAATTCTATATCAGATAGCATGGCTTGTGGAAAGGCGATCTCGTTGTCTACATTAAATGGGTCAAAATTAGGAGTACTCTGCCATGGATTCCAAGCTGCTGGTGCATTGGCAGTATTCGTCGCGGTCCCTAGAAAGGCTTGACGAGGATAATTAAGCGGTATGGAGAGCGCAAGATCAAAGGAGCCCGACTCTATATCTAAAGAATGAACGTATGCTTCACTACCATCTTCGTCGACGCTGCCTATCCAAAGCTTATCATCGTGCCAAGCGAGTCCAAATGGTCGATGTCGACCTGCTAATGTAGCATCTGGTGCAGGCCAAGAGTTAACAATACTAGCATCGCTTGCTATACCTGTAGAAACATCTACAGCATATATAATTCGGTCGAAGAGATTCATGACATACAGGGTGGTAAAGTCATCATCCATCTCTATATCCCCGAGACTTCTCTTGCCAGCACCATCAAATGAGGCATTACCAACACCTAGGTCAAGTAGAGATCCACCGAATGACGATGAAAAATCATGGACGTCAGGGCCTGCGACATCATTTACGAAAGTGATATCATCTAGGTTGATTATACCAGTGAGATTACCTGTCAGATCCAATTGGTAAATGGCATCTGGGCCAGCTGGGCCAAAGCTCGTGTATCTCTTATGGAAAGCACCTGCATAATATCTACGAGTGGACTGCTGCCAAGCGATACCGTATACAGTACCGACATCATCATATGAAGCGATAGTCTCAGCCTGATAATCTGGTAATGGATTAGTACCAGCAAAGTCATGACCGTTAGCACTAGATGGAAGCTTAAGGATGGCGGGTTCTGAACCAGAGGTAGTGAGATCTCCCTCTACGTAACAAGGAATAACGAGATACGGATCAGAACAAGCAGTATCAGCAACCCTGAGGCCTAGTGAGACATTCTCACTTCCGGGAAAGGCTTGTTGGATAGATCCCGAGTTGTCAGGACCAAGAGAAGACTCGACATAATCAGTCTCCCATCCCTCAAAAATGATCTGATACTGAGTCAGAGAATCAAGTCCATCAAAAGAGTATGAGCCATCCGGAGTCGAGGTGCTCTGCGCAACTAAGCCTGAATCGTCAAATGCTGATACTATTATATCTGCTATACCTTGCTCGCCTACATCCTGGAGTCCGTTATCATTGGCATCAAGGAAAATAGAGCCACTAAGAGAAGTAGAGCCATCACTGACAGTGGAGCTACTTATAACTCCATTTGACGCCGTCATCGTAAAACGGTCTAGAAGCGAACCATTTTCTCTGCGATGTATGTCGAAGGTATGTGTACCTGCCGCAAGATTATTAATGGTAAGGAAATTAATGATCTCCCATCCATTAGTTACATCTCCATTTCTAATCGTCCAAGCACCACCATCTATCCTGTAATAAAATGAATTGTCACCGGAAGTAGGAAAATCAGCTCTTATCTCAGAAGTTACATCAGCGGTCTCTGAAAGAGTAAATTCTATTCTTACTTGACCTTGAGAAGTATTAGAGGGCGGATTAAATACAATATTACCTCCCAACTGAGGCCATACAATGAACCGACCTCCTGACGCATCAGGATCATCAAGTACCTCAAAAGGGCTAAACAAACTTTGACCTGCCAGATCTTCTAGCTCAATATTAATCTGAGTCATAATGATTCCCAAAGCCTGATCACCTTGTAGAGGACTTACCCCTGTACGTGCATGACTATGAGCCTGGGTGTTATCTAAGATCCAGTTGTGGTTTCCTATGAAAGATGAAGAGTTGGATGAAGTCAGAATGACTTGAGAGCATAAGGGTCTATACCATGCGGTCATCATAACTACACAGACAACTAAAGCGGCAAAGCAATACCGCTTAGATATTGTCACCCTCTGGGTTGGCATTGGTTCTCACTTAATAGAGTTCTAGTGCGGTTTTTAATACACCAGCGCTCTAGGTAGGTAGTCTAAAATGTGAGGTAAATTGGAGTTACAATTTGACTTGACGTAATATATCAATCAGGCACGTTGATACATTTTTAACCACCTGTTGTAAAGCTAGTGAAAACAATAACATATTACAATAATATGTATACATAAATAGGTGTAAAACCCCTATAGATAGGGGGCATACGCCAATTAGATTGAGAGTTTAGCTATTTGTCGCAATTCTAAACAAGTCTAATGACCAAAAGTCGGCCCTAGAACACTACTGCTTGATCATCTTATGCATCACTGACGAGCTTTCGTTCTTCAGCTCTACTAAGTATACTCCTGGGTTCAGATTACCTGCATCTATCCTCTCTATGTTATAGCCGGTAGAAAGTAAAATCGACTCTGACTTCACTAACTGACCGCTAGTTGTATAGATGTTCATCACGATACTTTCTGACTGATCATATGAGCCAGTCAGCGTAAAGTTTTGATCAAAAGGATTAGGACTTGCGAGTAATGATGACAATCCGTTTTCACCTACTTGTCTTTCTAGAGTCCAGTCTGAAACAAGGATACCTTGCTTAACATCTCCAGTGAAAATAGAGCCTCTTTGGTTGAGTCTACTTTGACCAGTTAAACGAAGGAATAGTTTTTGTCCAGTCAAGTCTTGTGTGGATAGAATCACTAATTCATCAGAAGACTCACCAGCAACTACTCTGTATACTACATCTAATCCATCAGCAGTATATGCTTCTGCTACATCTCCTGGATCTATCTCTCCTTGAAGACTCAAAGAGTATGTATGATGAGCTGTTGGTACTTGTATCACTAATAAGTCTCCATCTGAGGAGAAAGAAGAAATCTTTTTACTGCTTCTACCTGATGCAGTTTCTCCTGGCCTCCAAGAGAAATCAACGTCTCCTGTCTTGATACCTATGAGTGAGTACTGTTGTAAAGATTGTCTTAGTTTAATCGGAGAAACTAATCTAGAAGCCTGCAAACCTGCAAATCTGATCTTGTCATAATAAAACTTCCAAGGATCATATTCCAGTTCATAATTAGGTACGTCATATATGATCTCCGCTAAGCCCCAGTAGTCATCTATGTCGATGTCACCGTCGCTATCAACATCTGCCGCAGCTTGTGCCTCAGCTGTGGGTAGATCTTCGATGCCCATCACTTGTCTTAGAACTTGAATCATATCACGTGGATCGATGCCTTTAGCCGCATCTGGATCTTCAAAAGAGCCCATAATTACAGGACTTTCAAGACTCCGAGAGATTCTATCTACTCCGTAGACACCACTTTCATTAGAACTTCCTTCTGCTACAAGTTCTCCTTGGTCCATCACTGATATCGACGCACCAACTAAAGGCTCATAGTATCTATCTGTTACAAAGCCAGCAATCTGCATAAAACCAGGGTCACAATCGGCATGGTCCGCCACGAATAGAGAAACATTACAAGACGCTTGAACACCATTCTTCCCACTTACATATACTTCGAACTCATTGAGTCCGATGCCGTCTGGGCAGTTAAAAGTCATATTAGGTACGACTTCGTCTGGTGAGAAACTAAAAGTAAGATCACCATCATGACAAGGTCCTTCGACTTTGTGTACAAAGTCAGCTGCCCATATACTCGCTCCGTGCTTATCACTTATCGAAGTGCTAAGATTTTGGATACAGATTATATTGGGAGGATTCTTGTCTAGTATGATCAACTTCTGGCTGCAGACGCTCTTGTTATTACATCCATCCCCTAGTTGCCAGTCTATGTGATATTCTCCCTTCTCGAGATATCCAAGATCTATGGTGAACTCTTTATCGTTGAGAACTCTCAGCCATTTTGTAAGGACGACTTGCTTATGGTCTTCGTATTTGGAAACTTCGAGTTCTACTAAGATCTCATCGCTTGGACACTTGCCCGTGTCGCTTGCTCTATTCTTTAACTGAACTTTAGTCGAACAGGCATTCTCTAATTCTAGAGTGATATCATCACAACTTGCTAACTCTGGAGGGTCTTCATCTAAGACGTTGATCACTTGTCTAAATGTATACCAGCCATCACGCTCTACATCATATGCTCCCCTGCCATAAGCAAAGTAAGAGCTATGATAATCTAGGTCATGGACAAGTACATATCTTTCTTGCTTGGTATTAGCTACCGTATTAGGCTCATATTCACACCAGTCTACCACTAACCAATCTCTAACGATCTTCTTACAGGATCCTCCTTGACCAAAGAGTTCAAGGTCTTCGAAAGATGATAGCACTTGAGAACAACTCCCTGACTTAAATCTTACTTCATCCTTAGGAATAGCCTCACATACGAATGGTTGATTCATATAGATACCCTTATCCAAGAACCAAGGGTCCTTGTAATAGGCATCTTTTCTAAATTCACGAAGAGGTACTCTGTACTTTCTATATCCGCGTGTGAAGGCAACCTCGATATCGATGTCACCGCCATCAATACGGTCTAGAAACACTTCCCCTGTGTAGTGAAGCGGCCACTCTATAGAGGTCGGATCGAACCTACCTATGTTATGTGCCCAGTCGTAATCAGTACACGAGTATACCGTACATTTTTTTGGCTTAGGCTTCTTAGGGTCTGAGTACCCACTAGTTATAAATGAGAAAATTACAATAAGCGTAAAAAGAAACCTCATATGACAGTTTTTTTTCATAAGTGATTGATTATCAGCAGCGAGCAAGATATAAATAGAGATTTAATTAATAATTAAAATCTACCATCTATTTTATACCACCTGCCGACTTCTACTACATAACTAGTAGAAACACTTAGAAAAACTGTCTCCTTATTTCATGAAGATGGCATCCTCCATCTCGATATTAGCTGAAGCTTCTTCTACCTTAAGGTTCATAGCCGCACCACCTGGCAGCATCCCTGAGACACTAACAGCATGAGGCATCAAGACACCACCGACAGATTGGTAATCTGAGTAATCTGAAGTTATCGTGATCTCACCTTGAGGTCCAGCAGTCGTCTCTGATGATCTGACCAACAGTCCAGATGTTACATCATAGTACTCGGTCTTGGTCTTTCCACCAGGATACATAACCGCTACTCTATATGCATCGCTACCATTGATACTCTCTATCGACTTGAGCTCAAACTCTAGACCTTCTTTGGCATAGGTAGCTTGTTCTACTATATGAGCGCCTCTACGTGCATCTTCTACAGGAGGACCTTCCGTCATCACTTGCTCTTGTCCCATCTGAGAGATAACCATCTGAGTGCCATCAAACTTTTGCTCTTGGAAGACCATAGAACCATTACCCATTTTCATAGCTGACTTTGTACCATCCTTCTTGTACTGCTCGATGATCATATCCTGGCCCATCATGCTTGTAGTACTCTTGGTGTATAGGTTCTTGATCATAGCTATTTTATCGGCACCTCCTATTGCATTGATGTAGTTATCGATCACTTGCGCCCCAGTTATATCTGACGGAAGTGGTGTGTCATTGACTTCCATAACATTTGCGAAAGCGTCATAAAAAGTAATCTCTCCGTCGTCATCAAAAGCCTTCAACTTATCAGCTACGTCATCTTTGTTACCGACAACTACGATACTCATCGTCTCTGGATTGAGGTACTTCTTAGCCATGTTCATGATGTCTTGAGAGCTTACTGCATTAAGTCTCTGTAGGTACTTCTGATAGTAATCAGCTGGCAGATTATACCTAGCGATGTTATAGGCAAATCGTGCGATGGTTTGAGGTGACTCAAGACTTCGGGCGAAGCCACCAGTCATAAAGTTTTTCATACTTGTTAACTCTTGCTCATCTACTTTCTCCGTACGCAGTCTGTTTAGCTCATACATGATCTCTACCAAACTACTATCCGTTACTTCAGATCTCGTACTTGCACTTGCGTTAAATGAAGCAGTGACAGGATCGGATCTAAACGATGATCCCGATCCATAAGTATATGCTTTATCTTCTCTTAGGTTCTGATTAAGGCGACTAGAAAATCCACCACCTAGCAAAGAGTTCATTACTGAAGCTGGTATGACATCTGGCTCACCAGGTCTTAATTTGAATGCACTGGCCACATTGATCACACTCTGGACAGCACCTTCCTTGTGAGCAAAGCTTACTTGGCAGTCTTCCTTAACAGGATGTACTCTACGTGCTGGTCGCTTAGGCATACGGCCTTCCCACTCTCCAAAGTACTTGTTAGCAACAGACTTAGCTCCTGCCTTATCGATGTCTCCTACCATGATGAGGTAGGCATTAGATGGGACGTAAAACCTGTTGTAGTATTTCTTCAGGTCATCCATGGTGATGTTCTCAACATCTTCTGGAGTCTGTATCTCACCATACGGGTGTTTATCGCCATAAAGAACCTTCGCTCTGATATTAGATGCTATAGAGTTAGGTTCTGTTTTCTGAGACTCGAGTCCTGAGAGAGTTTGAGTCTTGATTTTTCCTAGTTCTTCTTCTGGGAACGATGGGTTATACAGTACATCGGTCATCAGACTTAGGATCTTATCTTGATGTTTTGTTAGCGCTGTCGCAAATATGCCACCCTGAGTAGAATTTACCGAGCCACCGATGAAGTCTGCAGCTTCGTCTAACTCTGCTTTGGTCATACTCTCAGTTCCTCTTCTGATAATGGTCGATGCCATCGAAGCATATCCTACCTTATCTCTCTCGGCGATCGGGTCATTGATCAAGTATAATTGAAATGATACTTGTGGGATCTTATGGTTTTCTACTACGATGACTTTTAGGCCATTATCCATGTCAAAACTCTCAGCTTCTCCGATATTGATAGCTGGGGCTGATGACGGCGTTGGAGCCGTTGCTCTGAAGGCTTCAGGATCTTTATCCATCATTCCATCCGCCTTGTCCATCATCTCTTCAGCCTTGTCCATAGGCTCAGTATTTTGGATGACGTCAGTAGTCTTTTGGCTACAAGCAAACAAGAAAAGTGTAAACCCTAATAGATATATATATGTATGTCTCATGATTATTATCTCTTTAAACTATCGATTTATTGGTCAGCTGGTTTAGGTAAATAGTGCAGTATGACTCGGGAGTCTGGATTGTAATATTTCTCGGCTGCAGCTCTTATATCTTCTCGAGTTACTGCTAGATATCTATCGAGTTCGGTATTGATCAACTCAGTCTCGCCATAATACATATAGTAGTTAGCCAAGTTTTCTGCAATACCTGCTATACGAGCATTGCCAGTGATGAAGCTACTTTCTACTTGATTGCGGAGTTTTTGAAACTCCTTTTCACTGATCAACTCTGTTCTCGCTTTTTGGATCTCGGCATCTATGCCTGTCTGAAGGTCATTGACATCTACTCCCATGTTAGCAATACCAAATGTGATCGCCACTCCCGGATCCTCTAACTCAAATGGAAATCCTCCAGAGAAGAGCGCTAACTGCTGCTCATCGACAAGTGCCTTGTTCAGTCTAGAACTCGCACCTCCTGATAAGAGGGTGTTCAGCATATTCACTGCATAAAACTCCTTAGTACCTAGGGCTGGTATCCTGTATGTTGTGATCACAGCAGGAAGTTGGATATTGTCATAGACTGTATCTATACTAGCACTAGCCAGTTCAGATTCTACTATACTAGGTCTATAGATATCATGTGTCTTGATCGGTATCGTACTGAAGTACTTATCGACGAGTTTTCTTGTTTCTGCTATATCGATATCTCCAGCTATGGATAGCACTGCATTGTTCGGAGTATAGAAGTCATTATAGAAGTCCTTGTAATCTTGCTCAGTGGCTGCGTTCAAGTGCTCCATAGATCCTATCGGTGTCCACTGATACGGATGATCTTTGTACGCTTTCTTCATGGCATTCTCTTGGAAGGTACCATATGGTTGATTATCAACTCGCTGTCTACGTTCTTCTTTGACAACCTCTCTCTGCGTCTCAACACCTGTGATATCTACTTTTGCATGTAGCATGCGCTCGCTTTCTAACCATAAACCAAGTTCTAGTTGATTAGAAGGCAAGAGTTCATAGTAGTAAGTCTTGTCTTGAGATGTATAGGCGTTATTAGCTCCACCCGCATTGGTGATGTGCTTATCGAATTCACCTCTATCTATATTCTCTGATCCTTCGAAGAGCAGATGCTCAAAGAAGTGAGCAAAGCCTGTTCTATCGGGCTTTTCATTTTTAGATCCGACGTGATACATGACAGATACTACGACGATAGGTGTCGCTTTATCTTGGTGTAAGATGACGTGGAGTCCATTGTCCATATCATACTCTGTATAGTCGATCTTATTAGTCTGGCTATAACCATTCATTGCGAAGAGCAATGAGATCAAAAGGAACAAATACTTCATTCTTCAGATGTTTGTTTCGTAGAGCTACTAAGATATAGTTCTGCAGCTCGATTTTTAACTAAATGATTGATTCTTAACTATTTATTAGTGACTTCCTCCACTTTTCGGCGGTTGTCGTTACTATTAGTATCTATCAACTTGTTGTAAGGGTCGATACCTACTTCTACAGGTTGACTATTTACTTCTATTGTGAGGTTATTCTTGATGTCAGAGATCTTATGCTTTCGCAAATACAAGACTGTCTCCTCTCCATCATCATCTACTCCAAAAACACCAACATCTATATAATCACTCAACGGATAAGACTTGGTAGTTCTTGTTGAACCTTCGTTCTCTATCTCTAACGTTTTACCCTCTTGATTTTCGTAGATGCGCTTCCCTTTATCATCAGCGCGGTACTTGATCACATCTATATCAACCTCTACGACAAAGCTCTCATCACTTATCTTTTCATATTCGGACTTAGTGACACGATTATCATATGCCGTGATATGCTCAAATCCATCTTCTACAAAGTAGTCCAGGCTATCTGGCGTGACTTCATAGAGATAGTCTAGTAGCTCTAGACACGTTGTATATGGAGGTTCTTGAAAGGCAACATCAGCCACATAAGACCTCAAGGCACTATTCAGCAAGTCTTCACCTATGTAATCAGATAGCGCATAGAAGATGAGTGCCCCCTTATTGTAGTGTATATGCTGTTGATTCTCGACGTATGCAAGAGGCTGTTCTTTTTTTCGCTCAACTGTTCTTCCAAACAGATACCTATCCAAAGCATCCTTTAGGAAGGTGCGCATCTGATCTTCACCATGCTCATGCTCTAGGACTTTGAGAGAAACATACTCTGATAAACTCTCACTCATCACCGTAGCTCCTTGGACCTTAGCACCGATCACTTGATGAGCCCACCACTGATGGGCTACTTCATGAGCGGTGATACTGTAGGGATAGTTAACCCCATCGTCCTCGTCATCCACATCTGCTATAAATCCGATCCCTTCTGAGAAGGGTACTGTATTAGCAAAAGACTGCGCGAATCCACCACCAGTAATTGGAAATTCTAGTATCCTCAGCTGATCATGCTGATAGGGCGAAAAGTTCTGACTACAGTATGCCAGTCCATCCTTAGCTCCTTTCATCATCCGCTCTAGATTATAATCATGACTTGCATGGTGATAGATCGTGATCGGTATCCCTTCCCAACTATCTTTGTATTCAGTATAGCGCGCTGAGATAACATTATAAAAGTTGAGCATCTTACTTTGCATCTTATAATGAAAGTGTCGCTGCCCATCTTCTGCCCACTCTCTTTGTAGCTTTCCTGGGACCATGGCTATCTGGTCTGAAGCGGTACTTACGATAGCTTCAAAGGACAACCAATCTGCATCATTAGAAATATAATTATTACCAAGTGCTGTGCTATCTGTAGGAGAAGCATACCTCTCTTTTGGAGGCAGTTCGTATTTAGTTCTTGTCTTATTATCTGTGAGCTCGTATAGCTCTTCATATCCTATACTTGGAAAGTAGCTATTATTAAAAAATGTTCCATTCTTCCTAACTGGTCCATATTTTCTAAGGAGTGTATTCTCCTTGTTAGCTATATCAAAAGTCAGCTTGGTAGTATCTCCCGGCATTAAACTTGGACTGACAATCAGACGCATTATATTATGAATAGAATCTGTAATAGCGTCAGTCTGATTTTCAATTTTAATATTCCTCGTCAGCTCATTGTAATCTAGATAGATTGTATCTATAATAGACGATGTCTTATTCACAAGTTGATATGATCCCGTACCGCGGATATCCCTCCTAGATGTATAAAGATCTATATCCAGATAGACATCAACTATACGCGGCTGAGCTTTGGATTGATATCTTTTGTAGAGTGTTTCTTTTTCAGCTTGTCGCGATTCAGAAACCTTAGATGACACGTAATCATTCTCTATATTATTCTGCGTGTAAATCCAGGATCCTAGCCCGACAAAAATAACGAGACCAACAATGCCTAATAAAGCAGGCGCAACACCAAATCTAGATTTTGCCCTAGACCAAGATTGTTTGAAGGTTCTCTTCTCTCCCCTATTCCAAAAGAGATATGCGACCACCAATAAGACAAGTCCTAATCCAAGCCAGTACACTTTGTAAATAAAATACCTCGGCAGACTACTACCAAAACCAGACATATCGCTATAGCTTGCACCAGGGCCTTCATTATACTTGTAGATAGATTGCTCTACACCAATTAAGTCTAAGAAGTTAGTTCCTATAGAGATAGCCAACAATAAAAACAAGCCGAGATAGAAATTAGGAATAACCGCATAGACCATCAATGCCAGCATCGACCAGATCACATAATTGATTAATCGAACTCCGTATAAGTCGGTGAGGTAAAGATCTAATTCGAAATTATAATACCCCTTATAAATCTGCAATCCTATCCCCGTCAATATCACCACAGCTAAAAGCACCATCTGCATTACTGTGATGGACAAAAAATTAGAAGCCAGATAAGACCACGTTTTTACAGAAGAGGCATCTTCAAGTTGATAGACTCTAGTAGACCTCGATCTTTCTGATAATCTCCCGGCATATATAAATGTGAGTAGTACTATAAAAAGTCTAAATATAGTACCTGGGATACCTAGTATCTCACGAGTGACAGGTAGTGTACTAGTCTGATAAATCTGAGTACCAGCAGCTGACATGATAATCATAAACAAGACGGCCAATATCACGATGACAATAAAAGGACCACCTTTGAGTATGTATTTTAATTCTATCCTGGACCTTCGCCATATACTCTGTAGCGAAGTCAAAAATCCATAATTATAATGAACCGGTGGGAGCGTAACTCTTTCAGACAAGCCAGCCTTAGTAGTCATATCTGGTTTAGAACCTTTAGTCTTCCACCACTTGAGATTTATAGGTTGGCTGTGAAATTGAAACTTGATATAAGTAAACGCAAATATCAAAATCGAGATGCCAGTCCAAATCAATCTATTTTGAATAACAAGACTTTTGATCGGTAGCATGTTTTCGTTCTGCTCAAAGATGGTCCAGTACTTCGTATAGTAGATCACTGCATTCAGCCCAAAGGGATCTAAGTACGCACCGATCTTTGTATAATCCTGATCGGCCAGATATATATCTGCCATGCTCTGACCGAAGTACAACACAGCCAATGCCACAAATCCTGCAATAACACTGCGTGTGAATAGAGTCACACTAAATACAATAGCAGAAAATAAAATCAAATTTGGGATTACAAATATCCCGTAAGCTTGGAGGTATGATGTAAAGCTAAATGGCGCTACGAGAGACTGATCAACTCCTGGTATAGACGTGCCTATCTGCATGCCCATGCCCATCAAGATCATTATAAAGAGAGCGATAGTTAATCCCGCGAAAAACTTCCCAAAAATGTAATCAGACTTTTTAAATGGATAGCTATAGAGCACTTGATACATATTACTCTGATAGTCTTTTTGCACTGTTGATCCGATGATAGACGGCAACAAAAAGAATGCAAAGGCTGATAAGGATCCAAGTATCATGGCGATCTGCAGTGGACTGTTGATATAGGTAAGTCCAGATACAGTGGCCGTACGATCATCAAATACCCCTCCCGCTGATGCAGTAAATAAAGCACCTATACCCGTCAATATGACGCAGTATATATAGAAGAGCGGTTTGTTAAACCACCTTCCTACTTCGAAAGCATAGATCGTCTTCATACTTCGGAAGCTTGATATCCATACAAGTACGAGAAGTATACATCCTGTATCTCAGGAGCGACTTGAGTAAATTCGGTTCCGGGAGAGTTCTCCGAGTATATTCTGACATTGATTAGATCATCAGGGCGATACGAGTGTGATAACACCTTGTACTTTTCACCTGCCAGCTCGGCCTCATCTCTATTCATCTGAGTAGACCACACCCTATTACCTAGAGCATCGACAGCTTCAGAAGGAGCAGATCTTAATAAGATTTTACCTTGATTCATGATGGCCATATCCTGACAGAGCTCTTCGACATCCTCTACGATGTGTGTACTAAAGATCACGATGTGGTCTTGTCCGATCTCACGAAGTACATTAAGAAACCTTCTCCTTTCAGCAGGATCTAATCCCGCAGTAGGTTCATCGACGATGATCACTTCTGGCTTGTTAAGTAACATCTGCGCTATCCCAAATCTCTGCTTCATACCTCCAGAATAAGATGAGACACTCTTCTTACGGACCTTGGTTAGATTGGTTACTTCTAGTAGATATGAGACAATCTCCTTGCGTTCTTTCTTTGACTTGATTCCTTTCAGAGTAGCAAAGTAGTCTAGCAACTCAAGAGCTGATATCCCTGGATATACTCCAAACTCCTGAGGTAGATACCCAAGTAACTTTCTGAAGTCTTGGGGATTCTCAAGGACATTCATATCATCGAGATATATCTGACCACTATCAGGATCCTGAAGTGTGGCGATCGTCCTCATCATCGTAGACTTACCAGCGCCATTCGGGCCTAATAGACCAAACATACCGGTAGTAATGCTAAGGTCTATATTATCAAGTGCTTTCACACCATTGGGATAGGTCTTAGAGAGGCCTGATATCTTAAGTAACATGTGTAGAAGTTGTAAACTGCCCGTAAATTATACACTAACTACTAATGATAGCATGATACGAGCACTAATTCAGATAAATACAGCAGATAAGGACACTAAAAGCCGTAGATATTATACAAGTGATGGTGACTTCTATGGGTTCTTGGAGGCTTCTAGCCTCAAGAATGGTCGCTTAGGCTGGAAGCCTACAGCAACACCAACTATCAATCGTTAGCCGCACGATCGGCATTAATTATAAGGTCATTCATGATAGCCATCGTCTCGTCGAGGTAGATGTCACCATTGACCTTTTGTACCCAAGATTCTAATCGAGCCTCTTTTTCTTCATCACTTATGTCCGTCTCAAATTCAAGATTGACGACATGCCCTACTCGATCAGCAGTACTAGAATCAAAAAGTGCATCGTAATTCTCTCCTTCCTCATCTAGACTTTTCAAGTAAGCCTGATAGGAAGCGAGGTCCAGTGGCACAGAAGTCTCATCCTTATTATCCTTTAACCAGCTCGCGTACTCTTTAATCAACGCATAAGTATCACTTTCGTAAATCCTCGCCTCATGACGCTTTCTGATTGCTTCTATTCCATGAGGTGAGTATACATCTTGGCCATGCTCTACTTCTTGGATTTTAGACCATTCAAGGGCCCGCTTATTTTCTCTTTCGCCTGTTGGGATCTCATCATAAATATCTGGAAGATGCAAGTCAGGTTCGACACCTCTAAGTTGCGTACTTGCCCCATCAACTCGGTAATACTTCTGTATCGTAAGCTTGATCTCTCCTAATGGCTTGAGGTCATCGCTTCCACTTATCGCTCTGTCAAGATCGATGAAGTTTTGAACACTACCCTTCCCAAATGACTGACTCCCCACAATAAGAGCTCTGTCATAATCTTGCAAAGCGCCAGCAACAATCTCAGATGCTGATGCGCTGAAAGAATTAATCAAGACAATCAGAGGACCATCATACTTCACACTTTCATCTTCATCATCGTAGACATATGCTCGTCTCGCTCTAGACTTGACCTGCACTACAGGCCCTTCTTCTATAAAGAGTCCACTTATATTGATCGCATCAACTAATGCTCCACCAAGATTATCACGTAGGTCAAGAACTAGCCCTTGCATACCTACTTCTTTCAGAGAATCAATTAGTATGGCTACATCAGCGGCACTGCTATTCGCTTTTGGGCCATCAAAGCTGTTATAAAACATCGGCAGGTCTATATAGCCGTACTTCTCATTAGACTCCTCATTCTCGAGGATGGCGCCGCGAGCTCGTGCTATCTCAAGATTAATCACATCTCTTGTAATCGTAATATCCTGTTGGCTGTCGTCTTTCTTTTTTACTGTCAAAGTCACCTTGGAATCCTTAGGGCCTCTTATCAGCGATACCACGTCATCTATACGCATACCTGTGATGTCTACAGGTTGTTCTCCTTCTTGGGCCACTTTTAAGATGAAGTCATTGACTTCTATCTGTTCGTCTTTCCATACAGGACCTCCCGGCACTATGGTTACGACTTGGGTTAACTCTCCCTCAGTGCTGAGCTGTGCTCCTATACCTTCGAGCTTACCGCCCATCCTCATATTAAAATCTTGCTTGCCTTTAGGACTGAAGTAACTTGTATGTGGATCGTACTGTCGAGTGATGACATTAAGATATTGTTCAAGTCTATCAGACCTTCTCAGTCTATCAAAGTTCTCATACCATCTATCATATGCTTCTAGTACTTCGGTACGTGACTCTTTCTCTAGTTCTTCTATAGACTTCTTTTCTTCTTCGGTTTCTTCTTGTGCGGTGATCTTACTCTCTAACTCCTGTAGTGTATAGTACTTCAGTCTTTTATACCATCGCCCCCTTAGCTCTGTTTCATCTGCAGCGTAATTCAGATTTTCGAAGTCCATATTGACCTCACCTCCTTCATTAAAATTGAAAGGCTTGTCTAATACTTCCTTATAGATGCTCTTGCTAGCGATCACCCTTTGATCAAAAATCGAGATGACGTCATCAAGAAAAGATAGATCAGATGAAGTTGTCAGATCATCGATGCTCAGTTCATATTGCTTTAAGTCCTCAACATCTTGTTGCAGGAAGAATCTCTTTCTTCCATCAAGGGACTCAAGAAACTCTTTAAACACACTCTTAGAAAACTCATCGTCCAAAGTGACGGGATCGAGATGTGCTTCGTTCAGCGCAAGCATCACCGACTGGAGTATGACCCTCTCCTTTTCTGGTGAGATGGCTTTACTACTACCTGTATAAAACGAAGATATCCAGCCGATGCCGGCTACTAAAAGGAGAACCCTAAACATAATCTTTAGATTCATATATATCGTGGATAATATATCATGACACACCATGATATATCGGCATCAAGATAACGCCGCTGAGGTTCAGAAGTTATCACTTGAGGCATAAAAGTCTCATTAACTAGGTCCCATGATAAAATATTGGCTATACGGAAAAGTTATAATACTTTTACATATTAATATTTTTTATCATGTATAACCAATTTCTATACAAGCAGTTAGTCTTAGTGGGCGCTGTGACATTATTGCTTATCAATGGCTTATCAAGTCAGAACAGCGACCTATATCTAGACAGGGCTCTAGATCTTGGCAAAAGTGTACATGAAGAACTCTATCATCACGCTATACAAAGTATAGATCCTACTGATGATATCATAGACGCCCAAAGCTTAGATAAAGACGTCGTAATCAGCTTGCTTAACACGAGATATCCTGAGCTTTCATACAAGTTAGAGCAGACTCCGAAGCAAACATTAGCTGGTAAAGAGATCTCTGCATTACTGATAGAGATACTTCAGAATGAGACCTCCTCCGGTGTGGGAGAAGTAGGTGATAGCTTCTGGAGATCAGTAGAAGACGCAGAGCTCAGTTATGAGGAAGAATCAGTATTCAAGTTTTTATACGGCTATTCACTTTTTAGTCAGAAGAGATTTTCTGAGGCCGATAGGATATTTGAGAAAATCATAAAAGAGAGAAAAGGCGAATACGAGCATGCCTTCTATTACTCTGGGTTGATCGCTCTGCTAGATCAGGATTATGAGAAAGCTCATGAGAAGCTCACTAAAATCGGCAAGAACGAAAAGCTATCTCTACATACACCATATTATCTAGCTGCAACTCACTACGGCAAGAAAGACTACGCATCTGTCATCAAATATTATGAGCCTAGGGTCAAAGAAACTTCGCTTCACAACATCGACGGATTAATCAGGCTGGTTGGATACTCTCAATACAAAAAAGAAGACTTCCAAAGTGCTGTGGCTAGTCTCAATCTTTTGAAATCTAAAAGAGACCTTTCGCAGGAAGAGAGCTACGTCTTAGGTATCGCATATCAACGCATAGGCGATCACAAGTCATCTTCAGAACACCTTGGGGATGTCGCTGGCCTGAAAACAAACATTTCCGAAAGGGCAGCATATGAAAATGCCTTGAACCTAGCGCACATCGGTAATACACCTGCAGCCATAGAAGCGTTCGAACAACTCATCGGTGCAGATCAAATAAACACAGAAGATATACACCTCAACTTAGCGATGCTTCACAGCAAAAATCAGAACTATGAGAAGGCTGTACATCATGCTAAGCTATTACTCGAAAGTCCGCGTAAAGAACAAGCCAAAGATCTCATCGTCGAGCTGATAGATGAAGTGGAAAATGAAACTGTCTATGAACACCTTGTCAAGAATATCGCTACGGATCTAGATGACACGACACCTATCGAAAACTCAATCTATCGTCGTGGCGTTCTTGCACTACAAGGCCAAGACAAAGAGAAGGCGAAAGAATACTTTGACCTACTCGCGGATGTTAATCCCCGTAGTCAAGAACAAGGCGTCGTAGCAGCTTGGAGAGGTATCATGGCTTATGAAGAAGAAAACTATAGCAAGGCTATCAGACTCCTTACGAACTATGAAAAAACTCGATCTACGAGTAGTCCACTTTCAAAGCTCGACTTTGATGTGGCTTACTTCCTAGGATATAGCACGTACCGACAGAAAGATCATAATAGTGCACTCGGACACTTTGGTGAGGCCTTAGATCTTGTCCACCTAGCTGGCCCAGAAGTTACCTCAAGCCATAAGGCAAATGACATACACCTCCGACTCGGAGATAGTTACTTCCTGCTCGATGAGTATAAAAGTGCAGCGAGATCATATGCTGCAGTGATCGATGAGCATGGACTCAATACCGACTATGCCATCTGGCAAAATAGCATCATAGCTGAACTCAGCGGTAAACCATATGATCAGATCTTATTACTTCAAGATCTTATAGAGAGTCATCCTAGTAGTAAATATCAAGAGAGGGCTCAGTTTAGCATAGCCAATGCATTCTTCGGAGTCAGAGATTATGACAAAGCTGCTGGATGGTATAAGAGTATCATCACATCTGATGCTCCTGCCCCACTCAAGGAAGAGTCAGGATTGCAGATGGGACTGATCTCAGTCAATGCAGGAGATTATGATAGAGCAGAACAATACTTCAAAACGCTTATCAACACCTCTAGAGATCAAGATATCGTCGGGAGGTCACACCGAGCTCTATCCGAAATCTATACCAACTACACATATGATACAGATGCGTATGTAGCTCTTGTACAGAAAGGTGGTGAAGGAGAAGTGGGAGATATCATCTTCCAACTAGCCCAAGAGAATTTTGAAAAAGGAGAATATAGTCAAGCTATAAGACAATGGAAAAAGTTGATCGATGAATACCCTGAAGAAGCAAAAAACAGAGATGCTAATTACCTCATCGCTCAGTCTTATGATCTAGAAAAGAACTGGCGCGAAGCAGTCAACTATTATCAGCTATCTATAACTGATGATGCTAATAAAAAAGGTGAAAGTCTTGCACGATCCTTGGACGTCAGTTACGATAACCTGAGTGACATGCAGCTATATGTTGACATATCTGAAAGGGCCAATTCATATGACAATCCTCATCGCCTAGCTTTGGCTTATCAGCAACTTGGTGATCAGAAAAATATGCTTTCATATGCAAGCAAGTCCATAGAGTCTGAAAGCATAACTGAGCAACAAAAAAGAAAGTTAGTTGCCGACTTTACAGCAGAGTTAGTAAGCAATAATAAGTGGTCTGATATCGAATTATGGTACGGAGAGAAACCAGTCATGTCCATCGTCGATGAGAGTCCAAAGTTGATCTATCACCGCGGTCTTGCGAAGTACAATGGAGACAAGTTAGAAGATGCTCAGTTAGCAATCACTGATCACTACGACACCCTACTCAATGATCCGGCATGGCTGGCGAAGAGTATCATCTTAGTCGCAGATATATCTATAGCTCAGGACGATATAGACAGTGCTACGGCAGCTCTAGAAGCCCTTATCGAATCGTCGAGTAACATACCTCCTTCTCTAAAAGAGATGGCAAAAGAAAAGCTAGCATCACTCCAACCACAAAACTGATCCACCCCTTCGCATAACCCGCAAGAAACTTAGATGATGAAAACACTATTAATCGCCCTCACTCTTCTCATAAGTTGGACTGTAGCCGCGCAGTCACCAGTTGATAACCGCGAGATACTTGTTGAAAAGCAGTACTCCGAAGAAATCTATGATGTCAATCCCATATTTGACTATGCATCTATCGCCGTCCCAAGAAAAATACAACCTAAGTTTCTCGGAGATACTCTGATAAGCATATCTCCTTTTACTCCGGATCTAGATATATTAATCAGACCGATAGCCTATCAGAGCAATTCAGATACGGATCAACACAGAGGGTTTGTCAAACTAGACAAGGGCACTCTTAACCCACTTTATGCTCAGGGAGGTTATACATATAGTGCGGCCAACTACTTTAATCTAACCGCTACAGGGGGTTATGATAATAGAAGAGATAATACCGTAGAGGATAAACATATCAGACAGATTGCTGGATCAGTAGGCATGGACTACTATCTCAATAAAGAAACTAAAACAGATATCACCATAGCGTATAACAAAAATACGCTTGGCTTATACAGCGAACTTGATGATCGAAGAGGATCTGAAGTAGCATATGATAACATCGGTATCGGACTAGGTGTACAGACTTTCCGAACAACACCTAATCACTGGAACTTCAGAGGTCACTTTGATTTTGACAGATGGAGTAACACAACTGATGAGATCGATGATCGGTCTTTCCATACCATCGGTCAAGCCTCATATATGATCAATGATATATGGGACGTCACTTTTACACCAGAGTACAAGACGCTAGCTAGCGATGCTCTAGGAAGTGCTAATACCTTACGAGGTGTCCTTCAGATAGGCTACGACATAGAAAGATTTTATGCTAAAGGTGGTATCAGTGTAGATCGCATCGGTGCAAGAACAGTCTTGTGGCCAGATCTCGATCTTCGATGGAATTCTGGATCAGCTGTAGACATCTACTTGAGATCTCAAACTACATCTGATATCTGGGGAGGTAGTTTTTTATCGACGACTAATCCTTATACTTCTTATGCTGATCTATCGCCGGAAGAAAGAAATATTTCGTTTGACAGATCTCTTGAGGCTGCCGTTAAAGCAGACTTGCCGCGTGATATCTTTGTGACATTCAGCGTAGGTTTTTCTGATGCTGATGACCAAGCGAACTTTATAGCTAACAGCCTAGATCCTAGACGATTTGATATAGAAACGATCGACTACCAAAGACTTTATCTTACTGTAGATGTAACCAAAACTCTTTGGAGTCGCGCAGTAGAAACTGGTCTTAGACTGCGCTATAATCGATACGATGTCCAAGAAGGGACACTCTTTAATCGCCCATTGTTCTCTCTGCAACCCCGTATACAGTCTTCACTACTTAACGATAAACTTAGTATCAACATCGAGGGTCTTTTTAATTCTCCGATGACCTACAACATAACTCAAGGTATCGAGATCAATTCCGACTGGAGAGCTCAGCTCTCTGCAGGATTGTCATATAAAGTATTCGATAGGCTATCTGTTCAATTCGACTTTGATAACATCCTCGATGATGAGTTTGAAGTATGGCAAGGCTATGATGTCTTTGGCAGAAACATCTCCGGTGGAGTGATTGTAAAGCTTTAGATTAAGAAAGATCTCTGAATCGATCCAGATCTTCTTCTTGATCCATGAGCTTCTTAGCATAGTGATAACCGATCTTCGATATTTTATGAAATGACTTCCACTCCATTAACCCATATTGGGTCACAGGTGGACTAAAGAAAAGATCGATCTTATCGAAGTGATCGCGTGACTGATTATCGCTCATGGCAAATGTTGATTTTGAGATCGTCTCCATCATGCTTGGAAGGTTCTCATACTTATTAGCTCTTGTCATCTTATCCCACCATCTCTTCATCGTTGACGGCAGCTCTTCGACATTCACTTCATGGATCTCTTCTGTACTGAGGTTCACTCCTATGACATTTCCAACTCCTTTCTTTGTGATGATATCTACGGGTATATTATTAAAGACTACTCCATCTACTAGGACATGTCCATCATAGATCACAGGAGGAAAGACGCCCGGTAAGGATATGCTGGCTCTCACACTTTTCCAGAGAGGACCTTGTTCATGAAGGCGCATCTTAGCACTCGTGAGATCTGATGACACGCAGAAGTACGGTATCCAAAGATCTTCTATTTGTATGTCTCCAAAAGTCTCTTGTAGCAACTCATCTATCTTACGCCCACTGAGTATTCCGTAGAAAGGAAACAGGTTAAAATCTCTGAGTGGTGTTGGGTTGTTGAGAAATACTGATTCTGATTTATCTGACACTTCTTGAGCACTCATGTCCATAGCTATCAATGCTGACATGATGGAGCCTATACTTGTACCACAGACATAATCCACTTTGACATTTTGCTCTTCAAGTGCTCTATAAACCCCCACATGAGCCATTCCCTTCGCTCCACCTCCGCTTAATACAAGGCCGTTAGATTTTCCGCATATGATTCTCGCCATGCGACTGATATCTCCGTCATGATGAGCTCGCAAGTGATGATGTCCATGAAGGACACGTGGCTCGTACCATTCCTTTGTGTTAGAAGGAAGAACTGTATCGTTAGGATGAACTAACATCATATTGATATTAGATCCTATGTCGGCCGTATAACGGTCAAAGATTTCTTCGCTTTCTCTCTTTTGACCTCCTTTAGTCACATCGAGAATTATGAGACTGTAGTCAGCGTGCCTGAGACATAGCTCCGCCCAAAAGATATTGCTAGGATCAGCGATGAGACAAAGGAATTCATGTTGACTCTCTAGTTCATTGAGATAGAGAGAAAGTTGATGGCGATCTTCATTATCTCCGTCCTCGGTTATACCTTGACTGTTGAGATCTTTTTCTACAGTCTCGGGAGTTATGATCTTGGTTTCTCCAAAACTGCTAATCTTGCTCACTAGCTTCTTATAAGCAACCATTACATTTTCAGAATCATCAGCTATAAAAAGAGAAAAGACCACATAATTATTAGGTCGCTTTTGAAAACTCAATCGCCCTTGGAGACGCTTAACCACAAGCTGAGAAACCCTCAATAAGAAAGATGGATATTTCTTTACTAGCTTGTCAAATTCTGTTTTTGATATCTCTGCTACCACTGTATCTCGGATAGCAAGTATGTCTGCTGACCGCTCTGCACCTTCATTGATCAGTGCCATTTCGCCTACACATTCGCCACGTCCTATGTCGCCCACAACTATTGGCTTACCATATTGATCTGGCACAATAGCCACTAGACGCCCACTGATCATCAAGAACATGCTCGTGCCTTGCTCACCCCTCTTGATTAGATAAGAACCACTCTTTAATTCTTTGATATCAGATACTGCGGTTATATCTTTTATGGCCTGATCGTCATCGAGATCAAAGAAGTTATTGAGGGCCTCTTCGACGATTTGTCTTTTTCTATCGATGACTTTGTTAGTTGCAGTAATGAATAATAGTCTTTAAGGACTTTTATGTATACCATCTAATATACGAACCCTTTACATCTCAAGAAAAGTCCTACTTATAATAATCTGCTTCTGATATCACCATGGGTATGGTTTTGTTGATGCTATGTCGTTTCTCCCTGTCCAATGATTTGTAAGACTTTCCATATCGAGATTGAGCGGCTGTATTTCTGAGCTCAGCATATGCTGTTTTGATTTGATCATATACCGCGATATATGATTCATATACAGCACTTGTATCTGTCACCAACGATATAATAGGTTGTTCATCCTGGGAAAGCTTGAGTTCTATATGACCTTTGATGTCTTCGGCAATCTGATCGATCGGTACAATTTCATTTTCTAAAAGAACTAGATTCTCTTGATTGAGCTTGATCGTGAGCACGCGTTCTTCTGGCATCTCTATAGGAGGACTAGGATCGTAAGGTGGCAACAAAACCTGTAGCCCTTTGGGGTTTTTAATGTTAGTAGAAACAAGAAAAAACAGCAGGAGTAAAAAGGCGATATCTGCCATAGAGCCAGCATTGATCGAAGGTTGAATTCGTTCTCTCATCGTTACGTGTTTATCACTTAGATGAGTTATCAAGTTATAAAGGTGAGTGTGAGACCATCTTATTTCGTTCTTTTTACTTTTAGGTCAACAAGTACATAATGCAAGGAAGTACGATCATACCAGCATTGAGATACAACGATGCACATAAGGCCATCAGATGGTTATGCGAAAATCTCGGATTTGAAAAAAGAGTTGTGCATGGCGATGACCACATCGTACATCATGCTCAACTCACTTTTGGCAGTGGTATGATCATGATAGGCTCGTATCGAAAAGGTGAGTACGATCAGTTCATCTCACTTCCGATGCATATCCAAAATCAAAATACCCAGAGCCCATATCTATATGTAGAAGACATCAAAGGGTACTATACTAAAGTATCAGCTAAAGGTGTCGTTATAGTTTTACCTTATAAAGAAGAGCCACATGGCACTGGCTTCTCTTGTCGCGACCCCGAAGGACATCTTTGGAGCTTTGGTGATTATAACCCTTGGATCACAGAAGATCATGAGTAATATAGATATACATATCAATGCTGATCTCGGTGAGGACTATGGTAGATACAAGCTTGTGGATTTAGATGAGCTCATGCCTTTCCTCAGCGCTTGTAACATCGCCTGCGGCTTTCACGCCGGAGACCCAAGGACGATAGACGAGACAATAGATAAAGCCAAAAATCATGGGTTAGAGATAGGTGCGCACCCCTCCTATCCCGATCTCCAAGGATTTGGAAGAAGGTCTATGGATATCGATCCATCCGAACTTTCAAGCATTATTCGGTATCAGATAGCTGCACTTGCAGGCATGGCAAAATCCAAAGGTGTAGACCTAACCCATGTCAAGCCTCATGGAGCCTTGTATAATGACGCCGCAAAAAAACAACATGTAGCAGAGGCAGTGATAGATGCAGTGTCATCGATATCAAGATCTATAGTCCTGTATGTCCCTCCGGGATCTATCGTCGAGGCAATAGCGACGGAGCAAAATGTATCCATCAAGAGAGAGGCGTTTTTAGATCGAACATACGAGGACAACCTAACACTTACATCACGCAAGCTAGAAGGAGCTCTTATACAAGACCCTAAGTTAGCGAAGGCTCAAGTGGACCTTATCATATCTAATCAGCATATCAAGACCACCTCTGGCAAAGAGATTCCCTTCTCACCAGAAACCTACTGCATACATGGAGATAATCCAGCAGCATTAGAGATCTTAAGATTTATCCATGCCTAGTTATGGCAAGTCTACGTGGTTAGAAAGCAACAGAGCTTGGTCATACTTTGTGCATACAGATTATGCTGTATCAGTCGTCTGGCCAAAATCCAAAGAGATCCAAACCTCTTATGAGATAGCGGCTTTTGTAAGAGCTGTAGAAGATCACTTTGGGAGTTCTCTCATCGATTATTCTGTAGGGTATCATAGCTGTCTTCTTTACATCGATCATAAGGTCATCTCTATCCAATATTTTATCTCAGTGCTCAACGATATCGAGATGGGCCCGACTAATGAGACAAGGGAAGAAGAGTTGGTGATCATCCCTATATCAGTCCGTGACGATCATGCACTGGATTTAAAGGAGGTCAGCTCCGCTTGCGATCTTGATCCATCTGAGGTACTCCGTATCTTTTCTGATCAGATATATACTGTTCACTTCCAAGGGTTTCTGCCAGGTTTCACTTATATCGGTGGACTCGATCCGAGATTGAATATTCCAAGAAGGGCAAATCCAAGAGTCCAGGTACCAGCAGGTTCTGTAGCTATAGCTGCCGGTCAAGTAGGTATCTACCCCATCGCGTCACCCGGAGGTTGGCACATCATAGGCCGTACTTCTACTAAGTTATTTGATGTGGATCAGGATCCGCCTTCTATGTGTAAGACAGGCTTGAAGATTAGATTTCAAGTTGAGTTATGAAGGTGCGAGTCAAACAAGCCGGGAGTTATAGTTGCCTAGTAGATCTAGGTCGATTTCACTTTCGTAAATATGGGGTTCCCGCTTCAGGTCCGATGGATATCCGTAGCGCTATGCGTGCGCTTAGTATGGTTGGCAATCCCATCGAATATCCTCTTATCGAGTCATATTTATCTGGAATGAAACTAGAATTCGACGAAGATGCATGGTGCAGTATAACTGGAGGAGAAGCAGATGTCTTTATCAACAATCAACTCATCACGAATAGCAGTCGAATAAAAGTCGAGAGTGGAGATACACTCAAAATCGGAAGGATGAGATCTGGTGCGAGAACATATATCGCCATCAAAGGATCTATACAAGCACCTCGCATCTTAGATAGTGTCTGCTATATCAACGGATACTATGACAACCGATTACAGAAGAGTGACATACTCCAAATAACTCCTTTTTTGGATAAAGGAGTAACAAGACAATCAGTCATCAAGCCCTTACTCATCAATCCTAACTCACCTATCTCAGTGCAACCAGGACCTGAGTGGCAGTTTCTAAAAGACGATGAACAAGAGTCACTCTTGTCTCAACAGTATACAGTAAGCTCATTGGCTGATCGCATGGGATACAGATTAGAAGGTCAGGCTATGCAACTAGAAGAAGATATCGAGATCTATAGCTCACCTGTGCTGCCAGGGACGGTGCAACTTCTGCCAAGCGGTCTTCCATTGATCCTGATGCGCGACTGTCAGACTACAGGAGGATATCCAAGAGTCCTACAAGTAGCTGAGGATAGTATCATGCAACTTGCCCAAAGGAAAGGTGGAGATACCGTGAGATTTAAGTTAGAAGGGTGAGCCTGCCTTAATGTAACATTTACGAAAGTGGACTAAGACTTATGCATCTTCGACCATGCCCAGAATAAAAAGACACCACCCAAAGCTGTAAATGCAAGCAACCCAAGCGCTAGCATCGTGTGGCCGTAGATCAAGTTACCTGTGGCAAATAGTGCCGCAAAGACTGTGACGACACCGATAACAGTACAAGCTAGTTCGAGACCTAAAAAATCATCGGCGTCCTTAAGAGTGACCCCTCGGTCAGCAGCTACATCCTTGATATGTCCCCATCCGGGACCACCTGGCGCTATCTTTTGGTAGAAATTCATCAGTACGTCGTCAGAAGTAGGAGGCGTTAGGTAGGTCGATACCACCCAGATGATCGTCGTGATCAATGCACCAAGAGCTATCTTCATCCAGTCTTCCATCGTTCCCTCTGGAAGTGCGAAAGTGAATATGCCCGCCACGATCAGTGAAGCAATCATAGCTATAATCTCAGACCATGCATTGATCCGCCACCAAAACCACCTTAGTATATAGATCAGTCCAGTACCCGCACCTAAGAGCAACAGGTAGGTGAATGCCTGACTAGCACTCGTTAACAGAAGTCCTAAGCCAAGACCTAATACCGCAGATACAACTGTAAATAATTGAGCAGCCCTAACGAGCTCTTTCTCACTTGCGTCTGGCTTGATGAAGCGTTGATAGAAGTCATTGACTAGGTACGAGGCTCCAAGATTCAGCTGTGTGGACATGGTAGACATAAATGCTGCTATCAGCGATGCCGCGACTAATCCAAGTAATCCTGAAGGGAGCAAAGTCAACATCGCCGGGTAAGCTACGTCATGACCTACCTTATCTTCAGCAAGGTTAGGAAACACTCGGCGTATGTCATCTAGCTCTGGAAATACCATCAGTGACGCCAGACCGATCAAGATCCATGGCCAAGGGCGCAGAGCATAATGCGCTATGTTAAAAAGCAGCGTCGCTCCTATAGCATTTTTCTCATCCTTAGCTGAAAACATACGTTGAGAAATATAACCTCCCCCGCCAGGTTCTGCACCTGGATAATAGGAAGCCCACCACTGCACAGCAAGTGGTATTAGAAGTATAGGCACCCAGATATTAGGGTCTGAAAAAGAAGGGAGTATCGAAGTCTTTGTAGAAACTACCTCATGTGAAAGAAGTTGTGTAAGTCCTCCTACTTCTTCTAAGCCAAGGAGATATATGCAGGCCCATATCGAGCCTATCATCGCAAGTACAAACTGTACAAAGTCGGTGATGATAACAGCCTTCAGGCCTCCTAAAGAGCTATATATCACAGTGATAGACCCTGCTATCAAGAGAGTCACCCACCCATCAAGTCCTAGCACAACTTCACCAAACTTAATGGCGGCAAGAGATACACCTCCCATCACTAATACATTAAAGATGAGCCCTAGATAGAGAGCTCTAAATCCTCTGAGAAATGCAGCTGGCTGCCCGCTATACCTCAACTCATAAAACTCTATATCTGTCATCACCATAGATCTCCTCCATAACTTGGCGAAGACAAAAACTGTAAGCATCCCAGATAGTAAAAAGGCCCACCAAACCCAGTTACCTGACACTCCATTTTGCCTTACTAGATCTGTAACGAGGTTAGGTGTATCTGCAGAGAAAGTAGTTGCTACCATGGACACACCGAGTAACCACCAAGGCATATTTCTTCCTGATAAAAAGAAGTCTGTCAGACTATTATTAGCTCTTCTCGATGAGATGATACCAGTCGCTAAGACAAAAAGAAAATATATGGCCACGATGGACCAATCCAATGTAGAAAGTATCATATCACAACTATCTGAGTATTAGTAACGCCATCTTCTAAAAGCTTCCATCGCTTCATAATCTGCTAGGCCAAGTTTTCTATAGCTTTCGGCCGTACCTCTATTACGTTCGTCTGCTCTCAACCAAAACTCTCTATCATCCTCACCTGGGAATGGTGGTCGGTCTTTTTGAGATTGATGCATGAAGATGGCTCTTCTCTTTCTTAATAATTCACTCGGACTGAGAGGTACAGACATCTGGATCTCATCGATACCCCACTCAAACCATGCGCCTCTATATAGCCATAGCCAACAATCCTTGGCCCACGACTTCTTCTTCACTTGTGCTAAAGCTTCAAGGATAGCATCAAGACACACTCTGTGGGTACCGTGTGGATCTGCAAGATCACCTGCCGCAAAGATCTGATGTGGTCTGATATCCTCGATTAACTTCTTTACGATATCCACATCCTTCTGTGTCATCGGATTTTTCCTTGCTTTTCCAGTTTCGTAGAAAGGAAGATTGAGAAAGTGTATAGCCTCATCTTCAAGCCCACAATATCGAGCACCTGCTCTAGCCTCCCCTCTTCTGATAAGCTCCTTGATTTTTCTTATTTCTTTAGGATCCGAGTCTCTCGAAGACTTGGAACCAAAGAAGCGTTTGATCTTCTTATATAGCTTTTCGGTACTCTTATTCTTTAGATTTTGATCTCTAGAAAACTCTTGATAGAACTCCGCAAAACGCAAAGCGTCATGATCATGGACTGCGATATTACCGCTCGTTTGATATGCTACATGTACTTCATGCCCCTGATCTACAAGCCTCATGAAAGTTCCTCCCATAGAAATGACATCATCATCTGGATGCGGGCTAAATATGATGACCCTCTTTTTCCCAGGTCTCGCTCTCTCAGGTCGCGTTGTATCGTCAGCTTTTGGTTTTCCTCCTGGCCAACCTGTAATCGTATGCTGTAGTCTATTAAAGACTTTGATATTTATATCATAGGCTTTCTCGTACTTCAAGATCAGTTCACCTAGTCCATGTTCATTATACTCCTCGTCGGTTAGTTTTAGAATAGGCACATCTATCTTCTGAGACAACCATATGACCGCTTTAGCAATCAAGTCATCTGACCATTCACACATACCTACAAGCCATGGTGTCTTTACCTTGGTCAGTTCTTCAGAAGCTGCTTGATCGACAAAAAGTCTAACATCTGGGTGCTTCTGTAGATAGGTGCATGGTATAGACGAAGTTATCTCTCCCTCGACCGCTCTCTTAACGATCTCTGCTTTGTGCTGACCCCACGCTATGATGTAGATGGTCTTAGCCTGCATGATGGTATCGATGCCCATCGTGATAGCTCTATAAGGCACATCTTCTTCTCGTATAAAGTCTTTTCGTGCATCCCGCATAGTTAGGCTATCAAGTCTTACTAAACGAGTTTTAGAATCAAGCCAAGAACCTGGTTCATTAAATCCTACATGACCAGTGCGACCGATACCTAGTAACTGGATGTCTAACCCACCAAAAGACTTGATCTTCTTCTCATACTGCTCGCAGTATCGCGTCACTTTATTAAGTCCTATGGTACCATCAGGGATGTGAATATTATCTGGATCAATATCGATATGGTCAAAAAGATACTCGTGCATGAACCTCACATAACTCTGCTGAGCTTGTGGCTGCATTGGATAGTATTCGTCTAAGTTGAACGTGATAACATTCTTGAAGCTTAGTTTTTCCTCTTTGTGCAAGCGTACTAGCTCGCGATATATGCTGATCGGCGAAGAACCTGTAGCCAGTCCTATTACTATCTGTTCTCCTTCTTGCTGCTTCTGTTTGATGGCGAGAGCTATAGATTGAGCGATATGATTAGAACACGTTGTTTGGTCTTCCCATATCCTGACTTGGATTTTCTCTAAAGACTTTAAAAGAAACTTGATGTGGGAAGAAGAAGTCTGCTGTAGCTGAGTAGTCATCGTCTAATTTTCATACCTAAGACAAGTTAGTGATAGTAATTGGTATTGCAGCTTTTCCAAAGTGAATCAGGGTGAAAGTCATCTAGTAAAATTACTTATTACGAAAATAAATATGTGTATTATACACGCATTACGAATTTTATATATATAATTATGTCATAATATAAAGTTCAATTACAATTGGCTACTACTAGGACTCACAACCCTGCATCATTTATAGTAACAGGCAGCCCGCGAAGCGGCCTAGGTACAATCTACCATGCTTTAGAGCAACATCCAGCCTTGCAGGTTATCTGCAAGGACGAAAAACCACACTTCACGGATGAAGATCTTTATCAATCTGGTAATCCATCTAATCGTACATATGATCAGCACTATGTTGACTATGGAGATGACTTCTTACATGGAGAAGTATCTGCAGCCTATCTAACGCATCCTTTTGCTATCTCAAGGATACAGCGCTATAACCCTGATATAAAATTAGTAATCATCCTGCGTAACCCCGCTATGAGAACTTATTCGCAGTGGCAACAGGCTACGGCCCAAGGTCTTGAGAATAGACCATTTACTGATGTACTAACCAAAACTGTACAATCCAAAGAAGATCTAACGCACTACCAAAGCCAAAGTCTCTATGGATATCATGTCTCTCACGTGCTTCAGTACCTAGATCCCCACCAATTGTTGTTCATAAAATCTGATGACTTTAAAGAAGATCCTGAAGTAGCTATGTACCAGCTGTGTCAGTTTATAGGTGTACCCTATCTAGATCTTGATTTAACAGCTCAGAATATCGGATCATATACTGACTCTCTTACAGATGAAATGTATGATCAAGTAATGCAGACGTATTCATCCGACGTGAAGAGTCTAGAGTCATTAGTAGGCTGGGACTGTTCTACTTGGACAGCTCAGAAATCAAAAGAAGCAAAGCCTCGAGTGACTGCATAACCTAACGAGAGTTTTATACTCTATCCAACGTTACATTAAACCACAAAAAAATGGCCCGATGAGTAATCATCGAGCCATTTTGCTTTGTGACCCCGGCACGATTCGAACGTGCGACCGCCGGATTAGAAATCCGGTGCTCTATCCAGCTGAGCTACGGGGCCTCATACTTGAGGGTTGCAAATTTATTCCTATTCAACTAATTGTACAACTTGATTATGGTTATTTTACACTTATCATTAGCTAAACTGTAGATATGGCAAGCTTGAAACGACGAGACTGGTTAAAGTCCCTCTCTGTGGCAGGTGCTGGAGCGGTTACACTTCGGCCTTCAGACATCCTTTCTTTCATGCCCAATGAGGGCATAAATGATAGAGCAAATCCTCTAATCAGACTTTCTTCTAATGAAAACCCCTATAGCCCCTCCCCAGCCATGAAGGAGGTCATTCGGGGATTTGGAGCAGAACTATGTAGATATCCTAATCAGTTCTTCAGTGAACTCGAAAATCAGATAGCTGAAAAAGAAGGTATAGACCCTGCCCACATAGTCATCACCTCTGGATCCAGAGAAGGTCTAAAGGCAGTGGGCATGATGAAATCCATGAAAGGTGAACAGATCATCACTTGCTTACCAACTTATAGAGCACTAATCGATTACGCTGATTATATCGGTGCCTCTATCAAGGCTCTACCCTTGGATAGCAACATGCTTTTCGACTTAGCAGCGATAGAAGCATCTATTGATGATCAGACTAGCATGGCATTCGTCTGTAATCCTAATAATCCTACAGGTACCTTACTAGATGCTGATTACCTCAAAGAGTGGTGCACAAGAGTAAGTAAGAAGATCACAGTCTTCGTGGATGAGATTTACTACGACTATATTGAAGCAGAGGGATATCCTTCTATGAAGTCATTGGTCTTAGAAGGACACGATGTCATCATAGCTAGAACGTTATCTAAGGTCTATGGACTTGCTGGTATTCGGATCGGGTATATGATCGCCTCTAAAGAGACTGCAGCCATGATCAGAGAGAGCCTTCAATCAGGTCCCAACATATTAGCTATCAGGCTAGCACAAACAGCGCTGGCTGATGAAGAGTTTTATCAGTTTAGCCTAGAGAAGAACCAACAAGCAAAGAATATTATCTACAGGACTCTCAGTGCTGTAGGTCTTAGATATCTGAAGTCACACACTAACTTCGTTTTCTTTCATACAGGACAACCTGTGGAAGAAATACATAATAAGTATAGAGCGCACGGCATATTGGTGGGAAGACCGTTTCCTCCTTTCTTAGACTGGTGTCGAGTGAGTACTGGTAGTCTTGAAGAGGTTGAAAAGTTCGCCTTAGCTACTCGATCCATATTCTCTTAGTTGAGATGGATCCACTCAAGGTAAATATAGAGTCTAGCTGGCGCAAAGCTCTAGCCGAAGAATTCAGACAACCGTACTTCGAAGAGATCAAAGCTCATCTTAAGAGTGAATTAAAGGAAGGTAATCCAGTATACCCTCCTGGTCCTCTGATATTCAAAGCTTTTGAGTTATGTCCTCTTGATCAAGTAAAAGTGGTTATCCTGGGTCAGGACCCATATCATAATCCTGGAGAAGCTATGGGTCTTTGCTTTTCAGTTCCTCAGGGTAAAAGAGTTCCTCCCTCTCTTAAGAGGATCTATAAAGAGATCAATCGTGACGTGGGTTGCAGCATAGTCGACCATGGTGATCTTACCTCTTGGGCAGAACAAGGTGTATTACTGCTCAATGCTATGCTTACAGTAAGACATAAGTCTGCGGGCTCTCATAAGAAGATAGGATGGCAGAAGTTTACAGATGCTGTTATCAAGCATTTATCTGATACTAAAGATCAAGTCATCTTTATTTTATGGGGCAAATTCGCACAGAGTAAGCTTCCTCTGATTAATCAGTTAAAACATCATGTATTGATAGCTGCTCATCCTTCACCTTTGGCCAGGACTGGCTTTGCAGGGTGCTCGCATTTTTCAAAAACTAATGAGCTGCTCTTAAAGATGGGTAAAGAAGAAATAAACTGGCAGCTATGAGTTTCTCTTCTTGACTAGACTATAGGCCGCATACAACCACGCTCCTACAAATAAGACACCTCCTATCGGAGTAATAGCTCCTAGAACTTTCAGACCTGGTACGCCTATCATATCAGCGAGGCTCAAAATATACAATGAACCTGAGAACAGTATGATACCAGTAAGCATCATCAAAAATATTCGTGTGATATAGATGGCTTTCACTTCCTTCGCTAATACTCCTGCTATGATAGCTAATCCTAATCCATGTATCATATGATATCTATTAGCCGTCTCCCATACATCGAGATAGTGCTCCGTAAGCCTCTCTTTCAAAGCATGTGCCCCGAAGGCTCCGAGTACAACCCCAAGGGCCATGATGATAAAGGAGGTGATAAGATATCTCTTGATTTGATTGTCCATAGTGCTTTGCTCATTTATACTTCAAACATATTGGGTTTACTTCATTTGCGAAAGCGGTATAAAAAAAGAGGTGCCAACATGTTGCTGACACCTCTATTATATATTGATAACTTATTCTAGTTATTCGCGCCCTGGCACATCGGAGAATAATCCGTTGTTGATCAAGAAGAGACCTTTATCCGCGACGTTCACATCACCAGATAAGTTGAAGTCTCTTAGGAAGTAACTACTTGTTAGACCGTTGTCTATCAACCACTTCGTAAGATCATTAGGATTAATATCGTTAGCGTCAAATGATCCAGTATCCTGATCACCGTTACCAGCGATCATACAGTATACACCTGGCGTAATCTCCTTCTGACCAGCTCCCAAGATTCTTCTGAAAGAATTACGGTTTCTAAAGTCGTAAGTGATCGTACCGTTCACTATAGGTAGTTGGATATGTGACATCGCTACCAAGTGGTTTCTATGCTCGATAACTATGTAGTAATCTTCAGTAGGATCTAAGTTACAGATATCGAAACCTTCGATGAACTGTACTTCGCCGTCTTCCATAAGGAGTCCTGCAACAGTTCCTACTGTAGACTCTTGACTTTCGTCAGATCTTAAGCTTACTAGTACCCAATCAACTACTGCCTGAGGGTAGTTAGCGTTTAATCCAACAACCTCTCCATCTTGTAAGAAGCTATCTCCCTCTTCTCCAAAGTGGAACCAAGGTGACTGGCCGTAAGGCTGTCCTGCTTCAGTGAATGTACCGAAGAACGTACTTGGAGTCTGACCTGGTAGGTATCCAAGATCATTGAGAGTAGTTCTCATTCTTCCAAGGTCTGCATCAAAGGCACCTTCTAAGAGTACTTGAGTATTGATATCTACGCAAACACCACCTTCGAGGACAAGTTCTGCTTCTACAGAATCTTCATCATCCTCACTCTGATCACCATCGTCATTGTTAGGAGTAGAATCTGGATCACCAGAGATACTTCCTGTTATCTGAGCGATGTTTTTGTAGTCACACTCTCTATCTAAGAAGTGTACTGCTCTTGCATTAAATGTAAGAGTTACAAACTCATCTGCTGCTATCTCAGGTAGTGTCCATAGGATTCTATTCTGTGCCATAACTCCACCATCAGTCAAGTTAGTCACATTAGTAAATCCATCAGGTAGGACATCTTCTACTGTCACACCAAACGCTGGGTCCGGACCATTGTTAACGACTGTGATAGTAAACTCTACCAGTTCGTTAGGTCCTACTCTTAGCTTATCGATATCCTTCAGAAGCTCAAGGTCAGCTACTCCATCACCAACAGTGAAGGATACACTTGCCTCATCATCTTCCGCAGGCTCACCGTCCATATTATCAGGTGCGCTATCTATATCCGTTTGATCTAGATCAGTTACCTCAGCTCTGTTGATCACAGTTTTACCGAGAGCATTTGCTGATACTGTAGCATCAAACGTCAAGTCGATACTCTCACCAGGAGCTAGATTTAATTCTAACCAGATGATCCTGTCTCCTAAGAAGATACCGCTATTAGAGATATTTCTAAAGTTCGTACAGTACTCAACCGGTAGGTAATCTGTTATCTCAGCTTGAGTTATTGGATTAGTTCCCTCATTGGTAACAGTTACCGTGTAAGTGATATCACTTCCCACTTGTGGGTTCGTATTATCTACTGATTTTGAAAGAGCGATATCAGACATCTCCGGCATTGCATCTGCAAAATCTTCATCATCCTCACTTTGGTCACCGTCATCGTTACCTGGAGCACTATCCACATCATCCTGATCTGCGTCAGTAATCTGTGCAACGTTTCTATATGATCTATCCGCTTCTACCGGAAGAACAATAGCGTTAAACGATATTCTGAGTAGAGACAACCCTTCGACTGTCAAGTCTTCCCATGTGATCGTGTTACCTGTTAACTGTCCAGCTTCTCCGATAGAAGATTCGATAACGTTGAATCCGTTAGGAACAACATCTTCAAGATCTACCCCTGTAGCGACATTTTCACTTTCGTTAAATACTGTTAACTGGAAGCTAATCGTATCACCAGGTCTTGGCGTCTCTATGTTCACTCTCTTGATCAACTCTAGATCGATCCCTGATCCTGTGCAACCTCTTGCTGGGTCAACGATACCTTCTATAGTCGCGCTACATCCGTTAGCGTCCGTCACTGTGAGTACAAATACTCCAAATGCAAGACCAGAGATAGTCGGCTCTTCCGCTCCGGTATTCCAAGAGTATGTATAAGGCGCTTGTCCACCAGATACTTTCGCACTGATCTGACCGTCGTTCCCTCTGCATGACTCATTAGTCACATCAAGCTCTATGATGATCATAGCACCTGATTGCTCAACCACTACATCAGCACTTACTGAACATCCTTCACTATCTGTAACTGTTACCGTATAAGTACCAGCTGCGACGTTATTGATATTACTAGTAGTCTCACCGTTAGACCAACTGTACGTCTTGCTACCAACTCCACCTTGAGCATCTACAGAAGCACTTCCTGTAGCCGCATCACATGTAGATGGATTACTTGATACTGATAGAGTCAAACTACATGGGCTGATAGATATCTCTACAGCACCTTCATCATCTTCACTCTGATCACCATCATCATTAGCTGGTGCACTATCTAGATCTTCTTGATCCATCGCTGTTACTTCAGCAACGTTTCTGAGATCTATAGTACTCGGATCATCACTTGATATAACTGCATCAAATGTGAGTGATACCGACTCTCCAGATCTTAGATCTATGCTAGACCAGATCACGTTCCCAGTAGCAGCATCAACTGATCCACCATTTGAAATATTAGATGGACTAACAAAGCCATTTGGTAAGTTATCAGTCACACCGACTCCTGTAGCTGGGAAGTTTCCTTCATTACTTACAGTTATCGTGAATGTCACAGTTTCTCCCGCAAGAGCTACTGATCTAGATACTGTCTTCGTAAGTGCTACATCTGCGAAGCTCTTCAGACCTGCATCGATAGAACTCACAAATAGACCACTATTAAGTACGATCAATTCAGAACTACCGTCTACGTCCACATCACTATCGATATCGTCATTATCTCCTTGGTTAGCTGTTGTAAAGCTAAATCCTTCAGGAGCTACCACTCTGATATAGTAATTGCCAGGAGGAAGGTTAACAAAACTGTATATACCGTCAGGGTTCGTAACAGTAGATGCTAGTATCTCATCACCCTCGCCTCTCAATTCTACTCTTACGTTATCAGCACCAGGCTCGTTAGCGTCTCTGATACCATCACAGTCATAATCTAACCATACTTGGTCTCCAAGACTTGCTGTTTTGTAGAAACCAGCATCGACTGACATGATACACTCATTATCATCTAATGTGATAACTGGAGTTTGTCCTGTAGCCATGTTGATATCACTATCAAGCTCTTCATCATCTCCTCTGTTAGGCAGAGTTACTGCATACTCATCAGGAGTTAAGAACTCAACGATATACTGACCAGATCTCAAGTTTTCGAATAAGTAGAAACCATCGTCATTAGTTATTTGCTCAGTTATGAAGTTGCCATCTCTATCGAGAAGTCTTACTCTCACATTCGCTACACCTAAATCACCAGCCTCTTGTATTCCATTTCTATTCTGATCTTCAAAGACAAAGTCTCCGATACATCCTCTACAGTCATCTTGATTATCTACTGTCACACTTCCTACAGCACTGCAACCATTAGCATCAGTAACTTCTACAGTAAATGTGCCAGACGGTAATCCGATAGCCATCGCAGTAGTCTGTCCATCACTCCATCTGTACGTGTAAGGTGCAGATCCACCTTCTGGCACTGCCATCGCAGTACCTACGTCACCGAGCGTACATGACGCTGGGTTCACATTGATGAATGAGATCATGATATTATCACCTACAGATCCTATTGTCTCTGTGATAGTCGCAGTACAGCCATTGGCGTCCGTAACTATTACAGTATAAGAACCAGCAACTAATCCTGCGATATTCTGAGTGGTCTCACCATTACTCCATACGTATGAGTAAGGCTCAGAACCACCTCTTACACTTATGTGAACTTGACCATTAGCTCTACCGCAAGTAGCATCTCTTGGTTCTGTTTCAATGGTGATATTCTCGATACCATTGATTACAGTAGCCACATCAGTTGCTTCACACCCGCTAGCATTTCTTACTGTGACTATATAGTCACCTGCTATACTTACAGATGGTGAAGTTTCAGAAGAAGAGAAGTTATTAGGCCCTGTCCATCCGACTATGCTACCATTAGTACTAGCTGTTAGTTGGACAGAAGTACTATTACAAGTCAGTGTACCACCTGCTGCTGATACAGTCGGTGTAGTTGTGTCTCCACTTACTACTGCTGCATCAGTAGCTGTACATCCGTTACTTCCTGTAGCAGTCACAGTATATGTACCTGCTTCAGTTACGACTGGATTTAATGATGTGCTTGAGAAGCCATTAGGGCCACTCCACACTACAGATGGTGCATTAGTAGTTGCTATCAAGGTCACTGATGCACTGTTACAGTCAAGTGATCCTCCTCTTACAGAAAGTGAAGGAGCAGCTTGATCGGATGTAACAGTTGCTGTAGCTGTTGCCTCACAACCGTTAGAAGATCTAACTGTAACTATATACTGACCTGCAGCTGTAACAACTGGACCAGGCGATGTACTTGTAAAGCCATTAGGTCCTGTCCATCCTACTAACTGAGCACTTGAAGTAAATGACAGTGTTAAAGATGTTGATCCGCAAGTCAACTGTCCTCCAGTTGCCATAACTGATGGCACTGTAGAGTTACCAGTAACAACTGCAGTTACTGTAGTAGTACATCCGTTACTTCCTTCAGCAACAAGAGTATAAGTACCTGCTACAGTAGCTATTGGGTTCGTAGAACTTGTAGCTGCATCTGGTCCAGTTAGGCTAACGATTGATCCATTAGACATAGGATTCAGATTGATATTACCTGTAGCACATGACAACTCACCACCTGTTAGGCTCGCTGTTGGTTCAGTTCTGTCTTCACCAACTGTGATAGAAGCAGTCGTGCTACAATCATCAGTCGTTACAACTACTGTATACACACCAGGAGCATTTACTGTAGGACTTGTCGTACTTGACGTAAATCCATTTGGTCCTGACCATGCTACATTCTCTCCGTCAGTATCTAGTATAAGCTGTACTGTTGGATTATCACAAGTGATATTTCCACCGCCAGATATACTTACTGTTGGATCGTCACATGGACACAGTGCTGGGTTAGCAGTTACTGTTACCGAATCATCATTTCCGATGTTATCGATAAACACTCCGTTGAAGAATACATCTCCTATGTCCGCTGCCATATTTACTGTAGTCTCATTAATCACTAATGAGTACATCCATACAAACTCTTCGTCGCTCACTCCATCGCCATTATTATCGATGAAGGATATCATATTGTCACCTCCTACATCCGATGAGCTTACAAACTCAGGACTTGAAGAATTCAATGTATTTGGTAAGTTATTATCCGTTACCGAAATATTTCTTATTTCGACTCCAGGAGCACCTCCAAGCATTCTTGTAATCAATGTGAAGTTCACCGTTTCACCTGGGCAAACCTCAGTTCTATCTGCTATCTTCTCTACATTGATACCTACACCTATGTATGATGAAGTATCGATTGCAGAAGCTGTCTGGCCATTGCCAGATCCTGTAGCTGTAGCTATGTTCGTATATAAGCCAAGTGTAGCCTGCTCAGTGAGAGTGCAAGTTTCCGTAGCACCTGCAGGTAGACTTGGAATAACACAAATCTGACCCTCTTGGTCATCGTTTACTTGGACATTAGTTAAATCAACATTGCCTGTATTAGTCACTTGATAAGTCCAAGTAACTGATGGCATTACATCACCATCAGCAGTTATGACAGCAACTTCTTGACCATTGGTCAACTTCACTAAGCTAATGCTTGGAGCACATGCTTCTTGCTCAACTGTTACTTGAGCAGTTGATGTACATCCATTAGCACCTTGTACAGTCACTGTATAGGTTCCTCCGACTGTTATAATTGGAGAAGCATCACTTGAAGCAAAACTGTTAGGTCCTACCCAATTCACTACAAATCCATCTGTATTAGCAGAAAGTTGAACACTTCCTCCAGTACATGGTAATGTTCCATTTGCGGAAGCGCTAGCTGTAGGTGCTGTTGCGTCAGTATTAACTATTGCTTCTGTAGTCGAAGTACATCCGCTAGCTGAAGTAGCTGTCACAGTATATGTACCTGCTGCGCTCACTGTTGGGCTTAACGATGTACTTGTAAATCCACTAGGTCCTGACCATAATACAGACGTTGCATTAGTCGTAGCACTTATTGTGATGCTTGTAGCATTACATGTAAGTGTTCCACCTGCTGCAGACACCGTTGGTAAAGGATTAACAGAAAGATTCAAAATTTGATCAGCTGTACATCCTTGTCCTTCTACTGTCAGTCCAGTCTGCGTCGTGTTAAACGTCTGACCGTTTACTGGCCACGTATACGTCTCACCATCACAGATCGTAATGTTAGTTACTACATCAGCAGGCTTAGTTGTAACTGTCAAATTCAATACTTGATCAGCTGTACACCCTTGTCCCTCTACTGTCAGTCCAGTCTGTGTCGTGTTAAACGTCTGACCGTTTACTGGCCATGTGTACGTCTCGTCTGAACAGATCGTGATGTTTGTTATTACATCCGCTGGCTTCGGTGTTACTGTCAAGTTCAATACTT
>CAZXIE010000017.1:0-7891 GCA_964640065.1 uncultured Saprospiraceae bacterium
CCATGCGCTCTTCCTGCAGACCTGTCGTCTTGATTTTTATATCACGCCATCTCACTTTTTTACCGACTAAGGATTCATCATGGATGCTATGCACTTGAAATGCTATCAGCCCCTTGGGCGTAAGATCATCTACGAGGTTAGCGCATTGGATACCATTTACGTAAGTGCGGATATAAGGACCGATAGCTTCGATGCGATAGTGATTCCACTCGCCTGGTACGAACGCGTTTTTTCCTTTGTGATTTCTAGTAAGAGGGTAGAGCCATCCTCTTCGCGCCTCGTCATATATGCCGCCTGCCCACTTCCTGCTACTCGTCTCTATCTCGCACTGATAACCGTGCACACGTCCATCTTGGAAAGAGGGTAGACTAAGACTTCTGAACTGTACACCAGAGTTAAGCCCATTGTCTACGAGTACTTCAAACTCAAGGATGAAGTCGCTATAAAGCTCCGTGGTAGCTAGGAAACTATTAGGCGTGTTAAGCTTGGAAGTGCCTATCATGACGCCGTCATCCAAGACATAGGGTGCATCACCATTGAGCTGGATAAATTTACTTGCTACATCTCCCTCTAGAAGATGTGTCCAGCCATCTTGACTTGACATGATGCTACATATCAAGCTGAAGAATAGAGTTAGTGTATATCTCAGATGCATATCTAACAATTTAGAACAGCATCAATATAACAATATCTGTGTTCTATCCCTCGATGGCAGCTATGCCTGGAAGCACTTTTCCTTCTAGATATTCGAGCATCGCACCTCCTCCTGTTGATACGAAACTTACTTCATCATCGAGTCCATTTTTTTTGATCGCAGAGACGGAGTCTCCACCTCCGATGAGAGAGTAAGCACCTTCTTTGGTAGCTTTAGCTACAGCTTGAGCGATGGCATTGGTGCCGTGTGCGAAGTTTTCAAACTCAAAGACACCCATCGGACCATTCCAGATGATCGTCTTAGCCCCTTCTATCGCTTTCGCAAATATCTCTCTAGACTCAGGACCTATATCTAGACCTTCCCATCCATCAGGGATGCTATGAGTAGGCACAACATCCGTCTTCGCTTCATTAGAAAAGTCGTCGGCGATTACATTATCTATCGGCAGTAGGATCTCAGTATGATTTTTCACAGCTTTATCAAGTATATCAAGAGCGAGATCCATTTTATCAGGTTCACAGATGCTATTACCAATCTTGCCACCTTTCGCTTTCGCAAATGTATATGCCATACCACCACCGATGATCACCTTATCTGCAAAGTCTATGAGCTTCTCAAGTAGGAGTAACTTATCGCTGACCTTAGCACCACCAGTTATAGCCACAAGCGGTCGCGCTGGATCGTGAAGTACTTTGTTAGCATGCTTGATCTCGGATTCCATCAATAGGCCAAATGACTTACTGTCTGTGTCAAAGTGCTTAGCGACTACTGTTGTAGAGGCATGCGCACGGTGCGCTGTTCCGAAGGCATCATTGATATAGACATCAGCAAGGCTAGCGAGTTCTTTAGCGAAGTCCTCATCACCTTTAGATTCTCCCTTGTGAAACCTTGTGTTTTCAAGAAGCAATACCTCACCTGGGCCAAGACCATGACTCATCGTGGTAGCTTCTTGGCCAACACATGAAGAGGCGAACTTGACAGGACGACCTAGCAGATTAGCAAGATGCTTCACTATTAATCTGAGGGTGTATTTCTCGACATTGATAGATCCGTCATCTTTCAACTTCTTCTGAGGCCGGCCTAGATGAGACATTAATATGAGAGAAGCACCCTGATCTAAGAGATGATTAAGAGTAGGTAGTGCTCTTTGCATTCTTGTGTCGTCGGTGATATTTCCCTCACCGTCTATAGGCACGTTAAAGTCTACTCTTACGAGTGCCTTTTTGCCTTGGACATTGATATCCATGATATGTATTTAGTAGTTAGCTATTAACCTAGCGCGATCTTCGTAGCGAGATCAGAAAGACGTGCACTGTATCCTGCTTCATTGTCATACCAACTCACAACCTTGACCATGTTAGAATTAACCTGAGTCATGAGCGAATCAAATATCGAACTGTGTGGGTTACGGACGATGTCCGAGGATACCAAAGGATCAGTCGAGTACTCTAGTATTCCTTTCATAGAGCTTTCAGCGTACTTCTTAAAGAGAGCGTTCACACCGTCTACATCAGGAGTCTTTTCAAGATTGACATTAAGCTCTACCATAGAACCTGTTAAAACCGGTACGCGAACTGCGATAGCAAATATGCGATCTCCAAAGTCAGGAATAACAGCTTTGATTGCCTTCGCTGCACCGGTGCTTGTCGGTACTATGTTGTAGGCTGCTGCTCTTGCTCTTCTTAGATCTTTGTGTGGTGCATCCTGGATCTTTTGATCAGCAGTATATGCGTGAGTGGTCGTCATAGCACCGTTGATGATACCATAGTTGTCATGAAGTACTTTCACGAGAGGTGCGAGACAGTTAGTTGTACAAGACGCGTTAGAGAACACATTATTACTTCTATCCAGCTTATCGTCGTTCACACCTAAGACGATCGTCTGTACATCTCCACCTTGAGCAGGGGCAGATATCAGTACGTCTTTAGCACCAGCTTGTAGGTGTAATCCAGCTTTTTCTTTTGTTCTAAAGAATCCAGTACACTCTAAGACCATATCTACACCGAGCTCAGCCCAGTTAAGTTTAGAAGGATCTCTTTCAGCTGTAGCTTGGATGCTTGTTCCATTGACGATGATGGCATCATCAGTATGTTCTACTGTTCCATCAAACTTCCCATGAGCACTATCAAATCTTAGTAGATGAGCCAGAGTGGCATTGTCGGTGAGATCGTTGATGGCAACCACCTCGATACCTTCTTTCTTTAGTAAGTTCCTAAATGTGAGTCGTCCAATACGACCAAACCCATTGATAGCGATTTTCTTTCCCATGACTTTCTTTTTCTTGATTAGCTAGTAAAAGTACCAAATTTTAGGATACTCATTTAAGAATAAAGAATTGCGATATCGACAAAGAGCCGTTTTATATGCTTCAAAAAATGAATTTAGGGCTTATTTGCAGAATTATATTTCTTGTTGGTTGATACTAAAACAACTCAATATTGTGATGTGTAATGCACCCGACAGAAAAGAGGCAAGAATAACTAGGGTAATCAGTTACAGGGTTGTCATATATACAGACGAAACAACCGAATCGCAACTCCCCTCTCTGATTCGGGAACCAATTAACCCTAATAAACCCGATTTACCGTGAAGAGATTATACTCTATGATAGAATCTAATGCCATATCTCAAAAGCAAGTGGAGAAGTTGTTATTCTTTGCTGCCATCTATACGTTGGCCTTTTTTGCCGCTTTTCAGGTGAGCAGCCTTTGAACTCTCTTAGCTAAAGACTTAGCTTCCTCCGATTTCTTATAGCTGACAAAGCTCTTAAGATCTCAACGTACACAGTTTATAGAAACTAATAGACAGGAATAAAAAAGAAAGATCGAAAGGAGAGTCCCTTTCGATCTTTTTTGATGCTGGAGAGGATCTCCAGAATATAGTTGGTTTGACGTTCTCTTAGAACTTGTCAAAGAATTTTTCCATTTGCTTTCCAGCTGCTTCTCGACCTCCAAGTCCAAATGATAGAGCAAAAGCTACTGCCGCTGCACCTAGAGTAAGACCGAAGGCAAGATTAACGATGTCATCTGCTAGTCCCATGTATCTTAATGCGATAGCTAAGAATAATCCTAGAGTAGCAAATCTTGCTAATGAGCTCAATCCAGGAGAATCTGAATTTTTGAAGTAATCGCTTACGAAAGCAGATATCTTATTACCGATCATCAAGATGATCATACCGAAGAGTATGTTGCCAGTAAGTTCAAGCATCGTATGAAGTACATCACTTAGAGCTACAAAGTTGAGTTTTTCAACTGCTGTTGTTACACCGAAGAAGCAGATGAAGAAGTATAGAACTTTACTTGCTACATCACTGATGCTATAATTTTCGCCTATCATAGAAGATATACCGAGCTGCTTAGCTGAGTTGTCTACTTTAAGATTTACTAGGAGTTCTTTAACCGTAGCAGATACAAACTTCCCACCGATGATAAATACTGCTAGTATGATCGCTGCTGCTATGATATTAGGGATCGCATCAAACATGCTTTGAAGCATATTTTTTGCAGGATCAGATATCATGCTGATATCTAGTGCATCAAGTGCGACTAAAAGAATAGGAACGAATATGAAGATGAATACTAGTTGCTTAAGTATTCCTCCCACATTGAACTGTGAAAGTCCATACTTGTCAGTGAAGGCTCCTAGTGTGCCTGATACCATACCTACAGCCTCTTTACCTATGTTAGCTACAACGTAACCTACGTAAGCGATAATACCTGCAGCAACTACGTTAGGTATGTATCCTAAGAATTTGCGAAGCATGTCTTTAACCGGGTCAAGAGCAGACGTAAGTCCCATCATCTCAAGTACGATCGTTAAGATGACCAATACTAAGATGAAGTATAGCAACTTAGCTAGTACGCTAGACAACATAATGTTACTTCCTTTCATGACGCGATCGACGCCCATATTTGCGAAGGCCTTTCTCGCTCCACCTCTGATAATACGAGCTATAAATAATCCAACAAGTAAAAGCAATAGTGCCCCAATAAGCCGAGGTAAGTTGGATCCGAACTGAGATGATAGGTCGGTAAAAATGTTTTGTAAATAATCCATCAGGTTAGTTTATTAATATAATTAAGGTAAATGCGTTAACCGCGTAGACACGTTGTATGCCTTATTAGACTGCAACCTAGGCGTCAAGTCACTCGAAATGTTAAATATTTATTATTACGATGTGTTACCCTGTCGTGTCAGAACAACAAAACCTCCTGATTGCATCGGGACTCTGAGCAGTTGATCTGTATGATTTGATCATACTGATCTTCCTTAAAATTCTCGTAAAATTCATCACCTAGGATTAGATTAGCTAGCGCTGGAGTGGTGTTAGAGTGCCCAACTACTAGAACATTAAGTCGTTGTGACTTGAGAAGGGTAGAAAGTGCGGCTAGGTTTCTGGGATCATATAGCTGAATATCCTTGTCGATCTTTGTCGACAGCGGTAGTGCAGTTAACATTGTGCGCTGATAGTCTGTAGAGTAGATGGCATCGATGTCATTCTTTGACATGATCTGAGCAAGCCGGTCGGCTCTTTCTATGCCTTCATGTGTAAGGATCGGATCTCTTGATTTATCGGCCACCTTCTCAGCATGTCTAACCAGATAAATAGTATAACTGTCTTCAGACTGGATGTTAGTCTTACATGACAAAAGAGAGAAGAACAGTAGTATAACAAGAAGACGAAAAGTCATTATCTATCGAATAGTCCAGAACTAAGATACCGATCTCCTCTATCACAAACGATAAATACGATCAATCCTTCCTCTAGTTCTTCGGATAACTTTAAGGCAGCAGTCAGTGCCCCACCAGAACTCATACCAGATAAGATACCTTCTTCTTGGGCAAGTCGATTAGCCATGACTTTAGCTTCCTCTTGACTCACATCGATGATTCGATCTACTCTTTCTGGCTCATAGATCTTTGGTAAGAACTCGGGTGACCATCTTCGTATACCCGGTATTCTAGAACCTTCTTTAGGTTGAGTACCTACGATCTGCACTTTGGTATCCTGTTCTTTTAGATATCGAGATGTCCCCATGATCGTACCTGTTGTACCCATTGCTGACACGAAGTGCGTCACCTTGCCTTCGGTATCTCTCCAGATTTCTGGCCCAGTCGTTCTATAGTGCATCCCATAATTATCAGGATTGCCAAACTGGTTGAGCATCACGTAGCCTTCTTCAGTAGACATTCTCTCTGCCTCTTGTCGAGAAAACTCAATCGTCTTTTCCGCAGGTGTCAAGATCACCTCAGCGCCATACGCTTCCATAGCTTGTATCCTTTCCTTTGTACTATTAGAAGGCATCAGGAGAGTCATGTTGAGACCTTTCAGCTTGGCGATCATGGCTAGCGCTATGCCGGTATTACCAGATGTTGCCTCGACCAGTTTATCGCCAGGTTGGATATCTCCTCTTTCTAGTGCTCCAGTGATCATGCCATAGGCTGCTCTATCCTTCACACTACCTCCCGGATTGTCACCCTCTAGCTTGCCGCATATTGTCACCCCGTCATTGACGGGGATATGCTTGAGCTTAACTAGGGGAGTATTGCCGATGAGGTCCTCTATATCGTAGATCATGGGTGCTACTTATTCAGTTGTAAGGACATTCCACATTTGAAGCTTATCCCTAAGTAAGATCGGGTTAGTATAGTGTATAGCGTTGATACCTAACTCTTGAGCGGCATCCACATTTCTTTGATTATCATCTATAAAGACACACTCAGCTGGATTCAACTGATATCTATCAAGAAGTAGTTGATAAAAACTGTGATGTGGCTTGCGATCTTTTTCTACTCCTGAGACAACTATACCTTCAAATTTTTTCAAGAAATCATATCTCTCCTGTGCTATAGGAAAAGTCTCTGCAGACCAGTTAGTAAGGGCGTATAAATGATGATGACCAGCAGACTTTAACTCCGTGAAGACATCTAAGGTCTCTTGTATCACACCTCCAAGCATCTCGTCCCATCGATCGTAGAAAGCCTTGATAGGCTCTGCATGTTCTGGGTATTCTTTGATCTTGCTGACTGTGCCTTCTAGTAAAGATCTTCCCGCGTCTTGTTCTTCATTCCAGTCGGAATCACAGATCTCTGATAAGAACCATTCTACCTTCTTTTCATCTTCCCAGATTTTTCGATAGAGATAACGAGGATTCCAATCTATAAGGACACCTCCTAGATCGAAGATAACATGCTTGATTTCTGACATTTACTTGGCGTATTCTTTAAAGACGAGAGTGTCCAGACCACCTTCTTCATTATTCATAGTGGCTTGATAGTATATCTTACTGCCAGAAGGAACGGATCGAGTGATCCAAGTATTACCTCCTATTACACTATTAGCTCCGATTATCGTCTCTCCTCCAAGGATTGTAGCATTGGCATATAGTACACAACCTTCTTTGATAGTGGGATGACGCTTGGTATTGGCATCTGCTTTATTTACGCTAAGTGCTCCGAGTGTGACTCCTTGATAGAGCTTTACATTTTTTTCGATGATGGCCGTCTCACCTATTACGATACCTGTACCATGGTCTATACAAAATGACTTTCCGATATCTGCACCAGGATGTATATCTACCCCTGTCTGACTATGAGCATGTTCAGTGATAATACGAGGGAGATCTTCGACGCCGAGACCAAGCAAATGATGTGCTATACGATATCCAGCGATCGCATAGAATCCGGGATAGCTTCTGATGACTTCTCTTCGACTCTTACAAGCTGGGTCTCCTTCATAGATCGCCATGATATCATGATTTAAGGCCTCATAGATCTTTGGAAGGAAGTCGAAAAATGAAGTTGTGATTTTGCTGACTCCTAAGACAGCATTCATGGGGTTGCGCACGAGTAAGTCCTGGAGGACATCCTGTAACCTCTCTTCTTCTGCTATGATTAACTCTTCAGTGTCAAGTGGGCTCTTAGCAAAGTCTAAGTAGAATAATCCCATGAGCTCTGAAAAGAACGTAGCTACCTCTCCTGGCGAAGGACAAGTTTTACAGATCTGATGTTCTTTTAGTAGACGCTCGCGTAGTTCTTTTTTCACTTTCGTAAATGATTATGTCATACATAACGTCAGATCTTCGATTTTGATCTATGATTGTTGGATAAGTCTTGAGTGATGGGATTCACCAGCCAGAAGATGTTTCGCGCAATGGGCCTGCGCGTAGCGTGATAGTGTTGGATTATAGATCAAAGTAAACTGATATGGCGTTGTCTTGAGCGTCTCGCTCAGGA
>CAZXIE010000017.1:7991-44946 GCA_964640065.1 uncultured Saprospiraceae bacterium
CTTTCAGTGATCTCTGAGGATCCCTGAAGTCAGATTAAAAGCAAAAACACGAAGTGTTTTCTTGATGAATAAAGAATCTCATCATGAGCGAGCTCAATGAGAATCATTTAACCATCAAGGTCCTTCGGACTTTATGCTTTTAATCATTGGTGGAGCCGGGGAGATTCGAACTCCCGTCCAGCCAAAGCGCTAGAAAACTTTCTACATGTTTAGCTCTTACTTGGATTGTCGACATCGGGAAGGTGTAAGAGCCACCACCGTCAGCTTAGCTTCGTATTTTATCGGGACGTTAAGTGGAAGCGCACTTAGGTACCTATCCTAAAGTTTTTTGAAGGCGGCAAGATGTGTATTAGGAGTCAACCCTACGGCCTAATAGCTATCTAATACCTAGATTAGGCAGCTAGAGCGAATTGTCTTTCGCCAACTAATGTTTGAGGACTATTTGATACGCAGTAAGTCATCATTCTGCGACATGCTTATTTACCAACTATTCTTTCCTGTCAATTCCAGTCGGCCCCATACGTCAAAGTACATTCTGTGTTAGCAAAGGTAGTAACCTTGCTGTATAGTCTTTAGTTCCCGATGTACTTAAGAAATATAAAAGAAGAATTACCTTGATAGCGTCGCTAACAATATAGTCATGAAGTATATCATTACTTTCCTTCTAGTATTTTACTGGTCCGCCTCTGAAGCCCAAGATCACTCAGTCTCTGGATTAGAAGAACCCGTAGAGATTATCGTAGATGCTTTTGGGATACCACATATCTATGCCCAAAATGAAGAAGATCTATTTTTCGCTCAGGGGTGGAATGCTGCAAGAGATCGATTGTTCCAGTTTGAAGTATGGAGACGACAAGCCACAGGTACCGTAGCAGAACTACTCGGAGAGCGAGAATTAAAAAGAGATATCGGAACTCGTCTCTTCATGTTCAGAGGTGATATCGAAGACGAGATGGATCACTATCACGATCATGGCTCTTCCATTATCACATCCTATGTCCGTGGAGTGAATGCATATATAGAGGACATCAACAAGCGACCTGAAGATCTGCCATTAGAATTCAAACTTCTGAAAACTAAGCCGCATCCTTGGACACCAGAAGTAGTCATATCTAGACACCAAGGATTACTTGGTAACATTGGATTAGAGCTAGAGACAGCTAGACAAGTAGCCAAGATAGGAGTAGAGAAAACAAAAGAAATCAACTTCTTCCATCCCGGAGACCCTAATCTAGAGTTGGACCCTAAGATCGACCAATCTCTTCTCAATGATGATATACTTGGTCTGTATAACGCCTATCGAAGACCTGTTCGATTTCAACCTGAAGACTTGATCGCCGCTGTTAGAAATTCTGATGAAGGATATAATAACCTTGCTAGTATACAGGAGCAAGAAGATCAGATAGAAAAGGCCAATGACATATCAGAGTTTGGAAGTAACAACTGGGTTGTCGCTGGAGAGTTGACTGCAAGCGGATATCCGATGATGGCCAATGACCCTCATCGCACACAGGCCGTACCCTCACTTAGATATATGGCTCACCTTGTGGCACCTGGATGGGATGTGATCGGAGGGGGAGAACCTGAGATACCGGGTATCTCCATAGGACATAATGGAGTTGGAGCATGGGGCCTTACAGTATTTAGAACCGATGCGGAAGACTTGTATGTGTATGAGACTAATCCTAACAATCCTAACCAATATCGATACGAAGATCAATGGGTTGACATGCATGTCATAAAAGAAAGTATCGCTGTTAAGGATCAAGAAGATTATGAAGTAGAATTAAAGTATACAAGACATGGACCAGTCGTCCATGAAGATGCTAAAAACAACAAAGCTTATGCTGTAAGATGTGGCTGGTTAGAAGTGGGCGGGTCTCCATATCTAGCAAGTCTGCGTATGGATCAGGCGCAAACATTTGAGGAATTCAGAGAAGCATGTAACTATAGCAACATACCTGGAGAGAACATGCTTTGGGCTGACAAAAACGGACATATAGGTTGGCAGGCAGTTGGCATCGCGCCCATCAGACGAGGATTCAGTGGTTTAGTCCCGATTCCAGGAGATGGCTCTCATGAGTGGGAAGGTTATCTAGAAATAGTGAAGAAACCTAATGTCAAAAACCCCGCTTCAGGATTCTTCTCTACGGCTAACCAACATGTTACCCCGATAGATTATGAGCATATGGATGCTATAGGTTTTTCCTGGTCTGATCCTTATAGAGGCAGAAGAGTAGACGAGATGCTTGCTAATGGTAAGAAGCACTCGGCGATGGATATGGCACGATATGTCACAGATTACACTTCGCTTCCAGCGCGAACATTAACTCCGTTATTGAGGAGTTTGAGCTTTGAAAATGAGAGGGTAGAGCAGATGAGAAAGATGCTTGTGAATTGGGAGGATCATCAGCTTCTTGCTGATTCTAAAGAAGCGGCTATCTATGTTACCTGGGAGCGAGTGCTGAAGAAAAATATGGAGGTGCTTGTGATACCTGAGGCTGTAGTTGATGGAAGTAGCCTTTATATGACCAAGGTCGTGGACTGGCTAGTTTTTCCAGATGGTAAGTTTGGTAGTAATCCCATACAGAGTAGAGATCACTTCTTAAAGGGAGCACTATCAGAAGCAGTAGAGTTGCTTCAAAGACGTCTCGGAGATGATATGTCACATTGGATATATGGACAAGAGAAATTCAAACACATCAGATTAAGGCACCCGATGAGTGCTGCAGTTGATGAGATCACTAGAGATCAACTAGAAGTAGGCCCTTATCCTCGTGGTGGAAGCGGGACAACAGTCGGAAGTACTGGTACTAATGATAACCAATCAAGTGGAGCTTCATTTAGAGTGATAGTTGATACTGGAGATTTTGATAAAAGTCTCTTTACGAACTCACCAGGACAGTCGGGAGATCCCGATAGCCCATTCTATGATAACCTCTTTGAAGTATGGGCCCAAGACAAGTTTTTCCCGTTGTTTTACTCTCGAGATAAAATAGAATCGGTTGCTGCTCAGATTATCACGTTGACTCCTAAGAAGTAATCGCTACTTCCATACCTTGGGAGTCATTATTGACTTTGTGTTATGGCATTCTCTTTAAAGGCTATGTGGAATTATGACTGCCCAAGATGTAGGAGGGCGAAGATATTCGCAGAGCCATTTTCTTTTAATGATCCTCTCGCTATGCCAAAGCGCTGTGAATCCTGTGGACAGCGCACAGAACCAGAACCTGGCTTTTACTATGGTGCTATGTTTCTATCATACATCATCTCTTCTTTTGGACTTCTCGCACCTACTTTGTTGTTAGTCTTTTACTTCAAGTGGTCTGCTTACGGTGCGCTTGCATTTACGATCTTTCTAGCAGCTCTGATCTATATCAGGCTTCTTCGCTTGTCTAGATCTATCTGGTTACATATCAATGTGAAGTACGATCCCACAAAGTAGAAGTAGGCACAAATAAAAAATGCTGAATCCTGTGAAGGATCCAGCTTGAAAGAGTTGTGTTTGACGTTAGGTACTAGATATTCTTTACTCGACGTGCTGGGTAAGCAACTTCGATACCAGCTTCGCCAAAAGCTTTTTTGATCTCTTTGTATGAGTTAAAGTATACATCCCAGTAAGTTGCGTCTGTAGCAAAAGGTCTTACAGCAAGAAGTACATTATTCTCATCGAACTTTTCGATTTCTATCGTTGGCTCATCTGGAAGTCTTTCAGATACTTTATCCAAAGCTCCTCTGATGATACCTTGTACTTTTTCAAAATCCTCCTCGTAAGGCATAGCAACATTAAGATCTACTCTTAATTTACCATTAGCTGTCAAGTTGGTCATGATGCCACTTGTAGCTATACCGTTAGGCATGATTACTTTCTTGTTATCAAGAGTGTTGATGATCGTATTAAAGATCTGGATCTCTTCTACATGACCCACAGTTCCTTGTATATCTACAAGGTCATTTACTCTGTAAGGCTTGAATAATAAGACCATTACACCAGCTGCGAAGTGACTCAGTGTACCTGACATCGCTGCACCGATGGCAAGACCAGCACCTGCGATAAGAGCTGCAAAAGCAGTTATCTCTATACCAACTACACCTGCTGCTGTGATGACAACCATCACTTTGAGCAATACGCTTACCAGTGACTTCAAGAAAGGTATCAAGTCTTTATCGACTCCAGATCTATCTAGCGACTTTGCTATGATTCTTCCGATGATACCGACAATCCAAAACCCAATAATCAGAACGGCTATACCGCCTACGATTTTTGGAGCCCAAGCGAGAAGAGTTGACCACAGCGCGCTCAGATCAATATTTGCTAAATCCATGTTTCAGTAGTGTTATGAAAGTGTTAATGAATACTTTATTAGACTTTAAATTGCTGAAAAGTCACTTCAGTACACATATGATTTTTTCTCTTTGTTCATAATAAACAAAGGACTAACACCTCTCAAGAGCTACTTGAAGTTCGAATCTGTGAATCAGACCCTAATCGCCATGACTATATGGTATCTTAGTTGTGGTACGCCGTATTATGTACTAATGTAGTTCCGCATGTCCCGCATGGCGTGGCAGAACCTCCGCCTCCTTCATGACCATTAGGGCATGTATAGTGCCATACGCCAGCTAAGTTTTGTGCTGGTTCAGTAGGAGCAGGTGGCGTAGTTGCTGGTTGTGTTGCACTCGTACTAGTTGATGTTAGTGGATCTATCGGAGTAGATGGAGTACTAGAACTATTATGGTAAACTGTGTTATGGACTAAAGTGGTGCCACACACAGAGCACGGGGTAGCACTTCCCGCACCACCATCATGACCGTTAGGGCAGGTATAGTGCCATACTCCTTCGGCATTCTGAGGTGGTTCTCCACCTGCTGCAGCATCTGTACTCGCTGCGGCTGGTTGATCATGAAAAGCTTGATTATGCTCTAACGCAGAACCACATACTAGACAATTACCAGCTGCTGCAGCACCAGCATGACCATTAGGGCATGTATAGTGATCAACACCAGTCGTAACACCTCCCGAAGGAATCTCAGGAGCTTCAAAGGAGGCGTTTTGAGCAGCTATCTTTTCTGCTGATAGGGCAGGGGTAGGCCTAGTCGGTTTGTCTCCTCCACATGACACTAACATCAGTAATGTACATGCTGAAACTAGTAGGCTTTTATACTTCATGAAAGTTCTTCTCTTACTTTTCTTAATAGATCGCGAGTTTTGATAATTCCTTCATCTGCAGCAAGGCTTTGGCCTTCATACTCGATGCCGACATATCCTTTGAATCCGTGATCTTTCACAATCTTCATCATACGAAGATAGTCCGTATGAACTTCAGTTCCACTATCATCAAAGTCGTGTGTCTTCGCGCTTACAGCTTTTGCAAAAGGCATCATCTCTGTAACGCCCTTATATCTATCATATTCTTCAAGACAGTTAGTCCATCCTTCTCTTTTTATGCAGAAGTTTCCAAAGTCGGGTAGAGTGCCACAGTTTTCCATGCCCACTTGTCTCATAACTTCCGCTAACCAGGCACCATTACTTGAGTGACTTCCATGGTTTTCTACGATGACATTGATACCTACCTTTTCTCCATATTCAGCTACTCCACCGAGCCCTTGCACCGCTGCATCTGCTACTTCTTGTGCAGTACCTTCGCCATATGCGTTAACACGTATGCTATGACAACCTAGAGTTTTTGCAGCATCGACCCACTTGTAGTGATTTTCGATGGCCGTCTTTCTTTTGACTTCATCGAGATCTCCGAGATTACCTTCTCGATCGATCATGATCAATAATTGCTTCACACCTTCGTCAGATGCACGTTGGTTCATCTGCGCTAGATATGAACTGTCCTCTGCTTTGTCTTTGAAAAACTGATTGACATACTCGATAGCATGGATGTCAAAGCTCTTGGTCTTAGCAGCAAAATCAAGATGATCCAGCTTGCCTCCGAAAAAATCTTTATTTAAGCTCCACTGAGCTAGAGATATATTGAACCAGTTGTCATCCATCATCTTATCTGCTTGAGTGAAGACAGCACTTTCCACTCCTGTTTTTTGCGCTGTGCATGATGAGATTAAAGGGAGACTTAAAGCTCCAGTTGCGAGCAACCCTCCTCGCTTGATAAAATTTCTACGATCGGTATGCATAGTAGTAATTTGAAATATTTACGAAAGTGTACTAGTCTATTTTATAGGGCCCAAGCCTTCCCGACTTCTGAGAGCTCCAGACAAGGAACCCACTCACCAGGTATCGGCAGATGTGCTAATGCCTGAGTAGCACCCACTTCTGAAGTAAAATATCCCTGACAGACCAGTCCTCTTAAGACTGAATAAGGCTTGATTTCTCCTTCCACATTATCGAGGTCTAAGAGCATCTGCTCGCGCTCTTCCACCGACGCATCCATGAAGTTACCTTCCTTTAGACCACCTATGACTTGATCAAAAAGCCCTTGCTCTTCTTCAGTAAAGTACTCTAGAGACTCATTGATAAATGTATGAACACCTGCATCTTTGGCGCCTGGCGTATCCGTAGTTGGGATAATCGTCTCGACTATTTCTCCAAGAAGTGATAGTGTGTCACTGTCCAGATAAGAAGTGGCTTCTTCTGCGATTGCTGTTCCTTCTTTACAACCCGTTGCTATCGATGCAATCGTGCCTGCTGATAATCCACAGCCAACTAAAAATGCCGAATTACGTAATGCTTCTCTTCTTCTCATCTCTTAAAGATTTAGTTTTTTGAGTTCACTGACGGCATGGTTGGCTGCTCTTGCAGTCAGTGCCATGTATGTTAGTGAAGGATTTTGATTACCCGCGGAAGTCATGCATGCACCATCTGTTACAAATACGTTTTTGGCCGCATGGACTTGATTCCATTTGTTAAGTATAGAAGTCTTTGGGTCTCGTCCCATGCGAGCTGTTCCCATCTCATGTATACCATTACCAGGATGGCTCCAGTCGTTATCATACTCCTGGATGTCCTTGAAGCCAGCTGCTTCTAACATCTCTGCTGCTGAGGCCATCATGTCAGGACGCATAGCATATTCATTTTCTTTCCACTCGACATCTAAGTCGATGGTCGGTAGTCCCCATTTGTCGAGCATGTCATCACGCAGTACCATCTTGTTCTCGTGGTAAGGTTTACACTCTCCGAAGCCAAGCACATTCATACTCCAACCTCCTGGTTGTGTAAGTTCTTCCTTCATAGCTTTTCCTATGCGAGCCTCTGAAGGACGCCACCAACCACTTCGACGCGCACCACCTTGATAGCCAAATCCACGTGTATAATCTTTTCGAGTAGTAGCCTTGTTGATATTCCTGAAGCGCGGGATGAAGATGCCATTCGGCTTTCGTCCTTTGTAGTACATATCTTCATAACCATCTATAACTCCGCGAGCTCCTACCTGGAAGTGATGATCCATCACATTGTGGCCAACCTCACCCGAGTCGTTTCCTAAGCCATCTGGAAATCTATCCGACTTACTGTTCAGTAAGATAGAAGCTGTAGGTAGAGCAGATGCACATAAGAAGATGATCTTAGATCTAAACTCGTGAGTCTCTTTGGACTCAGCATCTATGACATTTACGCCAGTGGCCTTCTTAGTCTCAGGATCATAATTTACTGAGTGAACTATAGAGTGGGGGCGCAGTGTCAAGTTGCCAGTTGCATAGGCTGCCGGCAATGTAGATGCGTTAGAGCTGAAGTAGGCACCATAAGGACATCCTCTGATACATCGATTTCTATACTGACAAGTTCCACGACCGTTGAGTCCTCCTTTTTGTGTGATGTGTGCCACACGACCTGGCATGACTATCCTATTATCACTGAACTTGTTTTGGACATCTTTTGAAAATTTATCCTCAACACAGTTCAACTCCATCTCTGGTTGAAATATCCCATCAGGCGTCTGTGGATGCCCCACCTTTCGGCCACTCACACCGATAAAACTCTCGACATGATCATACCATGGAGAGATATCTTTATATCGTATCGGCCAGTCAACAGCATGTCCTTCTTTCGCATTGGCTGTGAAGTCGATATCACTGAGGCGATAACTATGACGTCCCCAAAGTAAGGATCGACCACCCACGTGATAACCTCGTATCCAATTAAAAGGCTTTGTCTCTTGATAGGGATGCTCGGTATCTTTCACCCACCAGTGTTTGGTATATTGCGATACGGTATATCCAGTGCGATTTTGCTTTTGATAATCCTTTAACTCCTCGGGAGTCATATCGCCTCGATTAGGCACATCCCAATCATCGAGATTGGCCGTAGGGTATTCGCCATGTTTTACGTCACGTCCTCTTTCTAACAAGAGTACTTTTAGTCCTTTTTCCGTGAGTTCCTTTGCGGCCCACCCACCACTTACACCTGAGCCAACGACTATAGCATCATAGGTGATCTCCTTATCTCCTTGAGAATTAAAGTACATATCGATTATTTCTTAAGTTAATCACTTTCGTAAATATAAATTATATCATGCAACAGCACTGGCGAATTATAAAACTACGTCGCAGATATCTATCCCTTGTTTCAATGAAGCAAGAGCGTCACCTCTAGCAGGAATGAACTCCTGAGCGACGAAACCAGTAAAGCCTGTATCCACAATAGCCTTGATGATAGCCGGATAGTAGAGTTCCTGTGTGTCGTCTATCTCATTACGCCCTGGCACACCACCTGTATGATAGTGACCTATATATTTTGAATTTACTTGTATCGTCTTGATAATATCACCTTCCATGATCTGCATGTGATAGATGTCATATAACAACTTGAAAGCCGGAGAGCCGATCTTCTCCACTAACTTGACTCCCCAGTCAGTATGATCACACATGTAACCTGGATGGTTAAGTCTAGAGTTGAGTAACTCCATTACGATCTGTACTCCTTCTCTTTCAGCCATGCGCACTACTGGCGCTAACCCTACTGCGCAAGCCTCAAGACCTTGCTCGTCAGATATACTTCCTCGATTACCTGAGAATACGATGATCTGAGGAACTCCTTTCTCCGCTGCCAGAGGTATGATGGCTCTTATGTCATCTTGAAGTTTCTTGTGAAGACTTCTATCATTCCATCCTTTAGTGATTCCTAATGGAGAGCCATTAGATATACCGACTTGAAGACCTCGACTCAGGACTGTATCCCACTCATCAGGGTTTAACAACTCGATAGACGATAGGCCCATATCCTTACAGCGATCCGCGAATTCTTCTAGTGGTATACTATTATAGCACCACTTGCATACTGAGTGATTTACTAGGCCAGCCAGATGCGTCGGATTTGAGATGATGTCTTGATTCACATTGTTATCGATGACTGATCCACTTATGCTTTCTTGCGTCTTACAACTATGAAGTGCTACACCACCTGCGGCAGCAGCCAGATTATTGATGACTTGTCTTCTTTTCATACCTTTAACTTTAGTGGTGGGAAGATAAGGAAATAAGACTGGTCTAGCTCATTGTTAGACTTGAGATTAAGATTGATTATTGCCGCAGCTATCGCGACGTAAGTGTCAGATTTTTACACTCATTCCAGAGAGAAAAGACCTTGGGATAAAAGAGCTGTCATATTTATTCCCTAGGTCTTATCTTGTTCATCTAGACTTATAAACATGAAGACTTTTCAACTTACCCTAGCGCTTTTGATCTATGCTATGATGGCATCAGCTCAGTTCTCGGCTGCCAAGAATAAAATCATACAAGACATAGACGATAGACAAGAAGACTACTTCGCTGTTGCCACAGAGATCTGGAACTTTGCTGAAGTAGGTTATCAAGAAGAAAAAAGCTCCGGACTTTTACAACAGCATCTATCTGAGCAGGGGTTTTCTATAGATCAAGGTGTGGCAGATATACCTACAGCTTTTGTCGCCTCTTACGGTTCTGGATCTCCGATCATAGCTATACTGGGTGAGTATGATGCTTTGCCAGGAGTATCGCAAACATCTTCACCGTATAGAGAAAAGCGACCTGAAGTGAATGCTGGTCATGCCTGTGGTCATCATCTATTTGGTGCAGGATCTATGGCAGCAGCGATAGAAACAAAAGAGTGGATGGAGGAGAATGATATCCAAGGAACACTTCGTTTCTATGGGACTCCAGCGGAAGAAGGCGGTGCTGGAAAAGTATACTTGGTGCGTGCAGGATTATTTGATGATGTAGATGCCGTACTGCATTGGCATCCCAGTAGTAGCAATTCGGCTCATGCTGCTAGCTCCCTTTCTAATAAGTCTGCAAAATTCAGATTTACGGGAGTGGCGTCACATGCTGCAGCATCACCTTGGAATGGTCGATCAGCACTTGATGGTGTCGAAGCTATGAATATGATGGCTAACATGATGCGGGAGCACGTCTCATCTGATTCGCGCATACACTACGTGATCACAAGTGGCGGCGAAGCGCCCAATGTCGTACCTGAGTTCGCAGAGGTATTCTACTACTGTAGACACCCTGAGATGCGGATGGTCAAACAGAACTTCGAGTGGTTAGTCGAGATTGCAGAAGCCGCAGCAAAAGGCACGCAGACGAAGATGGAATATGAAGTTATACATGGCTTATATAATGTCCTGCCAAATGAAACGCTATCGCGAGTTGTCTATGAAAACTTATCAGAACTCGGAGGCTTTACATATACAGCAGATGAAGCTGCGTATGCAGAAAAGATCATCGAAAGTTTTGAGTACGCCTCTAACGTATCTCTAGAGACAACCAAAAATGTAGCCCCCTTCAAGGTGATTAGAAAAGGTGCTCGTGGCTCCACAGATGTCGGAGATGTTAGCTGGGCTGTGCCAACTGCTGGACTCAGTACTGCGACATGGGTGCCAGGTACCTCGGCTCACACATGGCAGGCAGTTGCAGCAGGGGGTACGAGCATAGGTAAGAAAGGTATGCTCCTAGCTTCCAAGGCTATCGCGCTTTCAGCTCTCGATCTTTTCTCATCACCTGAGACTCTAGCTAAAGCCAAAGAAGAACTAATGCAACAAAGAGGGAAGGACTTCGAGTACGAAGCTTTACTTGGAGAAAGGGAGCCGCCGTTAGATTACAGAAAGTGATAGGATACTCACCGAAAACAGGGACTTCGAGTCCAAACTAAGATTAAGATAAAGAGGACTTAATACATACATAGATCTTTGGTGTAGAAACCGATTGACCCCTATATGTATTACTTGAAAAACCTTGATTACTTATTCATAATTCTAATTTTTTTTGTCTGTCATGGATTACTCGCTCAAGAATCTGATTGTGCAAATGGTATCGATGATGACAATGATGGATTTATAGATTGTGGGGATACAGATTGTATTGGTAACAGTGACTGCGCAAATGCCTTCATCTGTACCAATACACTTTATCAGGTTATTTCTAATTCTCTAAAGAGGTTAGATCCTATATCCGGTGAGTATGAACAAGTAGGAGATGCTTCTGCTAATTATAATGGAGCAGGATACAATGTCCAGGATGGGTATTTGTATGGCATCGGATCAGGATCTGATGGTAAGCATTTATGGAAAATAGATAATTCAGGTTCTGAAGAAGATCTTGGCCTTATCACTCGATTTGCAGGCAGAAGTTATGTAGGGGATTTTGATGAACTAGGTAATCTATATACTTATCAAAGTGGGTCGGCGGCATTCTTAAGCTATATAGATGTAGATGCCGAAGAAATAGAATCTGTGCAAGTTCCGATTACGAGCTTATCTGGAAGCACCCCTTCTTCTGCTGATATTACGTACAATCCAATTTTCAAGAAATTCTACGGACTTGATGGCCAAAATCGGTTGTTCTCTCTCGATCCTGTTGAAGCCGAATCAGAGATTCTTGGCCATTTCGGCGCAGAGATAGATGTAAGAGGAAGCTATGGGGCTGCATGGTCAGACGTAGAGGGAAGTTCATACTTCGCTAATAATAACACAGGTAAGATTTTCAAGTTTGTGTTCGATCAAGATGGAGCTGTCTCAAGTGTTACTCATGTGTCCACGGGACAACCTACTAATTCTAATGACGGTGTAGGTTGTTTTTTTTCACTACCACCTTTTGAGACTTCATGTGATGATGGGATAGATAATGACGGTGATGGATATACTGATTGTGAAGATCCAGACTGTGCTAATACTGGAAGTTGTCCTCGAGTAGATATCAGTCTCAGAAGTATTGAAGTTGCAGGCCCTAACAGTATAGTACCCGTTCATATCACTTTTGTAAATAATAGTAGTGTAGACGCAACAGGATTTTCCTTTGATTTTCAGATGCCTACTGGTTTTTCTTACATCGGAGATACCCTTGAGACCTTAGGTAGTGCGACCATCGACACAACTCTTTATCCAGAAGAGAATAATCGCTCAACATTAAGTTGGGGAGTTTTGAATCTTCCTGTAGGAGATACTATCGTATTATCCATGTCGATATTAGCAGATCCGATCATCGAAGGTGGTAGCTATAACTTTCAAGCTTTTTGTAGCGGTATACTTTCTCAACCTATCGCTATAACACATGTACTTACTATAGACGAGAGTGTTTTCTATAATCCAGAACCATATAACTGCGAACCTGCATTTTATCAAGTTTATAAAAAGCGCGGAAAACCTAATGTATTTGGAAAGCTAGATCCAACTGCCGCTACTTATGAAGAAGTGGCTATTATAGATCCACAAGCCAATGGTCTTGGCTTTGATGTGAATACTGGATTTGCATATGGTTCAGACGGTAAGAAATTTATTAGGATTGATCAACTTGGACATGTTTCTTATCTCAATCTCGATTTTGACAAGAAAGTATATGTCGGAGATGTAGACACCCTTGGTCGGTGGTTCGGTAAAGTTGGTTCAGACCTTGTTGTTGTAGACTTATCAACTTATCAAATAATAGAAAACCGAGCTGGCGAAGGGATGCCTGGCTGGGATATGGCTTACAACAAGGACGGTAACTTTTATGCCGTTCATAAAGACAAACTTTACGTCCACAATTCTAACACCAAAATCTCATCTGAAGTTGGCACCTTAGCCGGGGATGATATACCTAAAAGCGGTCATGGTGCCCAGTGGACTGGTTCTGATGGCTATCACTACATTTCTAATAACGCAACGGGTAAAATATATAGGATAGATGTAACTTCTATGAAGGCCACCCTCTGCATGACAGCAGAGGCAGGACTTCAGTTTAATGATGGGTTTGCTTGTCCAACTGAACTGGTGCCAGTCTTCTCTTTTGATTATGGTGATCTACAGATATTTCCTGTGGCCCGACAACTCGTATTTGAACAAGATCTTGGTGATGACGGTGTGCCAGATTATAATATGGCATGGCTGGGCAAACATGTTACACATGAGCTCTTTGATCCCTCTAATGCTAATGCCTCAGGCGATACAGCTGAAGATGGAATCGTCGCGCCTTCTATAGTCGTAGCTGACGAAGACCTTCAGTTGGATTTGATTATTTCATCTAATACTGAAAATTATAATGCTTTCTGGGGTGTCTGGATTGACTGGAACATGGATGGCGCCTACGAAAGTTTTGAACGAGGGACACAACTTGTATCTGAAGAAGAAGTAGTATCTGTCTTAACAAGAGTCCCTATAGATTATGTAGGAGAGACGTATGCTGTTCGGGCAAGGGTGTCCTCCGCGATCATAGAAGAACAGTCTTTTGCTGGAGACATCTTGGAACCTGGAGAAGTTGAAGACTATATTTTTTCTAGTAGTAGCACTGAAATTTGCTCTAATGGAATAGATGATAATGGAGATGGTCTTCTAGATTGTGACGACCCCGGATGTGTAGATGAATGTGATTATAACGAAACTACGACCGGAGAAGAAGGCGGCTTAGAAAGTAATGGGGATTTGATAAAGAAGATCGCCAAAACCATGTACAAGCGAAAGAAATTATCTCCAAGTAATTACTCCAAAAGTATCTTGCCTAGATTCACTAGAACTAAGGACAAAGTTAAAACGAATAACATGACTCTTGAAAGTATCATACCGCATGATGCGATATCCGGTACCGAATCTTATGTCAGCAGCCCGGCTCATCTTATAGATATAACGAATGCTTCTGACTTATTTGCGGTAGATATTTACGAAAGTGATAAGAGAGTGGCGGTAGCCCTACTTCTAGAAACTGAAGGACAGGTTTATGAGCATACAAAGTATGTATGTGATCGATTGTCTGGATCTTCTATAGAGGACATATACCAGTATAATATAGACGGTTTGAACAACTTTTCAATTGTTAAGATTAAGACAGTAGAAGGTAAGGTAGAATACTCGACAAGTTTTGGCCTCCGTCCTACTGATACAGGTGAGCTTATCTTAGAAAGTCATTGGGGGCTTTCTGATTACCCATCCAATACGATATATACTAATGTCCAACTTTGGGCTAATAGTACTAATTACTTGTTGGAGCTGTATCTAGATATCATATCTAGAGTTCAGAGTTACCATGACATAGTTCAGTATAATATCGGCTCTATACCAAAATTCTATATTAAGAGTGGACTCATAGAGGGAGATAGTCTCAAGCTATCTATATCTAACCCACTGAGATTAGAAAATATCTCGGCCACTGGATACATCTCTTACTCTGAAACCTCACAACAAGAGGAATATCTATATCAGATTACACTATCAGGTCAGGAGGAAGAAGAATTAAGTCTTCCCACGAACTATGCATACTACATCGGTCTGTCTTTTCTGCATGAAGAGATTACAACTCCTGATATGATTTTTGCAGCAGAAGGTGCGTGGGGATATAACTTGGATAATACAAAGGAAGAAGTCAATAACTTCATTATAAATCCTGGAGGTGCATCAAGTGGTAACAGATATAATATCAACAGGTCCATTAATATGACAGGATTTGTAACGGACTATATATCTATATACCGCTCTTTTACTCCTCGGTTTGAGGGTATAAATCTTGATGAATTTGAAGCATTGACTTTTAGTGGATCGGGTAATGTAACTATAGAGGTTGTAGCTGTAAGTTCAGGAATATCAGAGTGGCAAGATCAAGCTAGATATGTTATTGAGTTAGGGGAAGAAGATAAGCAATATGTATTAGGTAAAGAATTCTTTAAGAATGCCCAAGGTTTACCTAATTCTTGGGAAGATCTTAATATGATTGTTATCAATGTACTAGGAGATAATGAGTCAAGTCGACCTTTTGATCTTTCACTTAAGGAATTTGCATTTGGATGGAGCGAACAAGAAGCGCCGTATATAGTGTCAACTGATTCAGGCATTATTGGCCCGCTTTCAGCTGATCATGTCGCTTGCACTTCAGATGGAACAGATATGGGATCATTAGAAGTTAAAGCGAGCACACGAGAGTTTGCGACAAGCATACATGTGGAGAATAAGAACACAGATGTACTATATGTGGAAGACGTTTATGTGATGAGTGACAATGGCGATATGGCAGTAGCTCTATTTGAGCCTCAAGTGTTAGAAGAAGGTGAGACATATTCTTTTGATTTTTTTTACAAGCCTAGAGAGTGGCCTTCAGAAAATACGGTGGATGTTTCCTTATATATTACCTCAGATATGTCTTCAGAGGTAGTTGACTTCCAACTCAAAGCAAGGGCAAGATGTATAGTAGACGATCATGTATTAAGTGAAGACGTCGATATAGGTGATAATCATATAAAGGCCCAAGCAACGATTACAACAGATGCAAATGTAGACGCTGATGAGAATATTAGTTTTATCGCAGGTCAAAGCTTAGAACTACACGAGGGATTTGAACTATCAAAAGGGAGTAGCGCTATACTCATAATTGATAATCAGTGTGAGGAGTAAACAATTACCCTAATGATAATATCGAATAGAGAAAAAGAGGTGCTTACTGATATTTCCTATGGGTACACTATAGAGGAAATAGCCAAACGATTATTTTTAAGTAGACATACTGTCATAAGTCATCGTAAAAACCTCTTTGAAAAGTTAGAAGCTAAAAATGCCCCTTCTCTGATTAGGCAAGGTTTTCAAATGGGCATACTTGATCTTACATCTAACTTATAATGCTTCCAAAAACAGCCATATACAAACCAAAAAAGGAAAACCACTCATTGGATATCCTATAATAATACACCTTTGGAGTACAAACCAATTGAAACAGTATGTATCTCCTAGACTCCAAAAGAACAATTTGATCACGATTTGATCATGTGATTTAAAGGACTAACCCCGTCCTGAAAGTCCAATGGCATTGATCAATATTAACCGATTATCAAGATTGTTGAGATACTGAGTGTGGAGGGCAAGCGGTCTTACCAATCCTCTTGCTCCCACACTTACTTTTTAAGTTACCCTTACTACCTATACTTACCTCACCTGGCTGATGAAGCCGTGTATTTTGTCCTCTAGATTACCATCTCCATCTAGAGCTCTGATAAATGCACTTCCGATGATAGCTCCCTGCGCATAATCACAAGCCACATCGTAAGTAGCTTTATTATGTATGCCGAATCCGATTAGTCTCGGACTACTCAGATTCAGAGAATTGATATGATTAAAGTAGGCACGTTGTTTATCGGATATCTCATCTGCTGATCCCGTGATACTTGATTTAGAAACTACATAAATGAAAGCACTACTCAGCTCATCGGCTAACTGAATACGCTCATTAGAAGTCTCTGGAGTAATCAAAAAGCTGATAGTAAGGTTATACTTATCAAAGAGCGCAGCATACTCTTCTTTGTAGACATACATCGGCATGTCGGGTATGATGAGACCATCGATACCAGCATCACTGAGTTCTGACAGAAACTTCTCCTCGCCGTATTGCATCATCTGATTAAAGTAGCCCATCGCTATCATGGGGGTGTTAGTATGGGATCTAATCTCACGGATTTGTGAGATTAGAGTGCTCAGTGTCATACCATTAGCAAGTGCTGTCTGACTACTTTCTTGTATCGTCTTCCCATCGGCTAATGGATCAGAGTATGGCATGCCGAGCTCGATAAGATCCACGCCATTATCACTTAGCTGTTTGACGATCTCAACTGTGTCTTCTAGTTGGGGGTGCCCTGCAGTAAAGTAGACATTAAGTATCCCTTCTTTCTTATTTTGAAAAAGCTCTTTGATTCTATTACTCATGGCTTAGTGATCAGTTTTTTGGTGACCTCTTGGATCGTTTAGATAGTCTATATAAGTAGCTAGGTCTTTATCTCCACGACCACTTAAGTTAAGGATGACTACCTCTGCATCTTTGATTTTCATTTGGCCGAGGATAGCCAAAGCATGTGCTGTTTCTAATGCTGGTATGATGCCTTCTATGCGAGAAAGTTCCAGAGCAGCTTGTAGTGCCTCCTGATCTGTAGCACTATAGACCTCAGCTCGACCAGTGTCGATGAGGTGGGCATGTTGTGGTCCGATGCCAGGATAGTCAAGCCCTGCACTGATAGAGTAGGGCTCTACGATCTGTCCGTCTTCGGTTTGCATAAGTAGCGTACGACTACCATGGATGATGCCTTTACTACCTAAGACTGATGTCGCTGCTGATTCTCCAGTATGTATGCCTTTACCAGCAGCTTCCACAGCCACAAGCTTTACTCGATCATCATCTAGATAATGATAATAAGCTCCAGCAGCATTACTGCCTCCGCCGACACACGCAACCACATAATCAGGATGGTCACGACCTTCCTTTTGCTCTAGCTGCCACTTCATTTCTTCGCTGATCACAGACTGAAATCGTGCTACCATATCTGGATAAGGATGAGGTCCTACAACTGAGCCGATGATGTAGTGTGTTTCTTCCGGATGATTGATCCAATCTCTGATAGCTTCATTAGTAGCATCTTTTAAGGTCTTACTTCCGCTTAAAGCAGGTCTTACTTCTGCTCCCAGCATCCGCATACGCGCTACATTGGGTGCCTGTCTGGCTATATCTATCTCGCCCATGTAGACGATGCATTCTAGACCCATGAGAGCACAGACTGTCGCTGTGGCAACCCCATGCTGACCTGCTCCAGTTTCAGCTATGATTCGCTTTTTACCTAGTCGCTGCGCAAGGAGGATCTGACCGATGGTATTGTTAATCTTATGTGCTCCGGTATGATTGAGATCTTCTCGTTTGAGATAGATCTTTCCTCCATATCTCTCTGATAACCTCTTAGCCAGATATAGTGGAGTAGGCCTTCCTACATAGTCTTTTAAGAGTGCTTGAAACTCTTCTTGAAACTCAGGCTCATCCATGATCTGGGTATATCTCTTGGAAAGATGAGCGATGTTAGCGTGCAGCATTTCTGGGATGAACGCCCCACCAAACTCGCCATAGTATCCTCTATTGTCTACTTGATACGTCATGTGTTTCTTTTTTTTAAAGCTGTAACAAAACTCCGTACTTCCTTTATATTTTTTAATCCTGGCCTTACTTCAAAGCCACTATTTATATCTACTCCGATGAGCTTGGGATGATCGACTGCCTTGATAGCCTGGACATCCTTTGGTTGGATGCCCCCGCTTAGGAAAAATGGAGTGTCGCCCCTATACTTGATCAACTCAGACCAGTCAAATCTTTTTCCTGACCCTCCATACACTTTCGTAAATGTGTCAAACAAAAAGTAATCAGCAAATGCAAAAGCCTCAGTACTCTTCCAATCAAATTCATCCGTGATGCGAAATACCTTGATGATAGGGATGATAGCTTGTATGTCCTTACACATCGCCACAGTCTCGTCTCCATGTAGCTGAGCATAATCCAACTGATGATCTTGCTGAGCTTGAAGAATCTCATCCTTAGATGACTTGACGAATACACCTATTCTCTTTTGTTGAGGTACAACTCCTAGACGTTGTTCTCCTATATATCTTTTAGATGCTTCGTAAAAGTTGATCCCGATCATATCCACTTGGCACGAAGTCAATGCTTCGTGATTCTGTTGATCTAATATGCCACAGACTTTCACAATCATGCTCCTGCTCTTTTAGTCATGAATTCGTCGATAAATGCACTACAAGATGCGCCTGGGTCTTTCTGCTTCATGAATTGTTCTCCGATCAAGAACCCTCTAAAACCGTAAGCGTATAACATCGCACAAGTATCAGTCTCACTCAATCCACTTTCAGCCACCTTAGGTTTCTCTGTGGGGAGTTGGTCATAAAGTTTTTTAGATCTTTCATAGTCTACTTCAAAGGTGGTGAGGTCTCGATTGTTAACTCCGATCATCGAGACTTCATCACAAACTTTGTCAAGTTGTTCAGCGCTGTGCATCTCTAGTAGAACTTCCAGGTCTAAAGATCTTGCAAGTCCTGCAAGCTTTTTTACTTCCTCCTTGGTGAGAATCTCACAGATCAGAAGCATGAGGTCAGCACCAAGCGCTTTGGTTTCGAGCACTTGATATTCGTCGATGATGAACTCTTTACGAAGTAGAGGAGTGTCGAGATGTACTTTTCTCATTTGCCTCAAGAGGCTATCATTACCGCCAAAGAAGTGGGTATCGGTAAGTATAGATATCGCAGAGGCTCGACCTTCGATATATCCTGACACTACCTGTGTCAAGTCAGCATCAAGATTGATCGCAGACTTAGACGGACTCTTCCTTTTAAATTCAGCTATGACGCCTGAGGCATCGCGTCCTTTTATAGTTTGAACATAACTATTAGTATCTCTTTCAAAGTAAGAAGCTTGCTCAAGCTCTTTGATCGAGATCTGCTCCTTTCTGCTAGCTACCTCCTGACGTTTATATGCTACTATGCGATCAAGTATATGCATGGCTTATTTACGTAAGTGATAGTAACTTTTGTAAAGCGCCTCTTGCCTTGCCACTTGCAAGACTTTCTTTCGCTTCAGCAAGACTTGTGGATAGATCGGATTGTTCCTTGAAGCAATCGATGGCCATTGCGCTATTCGCTAAGACGACATCTCTCTGTGCGGGGGTTCCTTTGTTGTCGAGGATATCGACGAATATATTCTTTGCGTCTTCTATCGTCTCGCCTCCATATAGATCTTCTTGTTGATAATCAGAAAGTCCGATGTCGCTCGAGCCGATAAGGCCTGCACCTCGGTTATGTGAGGTTACTTTGGTTGGAGCTGTTAGCGATATTTCATCATAGCCGTCCATGCCGTGGAGTATGGTATGCTTGGTATCGATATCACGATATAGTGCTTCGTAAAGCCTCAACAGCTTGAGATCAAAGACTCCTACAAGTTGATGACTTGGGCTTGCTGGATTAACAAGAGGTCCGAGCATGTTGAAGAAGGTCTTGAGTCTGAGCGCTTTTCTGATAGGCCCGACTGATTTCAGAGCCGGGTGAAAAAAAGGCGCATGCAGATAGCAAATGTTAGCTTGGTCCAGTTGCTTAAGCAGCGTATCTCTGTCATTCGTAAAAGTGTAACCGAGACTTTGAAGGACATCAGATGAGCCGCAGTTAGATGAGACACTTTTATTACCGTGTTTCGTCACTTTGTATCCAGCTCCAGCCACCACAAATGATGACACAGTCGAGATGTTGAAGGTGTTTTTTCCATCACCACCTGTACCGCATACATCGATAGACTGCATGTCTCCAGTGTCTACTTGTATGCACAGTTCAAGTAGCGCATCTCTAAATCCGCTGAGCTCTTCTACTGAGATACTTCTCATCAAGAATACCGTCACGAATGAAGCCACTTGCTCTGGTGGATACTTCTCCTGAGTGATATTAGTAAGTATCTGTGCTGCTTCTGCACGACTTAGTTTTTCGTGCAGTGTAAGTCTCTGTAAGATCTCTTTCATCTTATAAGCTGAGGAAGTTGGTTAAGATGGTTTTACCTGCCGGAGTGAGTACTGACTCTGGATGAAACTGGACACCATATATGGGCTTGTCCTTGTGTCTCATGCTCATGATTTGTCCATTTTCATCTTCAGAGGTGACGATGAAGTCATCGCTAAGCGTATCTGACTGTATGACCCATGAGTGATATCTCCCCGCCTCAAATGATGATGACATGTTATCAAGTAGTATACAAGAAGTCTTTGTTTTCATTTCTGTTGCAACTCCGTGATAAACTCTATCGAGATTTTGTAGAGTAGCACCATAGACTTCTCCGATGGCCTGATGGCCTAGACATACTCCGAGTACTTTCTTGCCATCTAGATGACTAGCAATTACCTTCTTAAGATCTCCAGCTTCTTCAGGTATGCCCGGGCCGGGAGAGAGTATGATGTATTCATAGTCATCTATCGTGCTGTAATCTATCTGATCATTGCGCCAGACTGTTATATCATGTCCTACTATCTCTTCTACGAGATGCACTAGGTTATAGGTGAATGAGTCGTAGTTGTCTATGACGAGTATCTTCTTCATATCTCCTTAGTTATACAAAGTTTCGGCCAAGCTTAGCGCTTTTTCAAGTGCCGCCAGTTTGTTATTCACTTCTTGTAGTTCTTTCTCTTCATTGCTATCGATGACGATGCCTGCTCCTGCTTGTCGGATCAGTAGATTGCCCTTGCTCAGGAAGCTTCTGATCATGATGGCATGATTAAGATCTCCGTTAAAAAAGAGGAGTCCTATACCTCCACCATAATAAGATCTGGACGGACCTTCATAGCTGTCGATCAGTTGCATCGCTTTATACTTCGGAGCACCTGATAGTGTCCCTGCTGGAAATGTATCTGCAAATATGTCAAATGAGTGAGCATTCTCCTTGAGCTCTCCAGTCACTTTAGATACTAGATGGATGACATGACTGAAGTATTGGACTTCCTTGTATTTATCTACGACTACTTTTCTGGTATTACGACTCAAGTCGTTACGAGCGAGGTCTACCAGCATGACGTGTTCTGACGTTTCTTTCGGATCGTTCTCTAGTTGCACCGCTAACTCTTGATCTTGTTTCATATCTCCAGTTCGTCTGAAAGTCCCCGCTATAGGGTGTATCTCAGCTAGCCCATCTTTGACTACTAATTGTGCTTCGGGCGATGATCCCATGATCCTGTAATCACCATAGTCGAAGTAGAATAAATAAGGACTTGGATTGATAGACCTTAACGCTCGATATACTTGGAAGTCATCGCCAACGTAAGGCTGGTAAAATTTTCTACTCAAGACAATCTGAAAGACATCACCGCGCTGGCAATGTTCCTTTCCAAGCTTGACCATCTCCTTGAAGTCTTCGTCCTTCAGGTTACTATATCCCTCTCCATCTTTTTCAAAAGCATACGTTTGAACATCTTGGCGATTGATCTTTCTTTTGATATCATCGATGCGATTCTGATCCCCTTCAGGTACATGATCTACGATATACATCACTTCATGAAAGTGATCAAATACAATCATGTATCGATAGAAATCATAGCGGATGCTAGGTATGTCTTCCTTTGATTTGTCCGAGTCAAAACTGATATTTTCAAAGTACTGTACTGCGCCATAGCCAGAGTACCCAAGAACCGCACTATACTTATTGACATCCTGGTCCTCTTCATAGGTGATGGTGATATCATCCATGAACGATTTTATCGCATCTCGTATATCAAACTCCATGGTATTCTGACCATTTATCGTGAGTACTCCTTCATCTACTTTGAGTGTCGAGAGCCTATCAAATGCTATAAAAGATAGACTGTCTTCTTTTGTAGCATATGTGGAAGTCTCAAGAAGTACAGCGCCATCATAAGCATCTCTTAGCTTCAGATATAGGCCGACAAGCGTATGACGGTCGCTAAGTATTCTTTCTGAGTATGTATGATATTTCATTCTTCTTTTCTGATATACGTAAATAGAAAATGGCCTGTCGGTTATCGACAAGCCATCTTATATTATATAAATACACTACGCAGCTAAGCCATCACCGAGATTGCGGATTAGAACTGAGCCACCACCATGTATATGTATTATTCACTTTCATTTCTGATGCGAATATATCGTCTTATTTATTGAATCGCCACACCTAATGGTGTTTTTGTCACATTAGGATCATTATCCGCTCTTCTTAGAAAAGATAGGAAGCTTCTTTTTGATGTTGTCGGGTAGCTTCAAGTCCTCTAACTTCTTACCCTTAGATTCTAGGAGAATCTTGATTTGTGAAAGCACACTATCTACATTGCCATTCTTGAGGCTATCGAGTAGAGCTGCACCCTCTTGCTCAAGCTCTTGGGTTTCTTGTGCTATCAAATCTTCAAATGCCATAATCGTGCTGTCCGCGACCTCTTCGATTGCTTTCTTGGTGCTATCTACTTTATCCAGTACTACATTTTTGGTGCTATCTATTCTCTCTCTTATTGTATTCTCTATGACTCTGATAGTGTCTGTTACGACTGTCTGAACACTGTCTATTTTTGCATTGACCTCGGACTTGACGATGTCTTGCACTGTCTGTCCTGATTCACCGCTAACAGGGCGTACATTAGTGACTTCGATCTTTGGATTTGTGATAGAACCGATAAGATTGCCATTCACTTCAAATATCAGATCTTCACTTATATCTGACAGACCGATTTTATCAGTCCACTTTTTAGCGGCCTGAGTAACGGCATCTCCGACACCTCTCCACTTTTCTTTTGGCACATCTATTTTTAGATCATACATCAGATCATTATTGAGACCATGGGAGCCGCCGATCTCTATCTTGATATCATCTTTCTCTAGGACGATATCCTGTATCGCAACTCGTCCATCTTTGATAAAGAAGTAGTTCTTAGTACTTGCTATATCTACCGCTTTAGTCACACTCGATGATATGAAGTTGTCCAGATATTCTTGACCCGGTATATTTCCTAAGAGCTTACCATCTTTAGTAAAAACCTCACCATAAGCAGTTAAGGTGTTGAGATCTGGGAGATAGTTAAGATCTAGATCTGACTCCCACTTGAGTACGGCATCATAACTGCCTTCCAGTAGCGAAGCTATAGGTAAGATCTTCGTGACTGTATTCAGTTTTTGCGCTGTCTCTTTCAATCCCAGATCTGTGACTTTAAGATCTAAGTTGAGGTGGTACTTATCCTTTTGGTCAGCATCTAATACTGCACTGAACAAGATGTTACCTCCAAGTAAGTTTCCTTGACTTTCGATGGTGACATTGCCTTCCTCTAGTCCTATATTTCCTAGTGACTTGAGGATGTCGATCTTACCATATTTTATAGCGTCTACATCGTAGTTGATATCTATGTCTAAGTTACCTGGAGCAAGAGATATTTCTGTAGTAACGACCTCGGTATCTGTACCATCATCCATATACTTCTGAAGATCCAGTAGGTCCGAGTTGAGATCTAAGTTGCCAGATAAGGTGTCACTATTGAGTACATATGACCATAGTCCTTGAAGAGAGGCATCACCTGCAAATTTCCCTCCATTGAGTTCTCCGATGGAGAAGCTGAGGGTACTTTCAGTTTCTTGTATTTGTCCAGTACCACTGATATCATGGATGTGATATACATCGTATATCAATGTGTCTACAACCAGCTCAGCATTTACCTTGAGTGGAGGGATGGGATATGATAAGGTACTAGATGTCGTGTCACCACTAAGAGTATTCATGTCGATGCTTCGGCTTGTGATAGAGATGCTTCCTTGTTCTTGGATCGTCTCTCCATATAGCAAACTCAGTGGCTGAGGGATGATCATCTCTATAGTTGCATCGCTCATAACGCTACCATAGTCCATGTCTTTGATGGTTGAGGTTAGCTTGTTTCCACTACCCATGATGTCTAGCTCTTGGATGCGCATAGTTTGATCATCCATCCTCCATGACAGCCCATCTGAAGTCATCTCTATCGTAAGATCTTCTCCACCAAGATTGACTTCTTGATCATCACTCACCTCGAAGTTGGCTTTGATCATTCCTTTGAGTCTGCCGTTTATCTCACTCTTGTCATCTACCATGAATGAACTCGCGATCTCTTGTAATGAGAAGTCGGTTTTCACATCTATATCTGCACGTTGCTGTAAGCTTCGATTAGTCAGTTCGATATCCCCGGTTAGAAAACTACTTCCCGTTTTGATGTCGATATCCTTGATGTCCATATGTGTATACGGTTGGCGAGCACTCTGATTAGTGAGCTGTGCTGTGAGGTCGAGGCTCTCTATATTTTGACTGACATCTGGCAGGGAGATCTCGCCATCTTCTATGGTCAGTGCTATGTCGTACTGAGGGTATAAGTCGGCAGTGGATCCGGATACTTTCCCATCGATCGCATAGCGACCCTTACTTACGATACGTTCGTACTCATTCTGTTGGATGGAAGGCAGCAGTGATAGGATGTCCTTCACTTCAGAACTAGGCGATTTGATGGAGAGGTCGTAGTTATAATCCTCTCTTGAGCTCTTAACGATCCCTGACATTAAAAGAGGGAGTTGATTCAGTTTCCAGTTGCCTTCATGTACAGTGATCTCAGAAAGATCCAGTTGCATGCTGAGGTCAGTATCACCGTCTAAGTGTATCGAGTAATTAGGGCTGACGGGGCCTAAGTCTATTGTCAAGTCACTCTCTAATTCCGTTATGATTTTGGCCAAGTCCGTGCGATAATTGATAGTACTCTGACTATTGATATTTTCTGCTTGATAACTCGCGTTAGTCTGGTGGTCGGTATATCTGACAGAAGAGTTGTTGATAACGAGGCTTTCGATATCCAGATCAAGTTCTTCATTTGAAGAGGTCCCTTCACTTTCGTAAATATTATAATTAGCAATTCCTTGCTCCGATACTGAGAGGTCTAATTTTACGCCATCCAGATGTATCTCTTTGATCTTTATTGGCTCGTTCTCTTTGATCGCCGTCATCAGATCGACTTCTACCTTGACCTTATCTGCAAGGAGTAGGGGGTCGTCGATATCCGAGACAGCAGAAGTAATGTTCAACTGATCAAAACCAATACCTATGCGTGGAAAAGATGATAAGAGACTTACGTCTATGTCTTCATATGTCAATGTACCTTTTAAGTCCTGACTCGCCTCATCGATGAGTTGCGAGGCTATGGATTCTTTATTGAGTTCCACATAGGCCACAAAGCCTACTAAGAGTGCCACAACGGCTAGTATTATTCGGGTAATCCACTTTTTCATGACTTCTTCTTTGGGTTGTCTGATGTCAGACACGAGGATAACGCATGATTCTCGTCTAACATTTGATTGTCTTTGTATAGGACGTAGAAGTAGACCTGGTTACATAAGGGTAACCACTAGATTATCTGCACGATAATATTTATATTATGTATATTAAAACATACATATACTAATAATTAGTGCATAAAGTATATTTTAACATACTTTATGAATTCTCATCTCTACTCTTTCATTATGTTCAATGACAAAACAGAAAAATTCTAAGGATAGAGTATATTAAAATACATTTTATGGCACTATTATAGATATAAGTATGTTATAATATACTAAATAGAGAGATACATGTTCGACATAATAGAGATCAAAGAAGTCAAGCAAGAAATAGGACTTCTAGTAAAGAGACTTAGGAAGAAGCATGAGCTCACGCAAGTAAAGTTAGCTGAGAGAACAGAGCTACACGTTCTAACTATAAAGAAGCTTGAAGCAGGCAAAAATTTTACCATAGACACATTACTATTAGTTGCCAAAGAGCTCGACATACTAGAAGATTTAGCTGCTCAGATCAAAAGAAAGAGGAAACATATCGAAGAAACTAAACCTCTATACTGATGGCTAAAAACGATGTCATCAACGTGCGCATTTTTGAGCAAGAGGTAGGAAAGATCGGGTTGGACTTAGATAGAGGGCGAACTTCATTTCAGTTTCACCCAGACTTTTTGTCCAAAGGAAAGTACGTTGGGATTTTTCCTCCTACTAGGATCATAAGAAGCGTTTCTCAAGTTCAAGTATTTGACCAATACAATACTGAGACATTCAAAAGTCTACCTCCTCCATTCGCAGACTCATTACCAGATGTATTTGGTAATATGATTTTCAAGGCTTGGTTAGAGTCATCAGGAAGAGATCATATCACAGTTATCGAGCAACTCGCCTATGTGTCTAATAGAGGTATGGGAGCCTTCGAGTATTACCCATCTCAAAAGCTCAAGACACAGGCAGATATAAATCTGGACGACATAGTTGAGGTGCTTAAGCAAGTGATGGATACAAAAAAATCTATTCGATCGACTCAACTTAATACCGAAGGACTGTTCAACATATTTAAAGTAGGGACGTCCGCTGGAGGAGCAAGGCCCAAAATCCTAATTTCAAAAAATAAGAAGACAGGCCAAATAATTTCAGGGGACTTAGCCTATAAAGAAGACTACGATCACTTGCTCGTAAAGCTTGCAGTAGAAGATCTTTATCCACGAGAAGTCATAGAATATTGCTACTACTTGTCAGCGACACAGGCTGGCATTACAATGATGGATTCTAACCTAATAGATGGCAAGCACTTTGCTACAAAGAGATATGATCGCATTGATGGCGAAAAGAAACACGTGCTGACTACTTCAGGTATAACAGGCTGGGACTTTAAGTCTCCAGAGAACTCCAGTTATGAAAACCTCTTTAAGCTATGTTCATTTTTGAAAGTACCTCATGGACAGTCAGATGAACTCTTTAGACGTATGATCTTTAATCTTGTCTTTGCTAATACGGATGATCACCTCAAGAATCATTCTTTCTCGTACGATAGAGAAGAGCAGAGATGGTTTCTATCTCCAGCCTATGACATCACTTACGCCCTGAATCCATTGACAGATTATAAGTATACATCTCGAGCTCTATCGGTCAATAGCAAAAGAAATGCTATCACTGTAGATGATGTTATACAGATAGCTCAAGACTATACAATCAAAAACCCAAAAGGAATCATCAAGGAGGTTCAAGCAGCTATACCTACCTTACAGAGAAATCTGAAAGAACATGATGTTTCTGATCGAGTAGTCAGATCCATGATGAAAAATATAAAACCGTTGCTTTAGCAGATGAACAAAGCTCTCAAAGATAATTTACTCTCGGTTGATAACCTCAGTATAACATTTGAGCAAAGAGGAACGAAGACTGAAGCTGTTAAGAGCATCTCGTTTGACTTGAAAAAAGGTCAGCGTCTTGGCATAGTAGGAGAGTCAGGATCGGGGAAGTCTGTGACAAGTCTATCTATCCTAAAGCTCATATCATCCTCGTCTAGTCAAGTCACAGGAGCGATCACCTTTGATCACGACGGTCATATTCTAGATGTACAGCAAGCAGAAGAAAAAGAACTCTATAAGATAAGAGGTAGGAAGATCAGTATGATCTTCCAAGAACCCATGAATACATTGAATCCTGTTCGTACATGTGGTTCCCAAGTCAAGGAAGTCCTTGATGTGCATGATATAGGAGCAAAACCAGGTCGCAAGTCTTTTGTACTCTCTTTATTTGAAAAAGTGCAACTGCCAGATGTGGAAAGGATATATACTTCATATCCTCATGAACTGAGTGGTGGTCAGCTACAACGTGTTTGTATAGCGATGGCTATCGCTACGTCACCTGATATATTAATATGTGATGAGCCAACTACGGCTCTTGATGTAACGATACAAAAAGAAGTAGTCGACCTGATCAAGAGTCTGACCGTCTCTGATGAGTTATCTCTGATATTTATCAGTCATGACCTTGATGTTGTAGCTCAACTCTGCGATAGTGTCCTGGTGATGTTTCAAGGAGAGATAGTTGAGCAGGGAAAACTACCAGATGTATTCCTTTCTCCAGCTCATCCTTATACTGAGGCGCTCTTACTTTGTAAGCCTACTCCAGAGAAACGCGCTTATAAATTAACCACAGTCCAAGATGTTTTAGGAGGTGTACCTGTAGCTAACAATACAAGAACTCAGATAGACATCTCTTCTACAGACATGCTTCTTCAAGTCAAGGACCTCAAGGTGTACTTTCCTAATAAAAGAGCATGGCCTTGGGAGCAGAGGACCTATGTCAAAGCTGTGGATGACATCACATTCACCCTAGCTAAGAAAGAGATACTTGGTATAGTTGGCGAGTCCGGCTCCGGCAAATCCACAGTCGCCAAAGCCATAGTAGGATTACTGGCTCCATCATCTGGTCACATCTCATACCAAGGGAAAGAGCTAACCCTTAAGAGTCTACGAGAGGATAAGAAACTAAGAACTCAGATCCAATTAGTATTTCAAGACCCTTACAGTTCACTTAATCCTCAGATGACGATAGGGAGTGCTATCCGAGAGCCAGCTCGATATCATAAAATTGTACCTAAAGACCAAGTCAAGTCTTATGCGCTTCAGCTCTTAGAAGAGGTAGGCTTAGACGCCTCTTTTGATGATCGATATCCACATCAACTATCAGGAGGTCAAAGACAGAGAGTTTGTCTTGCAAGAGCGCTATCCGTAAAGCCAAGACTCTTGATATGTGATGAGAGCGTTTCTGCATTAGATGTCTCTATCCAGGCACAGATCCTTAATCTCCTCGATGAACTGAGAGTAAAAAGAGATATCAGTATGCTTTTCATTAGTCATGATCTGTCTGTCGTACATTATCTATGTGATCGCATATTGGTGATGAAGGAAGGGAAGATTGTAGAAGAAGGATTGTCTGATCAAGTGATGTTATCTGCAAATCATCCCTATACTCAAAAGTTAATTTCCAGTATTCCTGAATCCATCGGAACTTAATTTTTTGTTAAGGAGTTGTAACATTAGTATTGCTTAGTGCGTCTCTTTACTATAGCATCGTAAGAAGCTTTCTACCAAAACAATCTAACTGTCTACTCATGCGCACCAAATCAAAATCAAAGAGGTCCCTTTCCTTTCTCTTTATGTTCATGGTTATACTGCTCTATACTATCGCTGGTGATAGCCTTTGCGGAGAGCAAGTAAGTATGGCAGGTGGATTTACAGACATCTCAAGTATTAATGATTCTATGATGACCAATGTGCTTGGAGTCTTATGGGATATAGTGTGCTATTCGTTTTAAGAGATAAGCCATTCAAGTAGTCTTTGATATTCATCCTTCGTTTTCCTTCTGGTTGAAGTTCATCTATAAAGAGGATGCCATCCTTACAGTAGATACCCAAGTAGTTCTTACCATCTGATATATAAAGTCCTGACTTTTCATCATGCTTCTGTGGTGAGTAACTCGCTTTGTAGATTTTGAGTTTCTTCTCTAGCAGTCTTGTCCAACTAACAGGATATGGACTGAGCCCACGCACCTTATTATATACGTCATTAACATCTGCATCAAAATCAAGCTCGCAGTCTTTATGAAAGATCTTAGGAGCTTTCGAGATTTTAGATTCATCCTGAGGTTGAAGAGTGAGTCTATCAGCTAATAGTCCTTCTACAGTTTCTGCGACTACCGATGCTCCGACCTCCATCATTTTATCATGGACATCATCGAAGTAATCATCCTTGTCGATCTCGACTTCAGCTGATAGCGCTATCTGTCCGGTATCTATCTCATGTTTTAGTTTAAAAGAGGTGACTCCTGTTTTGCTTTCACCATTGATGATAGCCCACTGTATCGGAGCAGCACCACGGTAAGCTGGTAGTAAAGAGCCATGGAGATTATATGTACCGAGTGGTGGCATATCCCAGACGGCTACAGGCAGCATCCTAAAAGCCACAACTATCTGAAGATCTGCACGAAGCGCTTCTAGTTTTTTAAGCCATGACTTACTCTTGAGATTTCTAGGTTGCATGACATGGAGACCTTTCTCGAGTGCATATTTTTTGACATCACTCATGATCACTTGTTTCATACCGCGTCCTCCCATGCGATCAGGCGCAGTGATAACACCTACTATATTGTATCCGTCATGTACCAGCCGGTCCAACGTAGCTACTGCAAACGATGGGGTACCTAAAAACACTATTCTAAGATCTTCTTTCTTCATAAGTAAGGTGTCGCAAGATCTGATATTTCAGAATGATATCAAGATTGAGAGTATCTAATTGTTCTTTCAGTATGACTCAAAGCTGACCTTAGGCTTTTATTATATGATGTGACAACTTGTTATTTTGGCGTCATACAGGACATATGGAAAGTTTAAGATCATTGTTATTCATCACCTTTTTACTAGTCGGATGTTACATATCTGCACAGAGTACTGTGGTGGGATACATTTACGAAAGTGGAAATAGAGGGTACATATCAGAAGCTGAGGTCCAGATCAAGAGAGGTAATGATATTATCGCTACTGCCATATCTGATGAGTCTGGCCAGTATGAGATCTCTAATATCCCTGATGGTAACTATGCCGTACTCATAGAAAAACTCCCTTTTATTAAGCATGCTGAAGACTTTAGTGTTGGAGGTGAAGAAGGAGATAAGGTATTTCTAAAGCATGAAATAAGTAAGCTTCCAGGTTACGTCTTTGAGATCACTCTAGCAGAGAAAGATGGTAGTCCTGATGGATATAGAAGTGGAGTGAAAGGCTCACTGGTAGAAGTGTATAACAATACTGCGCGTAGAGAAGAGCTAGTGATCACCGATCTCCAAGACCCAGAGTTTAAGGTAGATTTTGTAAAAGGTAATCACTACACTATCCTGGTCAGAAAAGAAGGCTTCCTCTCTAAACGTATGGAGGCATATGTGGATGTGGCCTCTTGCATATTATGTTTTGAAGGGGTAGGAGAGGTGACCCCTGGTGTATCGGATAATCTCACTAATGATAATTCTAATGGAGTCCTCTTAGCTAATGTTGAGTTAGAAAGATTTGAGCCAAGTAAGATTATCGGACTTCAGGATATATACTATGCTACTAATAAGGCATCTCTTACCCGGAAGTCTCGTACATCGCTAGACGCAGTAGCCGTATTCGTTAAGGACAATCCTCAACTGGTCCTTGAGCTCGGTGCTCACACAGATACTAATGGCAAGTCGGCATATAACCAAGAGCTATCACAGAAGAGAGCTAGTAATGTTGTTGATTATCTTGTTGAGAAACATGGAATCCAACAATCTCAACTAATCGCACATGGCTACGGTGAGGCTCAGCCTGTCAATGATTGCGGATCGAGATGCTCAGAGACAGAGCATGCAGAAAATCGGAGAACAGAACTCAAGATATTAGAAGTCAGAAATAACGTCCAGCATAGGAGTCTGCGCCAGATGAAAGTAGATGAGAATATGGCTGATATACTCGCTGAGTTAGAATCAGAGGGTCAGATCAAGGTACCTGTAGAAGCCGATCCAGAGGAGGTTGTGAAAGCCTCGAAAGCAGATCGACTATCTCCTATCAAGGAGGCACAACCAGATGATGTGAAAGTTCATGAAGCAGCGACCACTTTCGTAAATGAGACACCCCAAGAAACTCAGTCAGCAGAGATAGAAGTCGCATCGCCAGAAACGGAGTCCACAAGAGTTGTTGAGGCCCAACCATCCGCACAGATCACTTACGTCGATGAATCAATTCAAGAGGAGAACTGGATAGCTCATCAAGCAGTTCCTGTAGAAGAATCACTGCCACCATCGATAGATAAAGCCGCTACATTAAATGGCTACAAAATCGTTATACTTTTTAGTAGATACGAGCTTGCACAGGATCATCCATTGTTACAGAGATTTCCTGATCTCAACATCTATACTACTGCAGACGGCAACAAACTATATTTGATTGAATCATTCGATACTCGAAAAGAAGCTGAGAAAAGGATCAATCAAAGATATTCAACCTCATATCCTTCGGCCTATGCTGTGGGCTTTCAGGATGGTGTCATTGTAGACTAACGATTAAGCGAGACAGTTACTCTCAGTAAAGTAATATCCGATACCAAGGAGGATGTACCTGTAATATTTGGATTAGGTCGATTGTGAAAACTGAGATCTTCAGTTGTATCAAAGTTGATCAAATGACGATCAACAAAGGCCTCAATGATGTTAAAAAGGTGTGCGGTACTCATTAATATCCACGCCACATCTTTCCCAGACCTAGCTGATTGACGCTCATCAAAGGCAGCATCTTGTTGTGTAGTTGAGTTAGCGACCAAAGCTTGGACATCAGCTGAGCAACGTCTGAGATCACCATTGTCAGTATCGCCTAATGTTGCTCTCCAGCAAGACGTTGCATCACGGCTGGTATTAATATTTTGTATCAGATTATGTAGAGCAAAGCCTTCTACTCCCCACACGATAGGTATCTTCCAATATCGCCGATTATAGAATTGACCACCTCCAGGCACAACTAAAGAATAAAGAGCGGCCTTACCAGGCTGTCCATAAAAGATCGATCCAACGCCAGGTCCTTTTTGAGGCTCTTGAGTTTGGACCTCTTCCGTTTTAACTTCCTGGTCTCCTAATAAATCTTGCGCTACAAGCGAAGTAGAAAAAGAAATGATTAGAAAAGATATGACGGATATCGATATCCTCATAATCAGTCGATTAAGCTATCTGTTATATCTGACAGTTCAGTATTTGATTTGAACGGTATTGTAATCTTACCTCGGCCTGCAGCACTGTATGTTATGCTCACACGTGTGCCGAGATGCTCGGACAGCTGCCGCTCCAGTCTCTCAAGATTGGGATCTTTTGATGATACACTTCGAGTGCCCGAACTTGGGGTTGAGACTTTTTTAGCCTTTACGAGATTCTCTGTAGCTCTTACGGAAAGCTGATTTTTCAGTATTTCACCCAAAAGAAAAGTTTGGTTTTCGATTCTCTCTACACCGGCTAAGACTTTCGCATGTCCCATAGATATAGATTGAGTCCTTACTGCATCTTGTACGCTCGGTGAAAGTCTAAGGAGGCGGAGATGATTCGTTATCGAACTTCTTTTTTTACCTAATCTCTCTGATAGATCTTCATGAGTCAACTCACATTCGTCTATGAGACGCTGATAAGAGAGAGCTACTTCTAATGGATTTAGATCATCTCGCTGAATATTCTCAAGAAGAGCTATCTCTAGCATCGTCTGATCATCTGCACTTATGACATATACTGGTATTTCTTTTATATCCAGACTTTTAGCTGCTCTCCATCTCCGCTCTCCAGATATGATCTGATAAGATTGGGAGTTCAGTTTTCTGACCGCTATAGGTTGGATGATACCATGGATTTTGATAGACTCTGTTAACTCTTGTAGTTTCTCCTCATTAAACTCTCTTCTCGGTTGCCATGGATTTGCTTCGAGATATTCTGTTAGGATTTTAATAGTGCTCTCATCCTTCGCAAGTATATGTTTTTCTGGAGTCTTATCACTAGAGCTCTTCTTATCTATGTTTGCCAAGAGAGCCTTGATACCTTGGCCGACAGCTTTTTTATTTGATTTAGCCATGATCGCTATGGATTAGTGTTTGAGGTCATCATTGATGTTAAGAAATTCTGTTGCCAGATTAAGAAAATTGATAGCTCCTGTGCTCGTCGCATCATACATGATAACGGGTTGTCCCACACTTGGAGATTCTGCGATTTTACTATTTCTATGTATTATGGTTTTAAAGACATAATCAGCTACCATTTCCTTTACCTGATCTACTACCATATTAGCCATCCGTAATCTTCTATCATACATCGTTAGGAGTATCCCTTCTATTTTGAGTTTTTCGTTGTATTGATTCTTAAGCACATCGATGGTTTGTTTGAGTTTTCCAAGACCAGCTAATGAAAAGATTTCACATTGTATTGGTATAATGATACTATGGGCTGCACTTAGTGCATTAACTGTGATCAAACCTAGCGACGGCAGACAATCTATGAATATATAGTCGTACTGATCTCTTATCTTTTTGATCGCTTTTTTTAGAACATACTCCCTTTTCTCTTTATTGACGAGTTCTATTTCTGCGCCAACAAGATCAATAGAAGATGGAAGGATGTCAAGATTCGGAACTTGAGTTGGTATGATCAGGGACTTTATTTTTCCAGCCTCCATCAGACAATCATATGTACCTCCTTTGATCTCATCTTCTTTGATACCTAGACCCGCTGTTGCATTAGCCTGTGGATCCGCATCTATTAACAAGACTTTTTTATCGAGAAGAGCTAAAGCGGCTGCAAGATTGATTGCTGTTGTTGTTTTCCCAACACCACCTTTTTGATTTGCTATAGCAACGGTTTTACCCATTCAGATTCTTTTGCGCCAAAGTAATCCATAATGATCGATAAATTTCTATTTGTGCTAAATACTACCACTTCAGAGATGCACTATTACTTATCGTACAATGTTATTGGCAGAGCGTGCAGATGTATTATGGTTAAAAGTTGTAATATGAATAAGACAAAAAATATTATTTCGCAGAACGGCTAAAAACAAAGTAATTACGGGCGCTCTGATAGATACCTGACTTATATTTTTGAAGATATCGCCAAAATTATAAGCCATGATATATTTAAGTTTTCATATATTTCGGCTTGGCAAGAGACTTTACCCTACCTAATCGCTGCCCGTGATCCTTTTGAATCGACCCAATTGCGATCGCTTTCATCATGCCATTAGAATTATTTGAAACTCACGGGATTATTGACAATTCACCTGTCAATCTTCCAATTTTTATTACTTGATTAAAACTAAACCTAAGATGAATTTGTGTCAAGAGAATTGCCTTCCCAGCAGTTGGCTAAAGAATGCGCTTGTCTGCGTCATTCTCTCTTTTTGCTTTACGGTCACACACGCCCAGATTAAACTGGGAGGAGATCCAACCACAATTGATGATGGATCTATACTAGAGCTAGAGAGTACAGAGAAGGCATTTGTGCCACCTAGGATGACATCTTTAGATAGAGATGGTATTCCTACGCCACTAACTGGTGCTATTATCTTTAATACTACAGATAGCTGCTTGCAGGTCAATGTTGGTATTCCAACTTTCCCAGAGTGGACATGTCTAGGAGGAGGATCTGGCGCTGTCGGCCCACAAGGTCCTACCGGAGCAACAGGTGCTACGGGTGCAACCGGAGCTACTGGTGCCTCAGGAAGGGGTATTACCTCAACCACTGACAATGGCAACGGCACATTTACATTTACTTTTTCGGATGGATCAGTATTTACTACTGGAGATCTAAGAGGTGGCCCAGCAGGTCCACAAGGAGCTACCGGCCCAGCGGGCCCACAAGGTGCACCTGGAGTTCAAGGCCCGGCAGGCCCACAAGGTGAAACAGGCCCAGCAGGTTCTGCAGGCCCACAAGGTGCAACAGGAGTTGCAGGCCCACAAGGTGCAACTGGACCATCTGGAGCGACTGGCCCATCAGGTCCAGCAGGCCCACAAGGTGAAACTGGAGCAGCAGGCCCATCAGGTTCAGCAGGTCCAGCCGGATCTCAAGGTGCTCAAGGACCAAGAGGTCCACAAGGTCTGACAGGAGCAGCGGGTCCTTCAGGACCACAAGGTGAAACTGGTGCAGCGGGTGCGACAGGTGCTCAAGGCCCAGCAGGGCCTCAAGGCCCAACTGGTATAGCAGGCCCTCAAGGCCCAGAAGGCCCACAAGGTGTAGTTGGTCCATCAGGCCCATCAGGTCCTCAAGGAGATACAGGCCCAGCCGGACCTACAGGTCCTCAAGGAGCCTCTGGTCCACAAGGCCCAGAAGGTGCAGCAGGTCCAGCAGGATCTACTGGTCCTCAAGGTCCAGCAGGTCCACAAGGTGAGACTGGCGCTCAAGGAGCCGCAGGTCCACAAGGAAATACAGGAAGTACGGGCCCACAAGGTCCAGCTGGCCCGCAAGGTGAAACGGGAGCAACCGGCGCAACAGGATTAACAGGAGCTACAGGTGCGACAGGTGCACAAGGTCCAGCAGGACCTACTGGCTTGACAGGTGCAGTTGGTGCCACAGGAGCTACCGGCCCAGCAGGACCAACTGGTGCTACAGGTGCAACAGGACTGACAGGCGCAGTCGGAGCTACAGGAGCACAAGGTCCAGCGGGCCCACAAGGTGAGACAGGTGCAACAGGATTGACGGGAGCTACAGGTGCCACTGGCGCAGTTGGAGCTACGGGAGCAGTTGGTGCGACAGGTGCCACAGGAGCACAAGGCCCAGCAGGACCACAAGGAGAAACAGGCGCTACTGGATTGACAGGAGCTACAGGTGCCACTGGCGCAGTTGGAGCTACGGGGGCAGTAGGAGCCACAGGAGCACAAGGCCCAGCGGGACCACAAGG
>CAZXIE010000018.1:0-8899 GCA_964640065.1 uncultured Saprospiraceae bacterium
CTCCCTCCAAAGGGAGATATCAGGCTTAGGTTAAGATCTTAGTGTCGGGAGCCGCAACTAAACTGAATCACGCTGCATTGCGGGTCCTCATGCAATGAAGTTAAATATCATCGCTAATCCTATTCGAAATCGGACGTACATCGCGTTGCATCGGGAGCCGCAACTAAACTGATCCACGTTGCATTGCAGGTCCTCACGCAATGCCGTCACTAAAACCCCACAAAAAAAGCCCCAAGTCATCGACTTGAGGCTTTATACTATCATGTAGTTAGCGACTACTTCCCGCCGTCTAACTCGTCTTGTAACTTCTTGAGTGCATCCCAGTCACCTTCAGCTGCAAGAGCTGATTGCTGTGGCCATGTACCTGGGTTATGCATTCTGTATCGTGAGCCTGCTGCATCAAGTATCTCCTGTAATCTCTCAACAGGTGACGCTGCTAACTCCGCAAATGTATGAATGCCTCCTTCGTTCAGCTTCTCAGCGATCTTCGGACCGATACCTTCGATCTTCTTGAGATCGTCAGGCTTAGCCGGAGCTGCTGGCTTCTCCTCTACAACTGCTGCTGGAGCTTCTTCTGCTGCCGGAGTTTCCTCAACTGCCGGTGCCTCTTCCACTACAGGTGCTTCTTCTACTACAGGTGCTTCCGCCTCAACTGCAGGAGTCTCCTCTGCTACTGGCTCTTCTACTGCTGGAGCTGGTGCCTCTTCCACTGGTGGTGGAGGTGGTGCGGCTTCTTCCTGCGCTTTGAGCTGGCTCTTCAACTGTGAGAATACATCTAGTTCTCCGAGAGTCGTCTTCTCAAGTTTTGACTTCTGAGTAGTGATCGTCCTACGCGTTTCGCGGACTTCTTCTCCTCTTGCTCTACGGACCTCATCATCAGCCTTTCTCTTGATATCATCTACATATCTACTATGAGAAACTACGATCCGCTTATCATCTCTGTTAAACTCGATGACCTTCATCGTTAACTTCTCATCTACCTCAGCGGCGGTGTTATCTTCTTTCTTGATATGTCTGATCGGAGCGTAAGCTTCTAGTCCATATGGAAGCTGTACGATAGCACCTCTATCATCTTTACGGATGATCGTCACATCGTGATAAGATCCTACTGGGAATACATTTTCAAATGTATCCCATGGATTCTCCTCTAACTGCTTGTGACCTAGAGATAACTTTCTATCCTCAAGATCGATATCAAGGATGGTGATATCTATGTTAGTGCCCACCTTCGTATACTCTGATGGGTGATTAAATCTCTTCGTCCATGAAAGATCAGAGATATGAATCATACCACCGATACCTTCTTCAAGCTCTACAAATACACCATATGGCGTAAGATTTTTCACCTCTCCACTGTGCTTACTATCCACAGGGAATTTCTGTAGAATGCTTGACCAAGGATCTTCAGAAAGCTGCTTGATACTTAGAGACATCTTACGATCTTCTCTATCTATCGTCACCACTTTTGCTTCATACTCTACACCGAGATCAAAGAACTCACGTGCATTAACCGGCTGTGTGCTCCAGTTGACTTCTGATACGTGTATCAGACCTTCGACACCTGGTATGATTTCTAAGAAAGCACCATAGTCCTCGATATTGACAATCTTTCCTTTGACAACAGATCCTTGTACTATATCCGCAGATAGGATATCCCATGGATGCGGTTGTAGTTGCTTAAGACCAAGTGAGATACGTCTCTTGTTCTCATCGAAGTCAAGTACAACGACGTTGATCTTCTGGTTAAGCTCGAGGATCTCGTTAGGATGATTGATACGACCCCAAGATATATCTGTGATATAAAGAAGTCCATCGACACCACCCAAGTCCATAAATGCACCGAAGTCTGTGATGTTCTTAACAACACCTTCAAGTACTTGACCTTTTTCAAGACCAGCGATGATGTGCTCTCTTTGTTCAGCGAGATCTGATTCGATAAGAGCCTTGTGAGATACGACGGCATTCTTGATCGCCTCGTTGATCTTCACAACTTTGAACTCCATCGTCTTACCTACATATGAATCATAATCGATGATCGGCTTGATATCGATCTGTGATCCCGGTAAGAATGTCTCCAGACCACTACAGTCTGCGATCAGTCCACCTTTCGTCTTACTCACCACGGTACCTTTGATGATAGTACCATTCTCGTAAGAGTCTTTGATATTTTCCCAAGCCTGAAGCAGCTTAGCTTTTCTTCTAGATAGAACTAGCTGACCTCTCTCGTCTTCAGTTTGCTCGACATATACATGTACCTCATCACCAACGGCGAGGTCAGGCATATCTCTAAATTCTGAAGCCGATACAAGACCATCTGATTTGTGCTTGATATCTAGTACGACATCACCTCCACTAAATGAAGTGACCTTACCTACGACAACTGCATTCTCTGCTAGTGTCTGTAGAGACGCCTCATAGTCTTGGATAAATTTTGCTGTTTCTTCGTCAGTGTATCTGTTGATACGCTGCTTTCCGATCGTCCAGTCATAGTCATCGTGTGGAGTATCTGGGATGGGTTCAGGAACTGCTTCAGCGACCACCTCTGCGGTATCGCTTGATTCTGCTGTTGCTTCTGCGGTTGCAGTTTCCACTTTTTCTGTTGCTTGTTCAGCAGCAGCCTCCACCTTTTCTGTTGTTTCTTCGACAGTTTCAACCACTGTCTCTGCAGTAGTTTCTGGTGTTGGATTTTCTTCTGTTACTTCAAGATCTTTATCGTCAGCCATGGCTTAGGATCAGGTTTGTATTTCGAGAACTATTTCCCGAAAGGGTGAATGAATAAATTAGGGCCGCAAAAGTAAGGTTATTTTACTCAATAATCTAGTGGCTATCAGAGGTGGATGGAGATCAGTATATTTGATCCACTTGACGTAAATTAAAACTACTATGACAGACTCACGGCCATGGCTCAAAAACTACCCTCAAGGAGTGCCCGCCAATATCAATCTAGACCAATACTCTACCATCGTAGAGTTCATCAATGAAAAATTTGACAAATATCCCAAGCGAGCTGCTTTCTCGTGCATGGGCAAGACGATGACCTATAAGGAGATCGATAAGCTGTCAGATCAGTTTGGCGCCTACCTCAGTCACCGAGGTCTCGAGCCGGGAGATCGCGTGGCCATCATGATGCCTAATCTCCTACAGTATCCTATCGCTCTCTTCGGTTGCATGAAGGCTGGTATCACTGTCGTAAATACTAATCCTCTCTACACTCCTCGCGAGATGGAGCATCAGTTCACCGATAGCGGAGTGAAAGGTATCATCATCGCACAAAACTTCGCAGCCAATCTCGAGAAGATACTCGACAAGACTGAGATCAAAACGATCATCACGACATCCATAGGCGAATTACTTGGAGGCGTCAAAGGCATGTTAGTAGATACGGCTGTCAAGCATGTCAAAAGGATGGTGCCAAAGTTTGAACTACCTAATACTGTATCTTTTAAAGAAGCACTCAAGCAAGGAAAGAAGTTTGACCTTCCTTCCTTTGAAAATACACCAGAGAGAGTGATCGTACATCAGTACACAGGTGGTACTACTGGAGTCAGTAAAGGAGCGATGCTGACTAATAGAAATCTGATCGCTAATATGCTGCAGATCAAATCATTTTGGGATCCTTATATAAAAAATGATGGTGCCGATGAGATCGTACTATCTCCACTACCGATGTATCACATCTATGCATTCAGTTGTAACTGTCTAGCGATGCTAGGTAATGGCGCTCATACTGTACTTGTCACGAATCCTCGTGATCTTGATAGTCTGGTTAAGGAGTTCAAGAACTTCAAACTTACAGGCATGACTGGAGTCAATACTCTATACAATGCCTTGAACAACAACGAAGACTTCAAGGCCCTAGACTTCTCCAACTTTGAGATGGCCAATGCCGGAGGAACTGCCCTACAGCAAAAAGTAGGTGAAGAGTGGGAAAAGATAACTGGTGGAAAGATAGCTGAGGGATACGGCATGACGGAAGCGTCACCTGTCGTAACCGTCAATCCTCGAGATGCGGTAAGAGTGGGTACCATCGGCATACCCGTTCCATCTACAGATGTGAGGATCGTAGATGAGCAAGGTAACCCACTGCCAGTCGGAGAGCCTGGTGAGATCCAAGTAAAGGGACCACAAGTGATGAAGGGCTACTACAACAAGCCCGAAGCAACAGCTAAGACGATCACTCCAGAAGGATGGCTCAATACTGGCGATATCGGACTGATGGAAGCCGACGGATACTTCAGGATTGTCGATCGTAAGAAGGATATGATCTTAGTATCAGGATTTAATGTCTATCCTAATGAGATAGAAGACGTCCTCGGAAGACATGAAAAAGTTGATGAAGTAGCAGCTATCGGTGTGCCAGATGATAAGTCGGGTGAAGTAGTCAAGATATTTGTCACCGTAAAAGATAGTACGCTCAAAAAAGATGAGCTTATCGAATATGCTCGAGAGCAACTCACTGGTTATAAAGTACCTAAGCACGTAGAGTTTATCAAGGAGCTTCCTAAGTCAACAGTAGGTAAGATCCTACGTCGCGAACTTCGTGATAAAGAGCTGATGAAGTAGGTGAATAAGAAATATCTAGCTAAAACCATGGCCGGCCTAGAACAGCTTCTGGCCGATGAAATCAAAGAACTAGGAGGTCAGAGCATCCAGATACTCAACCGAGCAGTTTCATTTGAATCAGATCTGGAGACACTCTATAAGGTCAACTTATGGTCTCGGACTGCCACACGAGTCCTCCAGCCAATCTTATCCTTTAAGGCTCATAATGAGACGGTCTTTTATAAGCGCTTGAGAAGATATACGTGGACGGATCTTATCCATCTTGATACTACTTTCAAGATCAATAGTACCGTTCACTCTGACGTATATACGCACAGTCAGTACATGGCTCTCAAAACAAAAGATGCTATCGTGGACCAATGTCGAGATGCCTATGGAGGTAGGCGGCCCAATATAGACTTAGAACGACCAGATATTGTCATAGATGTATACTGTAAGGATAAAGACTTTACCATCTCCTTGGATAGCTCCGGTGACTCTTTACACAAGAGACGATATCGTCAGCGTCAGCGTATGGCACCTCTTAACGAGGTCCTTGCCGCTGGCATGGTGATGTTATCGGGCTGGGATCGGTCTTCTCCCTTACTAGATCCGATGTGCGGGTCGGGGACCATACTTACTGAGGCCTATATGTTAGCTAATAAGATACCTCCGCGATTACATCGCGGACACTTTAGTTTTATGTCATGGCCAGATTATGATGAGGCATTGTTATCCAAGATCAAGGGTGATGCTCAGCTCGGTATAGAAGATAATCCTCTAACTCTTATCGGTCGTGATATCATTACTTCTCAAGTATCGGATACAAGATCACTTGTGATGGATCATGGTATGGGAGATAGTATACACATAGAGAAAGCTGACTTCTTTACATCGGATGCTCCAGTTGAAGAAGGGATGATTATCGCTAACCCACCTTATGGCATGCGACTCGAAGAAGAAGATATAGAAGGCTTCTACAAGCAGTTTGGAGATACACTTAAACAAAAGTATAACGGCTGGTCAGCATGGATCCTTTGTGGCGACAAGGATGCGATCAAACGTGTAGGACTGCGAACATCAAAAAAGCTAACTTTATATAACGGCCCTATACAATGCAAATATCATCGCTACGACATGTATCGAGGAAGTAAAAAAGACAAGGCCCCGAGTCTTAAAAATCTTGAAAATTAGAACCTACCTTAGAGGTTTGAAGTTGTATTAATATATATGTTGAGATTCCTAGCAGTCATCACCTTCATCGTGATCCTATGTGGGTGTAAGACTACACCACATGATGAGTCAGTCATCGCAGATCCTAACTTCTTGCATGATGCGCAGAAGAAATATAGCGACGTTATCGTCTATGATATTTTTTCACCACCAGTGGCTAGTCGCAATTACGCCTATGCTAGCATAGCCGCCTATGAAGTCATGGCACAAGCTGACAGCTCTTACCAAAGCTTAGCGGGACAGATCACGGATTTCACATCTGTACCTGCTGCTCCTGAAAAAGAATATAGTACTGCCTTAGCGACTCTAGAGGCATTCTACAAGACCGCGACTCACTTCATTTTTTCCGAAGCACAGATGGATGAGCATCGCGAGAAGGCTTTCGAGAAGATTAAAGAGGAGTCAGGGATCTCTAATAGTGTATTTCAGCGGTCACTAGATCATGGCGCTGCTATATCTGCACATATCGTTGCTTGGTCAGATAGTGATATGTACAAGCAGACACGGACCTTCCCCGAATACTCGATCACAAGAGATCCTAAAGACTGGAAGCCTACTCCACCTGCATATGGAAAAGGTATAGAACCGCACTGGCGAGAGATTCGACCATTAGTCATAGATAGTGCTACGCAGTTTTTACCTAAGCCACCAACGGAATTTAGCTTAGAAGAAGGCAGTCAGTTCTATAAAGAGACGATGGAAGTCTATACTGTAGTCAATGAAGCCGACGACGAACAAAAAGAGATAGCTAGCTTCTGGGATTGTAATCCCTACGCGCTTAATGTCATCGGTCATGTCATGCATGCTACCAAGAAGATCACCCCTGGAGGTCACTGGATGAGCATAGCAGGTATAGCGAGTAGAAAGGCACAAGCGGATTTTCCAAAGAGCGTCGAAGCTTATGCGCTTACTTCCATCGCTCTATTTGATGCCTTTATCAGTTGTTGGGATGAGAAGTACCGCAGTGTACTAGTTCGACCAGAGACTGTTATAAACGAAAATATCGATCAAGACTGGGTACCGCTACTCCAGACACCACCCTTCCCAGAGCATACGAGTGGTCATAGCGTCATAAGTAGAGCTGCAGCGCTTGCACTCACACAAGTATATGGTGACAACTTTGCCTTCAGTGATGATACAGAGGTGCAGTACGGGCTCCCGATACGTCACTTCAAGTCATTTATCCATGCCTCCGAAGAGGCCGCTGTAAGTAGATTATATGGCGGCATCCACTATCGACCAGCGATAGACTATGGCGTAGAACAAGGTGAGCAAGTGGGTGAGTTTGTCTTAGCTAACTTGGATATCAAGTCGTAGAGATAGTCTTGTTCAGACAATCATTTAGCAGTTAAAGGAGAATTAGGTTTCGAAGGGAGGGAGCACCTGTCCCGTAGGGACATTATATAGGTAGAGAAGATGAATATTAGAGCAACGTGCCGTAGGTACGATATATGAACATCCATGCCACTACTGTCCAGTAAAATATAGATCTACCCAAATATGGTCCAAAAGGACAGTGAACCATGACTCAGAATGGCACTTTGAAAAGTACAGCCCCTTCGGCTCATTGCTGTGATCAATTATCTGTTTTTATGCATAATTGTCCTTGTCTTTTTGTCAATCGATACAAAAAGACGTAAAAATCTTGCCCTGCTAATACTCGCTTCATAGGCCCTTAGTTCCTAGTGTGAATATATCAGAACTAACTCTTAAGCTTTCTCGTGATAAAATCTCGGCTTTTTTCGTCGTGCTATCTCGGCTAAGCCGAGATGCGCGCGCCTAGCCGCTACGAGATTTTATTCTAATGGCGAGTTGTATCAGGACGTCTCACGCTGAAGCGTGATTTAATATTCATCGATTGTCCGATAATATCATAATAAAATGACCCTGAAGGGGTCTTAGCCTAATAGCCGAGGGTGTCAACCCGTGGTTATTAATCAATCCAAAGTTTTGTTTGGCGTACATTTTTGTGTCAAAAATCATGACAAACTATTGGTAATTTCAGATTGTACGTGCGGTCGCGAATGTCTTATAATGTAGTTAGAAAGGTGGTCGCTCGACTAGATGGGTGCTGACTTAACTATCGAACAGTCGTCCCCACATTCTCTCCTTCAACTACCCTCTTGAGGTTGCCGGAAGTATTGATGTTGAAGACAACGATAGGCATGTCGTTTTCATGGCACATAGTGAAGGCCGTCATATCCATCACATTGAGTCGTGATGAGATGACCTCTTGGTAGGAAATGCGCTCAAAGAGTTCAGCAGTTTCATCTTTCTCTGGATCAGCAGTGTAGATACCATCTACTCTTGTTCCTTTTAGTATGACGTCTGCATTAATCTCATTAGCTCTTAAAGCAGCAGCACTATCCGTTGTAAAATAAGGGCTACCTGTGCCGGCGCTAAATATCACTATCCTCCCTTTCTCGATATGTCGGACTGCTCGTCGTCTGATATATGGCTCAGCGATCTCTCGCATCTCTATAGCAGATACAAGCCTGGTATACATACCATGTGCTTCTAAGGCACTCTGAAGAGCAAGGCCATTGATACATGTAGCAAGCATACCCATGTAGTCTCCTTGGGCTCTTTCGATCCCAGACTCTGCTGCATCTAATCCACGAAATATATTTCCTCCGCCTATGACGATGGCTAGTTCGACATCGAGCTCCATGATGCTCTTGATCTCTCTGGCGTAATGTGAAAGTCTCTTATCTGATATACCGAAAGGCTTATCTCCCATCAGGGATTCGCCACTCAGTTTGAGTAGAATGCGTCGGTATTTAACTGCCATCAGCTCAAATATATATGTTTAAACTTCAAAATATGTTTTATCACCAGCTATTAATTAAATGTCTGTGAGGGACATCATGTCTATAGCCTTTTCTAATGTATAAATAGATCGTTTCATACGTATAGGTGTTGGACATGACTTTGATTTTCATATATCGTATCTACGGCACGTTGTTGTAAAATCCTTCATTTCTGCTACCGACATACTGTCCCTACGGGGCAAGATTTCTTTCTTAATTTGACACTCCGCGCTCATTCTCTCTCTTAGTTTACGGCATAAAAAAAGCGGCACAAAAATTAAATCTTGTGCCGCTTTGGATTTTCATACGATCAA
>CAZXIE010000018.1:8999-43064 GCA_964640065.1 uncultured Saprospiraceae bacterium
AAAAAAGCGGCACAAAAATTAAATCTTGTGCCGCTTTGGATTTTCATACGATCAACATTTACGCAAGTGATATATGCTTAAATGATGTAACTGTTAGTCCATCAGACAATCCTTGTAGGTAGCTACCGATCGTCTGCTTGGTATCTTTTACATACGGCTGGTTCAACAGCGTAGTCTCTTTGAAGAACTTGTTAAGTCGACCTGTCGCGATCTTCTCTAACATAGCGTCTGGCTTACCTTCATTACGTGCAAGCTCTTTACCTATCTCGATCTCTTTGTCGACGATCTCCTGTGGGACATCTTTCTTGTCTACTGCGATAGGCTTCATCGCTGCGATCTGCATAGCAACGTTTTTACCAGGCTCTTCGAAAGAAGGTCCTTCTTGGTTCAGCGCTACGATGACACCTGCTCTATATCCCATGTGGATGTAAGGAAGTACTTGGCCTTCTCCGGCTGCAGTGACGATCTTATCATATCCTTTGATCTCGATCTTCTCACCGATTACACCGACCTGCTCAGTTACTTTCTCACCTATAGAAAGACCATCCGCATATGGTAATGCTAGTAAGTCTTCTAGGCTATCTGGCAACTTAGATAACGCTATGTTACCAAACTCTTTGGCTAGATTAACAAAGCCCTCGCCTTTAGATACAAAGTCTGTCTCACAACTGAGACGTAGTACTATACCGTTGTTCTTATTATGTGAAGTAAGGGCTACGACTACTCCTTCATTAGCTTCTCTCTCTGCTCTCTTAGCCGATAACTTCTGTCCCTTCTTACGAAGTACTTCTATGGCACCTTCTACATCTCCGTTAGATTCTGTAAGTGCTTTTTTGCAATCCATCATACCAGCACCAGTGATGTCTCTGAGGTGCTTGACGTCTTTTGCAGATATACTCATATTCTGTATTTGATTTTTAAAGTTCGAACCAATTTTAAGATGCAGTCGTCTCCAACTCTGCTTTCGCCTTCTTGCGATCTTCTAGACCTTCTTTCACGGCATTCGTCATGATCTCAGTGATCACGGCTACAGACTTAGAAGCATCATCATTAGCTGGTATCGGAAAGTCAACCAGGTTAGGATTACTATTAGTATCCACCATGGCAAGCGTCTTGATATTGAGCTTCTGAGCTTCTGTGATCGCTAGGTGCTCATGCGTGATATCTACTACAAACATCGCTGCAGGTAATCTATTAAGATTAGCGATACCACCAAGTACTCTGTTGAGCTTGATTTTTTCTCTTTCGAGAGTAAGTCTCTCCTTCTTAGTGATACTAGTAAGGGTTGTATCCGCAAGCATCTGCTCTATACTCTGCATTTTCTTGATAGATCTTCTGATCGTCGAGAAGTTAGTCATCATACCTCCTAACCATCTATCGGTTACATATGGCATGTTGACACTTTTAGCAGCTTCGGTTACGATATCTCTTGCTTGCTTTTTAGTCGCTACGAAGAGGATCTTACGTCCTGACTTTGCGATAGATCTTGCAGCTGATGCCGCTTCATCTATACACTCGATCGTTCTGTTAAGGTCTATGATATGGACACCCTTGCGCTCCGCGAAGATGTACTGACGCATCTTAGGATTCCACTTCTTACGCATGTGTCCGAAGTGAACGCCTGCTTGAAGTAGATCTTGATATTTAGCTCTTGACATGTTTCTTTCTTTATATAGGATAGAGTGATATAAATTAACGCTTAGAGAACTGGAAGCTCTTACGGGCCTTAGGCTTACCGTACTTCTTACGTTCTACCACTCTGGCGTCTCTTGTCAAATATTTATTTTCTTTCAGGCTTTGCTTGTTCTCTATGTTGAGATCTACCAATGCTCTTGATATCCCTAGTCTGATAGCTTCAGCTTGACCTTTTACACCTCCGCCTTTGACATTCACCTTGATGTCAAATGAAGTGAGGTTGTCAGTTAATGTGAGCGGGTGCTCTATATTATATCTTAGATACTGTAGTGGGAAATACTCTTTATAGTCTTTTCCATTGACAGTAATCTGACCTTTGCCTGGTGAGATATAAACTCTGGCTACAGAAGCTTTACGTCTTCCTATTTTATTTATCGTCTCCATATCTTATTAAGGATTAAGGGTCTTAGGTTGCTGTGCTTCATGCGGATGCTCTGACCCGGTATACACATATAATTTTCTGAACATAGCTCTACCGAGTCTACCCTTTGGAAGCATGCCTCTGATCGCTTTCTCTACGATAGCCTCAGGACGCTTAGCGAGCATCTCTTCTGCGGTACGTCTCTTCAGTCCTCCTGGATATCCTGAGTATCTCAAGTACTCTTTGTTCTTCCATTTGTTTCCTGAAAATGAAACCTTTTCAGCATTGATGACGATGATGTTATCACCGTTATCTACATGCGGTGTATATGAAGGCTTATGCTTACCACGGAGCATCGTCGCGATAGTCGTACACATACGACCTACAGACTGTCCAGCGGCATCCACCACATACCAGTCTCGCTCTACATCTTCTTTGCGAAGAGACTTTGTTTTATAGCTTAGTGTATCCACGTTATAATTATCTTTTATGCACTAAAGAGGCGCAAAAGTAACCGCATAGCCTCTGGATTGCAATGCAGAGTTGACAAAAAGCCAGAATAGCCTTATAACTAACTGATAATCAGTAAAAATATCGCACTAATTAGAATCAGTCTATGCTCCCAGCAAGATCATCACAGAGTGATCTGATATGATTGAAGGCCTCACTGTAGCCTAACTTGGCTGACTGCCGCATATCTTGACAAGCTTCTGACTTTTTAGACATGCTTGAAAGTGCTGATGCACGGTTGTAGTAAGCCAGTGCATGGTTAGGGTCTTGATCGATCACTTTTGTAAAGTCTTGGGTCGCCGCATCGTACTCCTTAAGCTTGAGTGAAGCAAGTCCTCTATTTAAGATGGTACTCTTATCACCGGGTTGGATCTCCAGAAGTCGCGAGAAGTCTTGGACAGCATCAGAGTAATTCCCCAACTTATAGGAGGTAAAAGCTTTGTTCTGGACAGATGGCTTGTGCTGAGGATCTATGGATATCGCTTTCGCAAATGCTTGGTCCGCACCATCGAGGTCGTCCAGCTTCAAAAGACTAAACCCTCTCATATAATGTACTTCAGCATCTGCTTCACCGAGCGTAAGTCTTCTGTTCAGTTCCTTGGCCGCTAGATCATAATCTCCTTTGTTAAAATGTATACGTGCCTTCTCTGTACTGGCTACATCTGCTTTATAATCCATCTCTATGAGTCGATCATAGACAGGTATCGCCTTTTCATGCTGCTTGGTCTTGATGTATGATAGAGCTAGATTATAAGTAGCCACCTCCTGGCTTGGATCTTCAGCTAGGACCTTTTTGAGATCACCTATAGCGCGATCGTATTTTTTTTCATTCATAAAAGCCATAGCTCGGTTACTTAGACAATCCATCTGGGCAGGCTCGATAGCAAGAGACCGGTTATAGCTATTGATAGCGCCGGGATAGTCTTTGATTTGCATATAGGCATAGCCTTTGTACTTCCAGACTTTAGCTTCTTTGGGTTGTAATTTGGCGCATTGGTTGAGATCTCCAAGAGCTCTTTCGTATTGCTTGAGTCTTAAAAACACCTTGGCGCGATTATACCTCGCCTTATAATAGGTTGGGTCCACACCGATTGCTTGACCATATGCTTTTACTGCGCTTTCATAATCATTGGCCTTATAGGCAAGTACACCTTCATTATAATGAGCTGCAGCTGCCCGATCTACTTGGGCTTGTAAAGTGATCGTAAAAGCGAAAACAAATAATAAACTAATGAGATTATGCATGGGTTATATAAGTTGGGAGATCGTAAAACGATCCTGAATCTTCGATTAGTATGAGATAGAAGATTACCCACTCTTAAGTATGTGTTATCTTCAGCCCCGTAAGAACTGCTATAAGCAGTGCCTATGAAATCAGACATCACACCGACCTCCGACCGTAAAAAGGACCATATAGATCTTGCATTTAGATCTAAAACGGGCCTTGATCTAAGGGATCGTAGATTCTCCTATGAACCTATGCTCACAACGCACCCTCGGAAGGATGTGTCACTTGACAATTACTTCCTCGGCAAACCGATGAAGTTTCCCATCTGGGTCTCCAGTATGACCGGAGGCACAGGTATAGCTCGAGATATCAATAGAAATCTGGCACGCGTCTGCAAGGATTTTGGGCTCGGCATGGGTCTGGGATCATGCCGGAAGCTCCTATCATCTGATGAGTATCTCGAAGACTTTGCCGTCAGGCCATATATCGGCGACCAACCGCTTTATGCTAATCTTGGCATAGCGCAGCTCAATGAGCTGATAGAACAAAAGCGCCTTGATGATATAAAGGTCATGCTAGATAAGATCCAAGCAGATGGTCTTATCATACATGTCAACCCTGTACAAGAATGGCTACAGCCAGAAGGAGACCCCATAAAGGGATTTGCTCCCATCGACGCGATAGAGCAACTCCTTGAGCATGTGGACTACAAAATCATAGTTAAAGAAGTAGGACAAGGCATGGGGCCACTCAGCATAGAGTCCCTGATCAAGTTACCGATAGCAGCACTTGAGTTTGGTGCATATGGGGGTACCAACTTTGCCAAGCTAGAAGCGATGAGAGAATCTACTGGTGATGAGATCGACCCCATCTGCTTTGTAGGACATACTCCTGAAGACATGATCAAGAGCATAGTAGATATCTCTGGCAAACATGATGTGCAGTGTAAGGAGTATATCATCTCCGGTGGGATTAGTACTTATCTAGATGGATACTATCTGAACGAGATACTACCATATAACTCAGTATATGGTCAAGCCTCAGGGTTTTTAAAACATGCCATGGGTCACTATGACGAGTTAGCGGCACATGCAGAGAGGCAGACGCAAGGGTACGCATTCGCTATGAGATATCTCAAGGTCAACAAGGGAAGCAAGGATGAAAAGTAAAGGCAAACTGATATCCGGATTTTCGAAGATGACCGTGGCCGAGAAGGTAAGTTGGCTACAAGAAAACTATACTGACGGCAAGGGAGATCTTGGAGAATTACTCTCGGGATTTGATCATTGCGATCCAAAGCTTCAGCAAGTACTCAATGGATTTAGCGAGAATACACTGACGAACTTTCCTATGCCGTATAGCATAGTGCCGAACTTCGTGATCAATGATCAGGTTTATGCTGTGCCTATGGTGATCGAAGAAAGTTCGGTGGTAGCAGCAGCAGCAGCAGCAGCTAAATTTTGGAGTGAGAGAGGAGGATTTGAAGCCGAAGTGATAGCTACAGAGAAGGTAGGCCAGGTGCATCTGACGTGTGATCAGGATGCCGTTATTCTACGTCAGTATTTTGCAGATCATAAAGAAGAGATACTAAGTAGTTGTGATGGACTCGTAGCCAATATGGATAAGCGAGGTGGAGGAATCAAGAGCATGGAGCTCCTAGACTTCCCAGAAGAGCCTGACTACTATCAGATCAGGATGACCTTTGAGACTTGTGACTCTATGGGCGCCAACTTTATCAACAGCGTGCTTGAAACATTTGCGAAAGCGATGATATCTCATCATAGAGAGAAGTATGGAGATAGAAGCAGGTTGCAGATCGTCATGTGTATCTTATCTAACTATACGCCTAACTGTCTAGTGCGAAGTGAGGTATCATGTAGGATCGATGATATCGGTGCGGTAGCAGAACTCAGCGGAAAGCACTTCGCCTACAAATATGAACAAGCTGTAAGAATCGCTCATATCGATCCTTACAGAGCAACCACACATAACAAGGGCATATATAATGGCATCGATGCGGTAGTCCTCGCCACTGGCAATGACTTTAGAGCGATCGAGGCATGCGGACACACCTATGCAGCAAGAGATGGTCAGTATAGATCACTCACGCACTGTGAGGTGAATGATGGCATGTTCAGGACGTGGATCGAAGTACCTATGGCAGTTGGTACGGTAGGTGGACTTACTAAGCTACACCCGCTTGCCAAAACGAGCCTGGATATCCTTGGTCAACCCAGCTCAGAGGAGTTGATGATGATCATCGCGTCTACGGGACTCGCTCAAAACTTTGGTGCCGTAAGATCTCTGATATCAACTGGCATACAAAAAGGACATATGAAGATGCATCTGTCCAATGTGCTCCACCAGCTTAGAGCAACAGAGCAAGAATTCAAGATGGCTATCGACTACTTCAAGGATAAGATAGTATCACATCGCGCGGTTCAGGATTTTCTGAATAAGCTTAGATCTTTTGAACCCGGAGTTAAGGGGAAAAAGAGCACTTAGACAGCAGAATTAAACTGCTCGAATAATTTATATATAGATATTATTCTAATACATTTTATTATTTCTATATTCGAGCCAAGTTCGAGATAACAGGAGTGCCTAAGAAATTATATCGCGGAAATGGAAAGTTGCTGCTATTCGGAGAATATGCAGTATTGGATGGAGCCAAAGCCTTAGCTATCCCTACTAAGTATGGGCAGTCTCTAGAGATCAAACCACATCGTGGATCTGATCTTGTATGGGAGGCCTACGATGCAAGTGGTGAGATATGGTTTGAAGCACAGATATCTTTATACGACTTCTCTTCTATCCGTACCTCTGATGAAAGAACGTCCAAGTTCGTCCAAAAGCTTCTTAAGGGTGCAGTCAGATACAACACAGAGTTTCTTAATAATTGGAATGGATTTAAAGTCATCAACAGGCTCGAGTTTAATCGTGACTGGGGATTAGGAAGTAGTAGTAGTGTCATCTACAATATCGCACAGTGGGCAGATGTCAATCCTTTTCACCTTCACTTCTATGTCAGCAATGGCAGTGGCTATGATATCGCATGCGCAGGAGCAGAAGGACCACTCACCTATCAGTTACTCGAAGATCAGTTAAGCTATCAAGAAGTAGATTTTGATCCAGGATGTACAGATCAACTTTACTTCATCTACACTGGCAGGAAGCAAAGTAGTGGTGATGCTATCATCCACTATACTCAGCAAGCTAAGAAGCGCAAGGCACTTGCCAAGAGAATATCTACTATCACAGATGTGGCAACACATTGTAAAGGTCTGAAGGCATTTAGATCTGCGATGGACGAACATGAAGAGATAATCTCTAAGGAACTCGGTATCGAAAAAATCAAAGATCGCTTCAAGGACTTTAATGGTTCCATCAAATCACTAGGAGCTTGGGGAGGAGACTTCTGCATGGTAGCTTCTGATATGAAGCCTTCTGAAGTACGTAGTTATTTTAAAAAGCAAGGACTGGCCACCGTCATCCCATATAATGACATGATCCTCGCGTATCAGCCTGAAGTCGTTGAAGAGGCTGTAGCAGGGTAGTATCTCACTTCTTTTTCTCTTCATTGGTATAAGTTGGCGTTACCGTTTATCTGGCACTTTTGAAAGTAGAGTCCTAATCGGCTCATTGCAAAGATCAATTATCGGTTTTCATGCTTGATTTTCCTTGTCTCTTTGTCAATCGATACAAAGAGACGCAAAGATCTTGTCCTGCTAATACTCGCTTTATAGACTCTTGGTTTCCTAGTTTGAATATTTCAAGACTAGCGCTTAAGCATCCTCGTGATAAAATCTCGGCTTTTTTCGTCGTGCTCTCTCGGCAAAGCCGAGATGCGCGCGCCTAGCCGCTATCGAGATTTTATTCTTGAGGCGAGTTGTATCAGGACGTTTCACGCTTCAGCGTGATTCAACATTCATCGAGTCGTCAGATTAAGACAATAGTGTTGCTGTAGGCTTCCAGCCTCAGCAATTTTACTTCGCACATTTATTCTAACCACAATATGACCCTGATGGTCTCATCTATTTTTACCCGCAGGTTAAAAGAAACCAAGATCTCTATTTGGCGTGCATTTTTGTATCAAAAATCATGACAAACTATTACCTCAATTGGTATTGTTTCCCTAGACATTAGTATAAGCCTTTCATAGTTATGTCCATAAGTGGTCATCATATATATGATATGATGTGACCTATCGTCATACTCGATTATCTTTATCACCATGGACATAATGCCAGACGATACTTTTTCTAACGATCAGATACCTAGTCATCAGATACCCAAAGTCGAAGATCTAGATCTAGAGGGTCTTGATAAGAGATATCTGACAGCCGAGCTAATAGGTAGTGCTATCTTCTGGACGCTACTTGGCGGTGGAGGAATGATACTCATCTATCTAAATATATGGGAAGCTCCTGAGTGGTTATCACTCGTCTTGATACCTCTTCTCTTGCTACTCATCGTCTTTTCTTTTGTCACTACGATATTCGGATTTCGGCGTAAAAAATATGCACTCCGAGAGAAGGACATCATCTATCAAGCTGGACTATTCTGGAGGACTTATACGGTCTTACCCTTCAGTAGAATCCAACATGTAGAGGTACATCAAGGACCTATAGAAAGAATGTTTGACCTTGGCAAACTCAAGGTCTACACGGCCGGAGGGTCTAGTAGTGATCTTTCGATCTCTGGTCTTGCTATAGATAAAGCGAATGCTATCAAACACTTCATCTTGAACAAGTCTACGTCCGATGAAGAAGAATGATGCATTTGCCATACCTCAGAGACAATCGCAGCTTGCCATTATCTTCATCATATTCAGGTCGTTCAAAAAATTATTGAAGCAGATATGGCCACTTGCCATACCCCTCTTCATAGGAGGTGGCGGTAGCAGTAGTACTTTTTCTCGGATAGAGATCGCTATCGCAGGACTCGGGGTGCTCGGTATCATACCAGCAGTGATCTCGTACTTCAAGTATTACTATCAGCTATCAGATAAGGAGTTAATCATCAATAGTGGTCTGCTCAGAAAAGTAAAACTCGATATACCATTCGAGCGTATACAATCGGTCAACTTCAATCAGACTTTTCTTCATCAGATGCTGAATGTCACTGAAGTCGAAATAGAAACGGCAGGTTCTGATAGCCAAGAAACCAAGATAGATGCACTAGATCTAGCCACTGCCAATGCGCTTCGAGAGAGAATCCTAAGTCTAAAGGCAGAGTCGACAGGAGAAGAAACAGCTGATATCGAAGAAGGTATATCGTCTCTACCTAAGAAGAACATACTCTCACTTAATATCAAAGAACTACTTAAGGTTGGATTAGTGCAGAATCACTTGAAGCCTATCGGTGTAGTTGCTGGTGTAGTATTTACTGTCTATTGGTATTCTTATACCCTCGATGATAATATCGAAAATGCTATAAGAGATCTTATATCTGAAGGCTTAAGCTTGGTACATTATCAAACTGCATCTTCTATAGCTCTTATCACGATAGGCGTACTGATAGCCTCATTTCTTTACAGCGTGATCTCCACAGTCTTAAAGTATTACGACCTCAAATTTTGGAGAAGAGGAGCCAAGTTTCAGGTCGTGCATGGTCTATTAACACGACGCGAATACGCCGCTCTTGATAGTAAAATCCAGATCCTAAAGTGGGGCCAAAATATCCTTGAGAGGTGGATGGGTGTTTATAACATCACATTTGCGCAAGCGAAAAGTTCAGAAGAAAAAAGGGTAAGTGGTGCCATCACAATACCAGGCTGTGATGAAGGACATGTGAACTTTGTCCAGCAGACTTGGCTTGGTGAAGATGTAACAAAGGACATGGACTATATGAAGGTATCGCGACATATGTTTTACAGAGCACTGGTCTATATACTCCTGATTTTTGCCATCATCATGATCAATCTACTCATACAGAAGTTGGCAGTACCTATGATCATCGTAGGTGTCATCCTTCCTTTTGTCATCTATATGGCGTGGCTGAATTACACGAAGAAAAGATATGCATACAACGGTTCGGAACTGTATGTAGGAGGTGGCACTATCGGCCTTCGACATGCTATCCTTCCACTCTACAAGATCCAAGGAGTCAAGATCAAAGAAAGTCCTTATCAGTGGCGACGAAATCTTGCTTCACTCGTTGTTTATACGGCAGGAGGTAGCATCGTCATCCCTTACATTGATAAGGCTCAAGCAAGTAGTCTTATGGATCGACTACTCTATCATGTAGAGATCAGCGAGAAGTCTTGGATGTGATTACTTCTTATCGACGTCTTCGTCTGTCGTGAGTTGGATAGTGGGTACTAACTTATTCCTATCTTTTGATCGTGCACTAGATGTACCCTGACAAGGATCTTCGATATATACATCTAACGTCGATCCAAGTTCTATAGAAAAATCCGGTGTTCCGTTAACACAATCTGGAGCTCTCATAATAAGCTGAGCGCTATCACTATAAGATGCTGAGTTAGTAAGCACATCTTGAGAGATGAGATCCCAGTGGTTATCATACGCCCCTGAAACTTCGACATCAGTTAGACAATCCCTCAAGGGAAATGAAGGCTTCACCACTGTCAATCCAAACAAGATATCCGAGGTTATGATATTACCGGAAGGCAAATATGGATATGTACCCCAAGCACCAAATTGTCTATAGGATGTGATCACTGTATCAGTATCATAATATCCTGCGAGAAATGGATTACCCAAATCGTCCATATTATAAATCTGAAGACCATCGTCATAATAGGAGACGGCGACAAAGTCATCACCAACTATGAAGGGGTTATGAACTGTACTACCCGAGGAGTCTAATAAAGTAGACTGGATAGTCGCTTTCTCAACGGGATTTTCTATGTCACTGATATCTACAAATATCAGGGGGGCATTACTTGTTTCATCAGCCAGGACAATACCTGATCCATCTGAAGTTACCCAAGAACTGTGATTAAATCCATTACTCGGTATCTGTGATATGACCGTCGGAACTCCTGTGGTAGGAAGTGAGCCAAAATCATAAATAACTAATAAACGATTTGCACCATGTGAGGTATAAGCTGTGTCATTAACAACATGAATGTCATGTACATATCCGTAGTCTAGGAAGCTCACCTCAGCAATCAAAGAAGGATTTTCAGGATCTTGAGAAAGATCTAAAGCTACCATATCACTTCCACCTCTCAGTCCGACGGCATAGAGTCGAGCAGTAGCTGTATCGATCCATACACTGTGAGCATTCGTGAAAAACTCTTGTGAGTCATAGACTTTGACTGGTGGACTTGGCAATGTCGAAAGGTCATAAATCTCCAATCCAGCGTTACAGAACTCGGCTATTCCGTACGCATAGTGACCATATGTCTTGAAGTCTCTCCATATACAACTACTAGGATCTGACTCTCGATGGACCTCCACTGGAGATACAGGGTTCGTTACGTCTATGAAGTGTGTGAACTCTAGTGATCCGATGATAGCATATTCTCTACCATCTGCAGCAGCATACCCCCAGATGTCATTATATCGTAGACTATCCGAAAGCGATAGAGACTGATCTTGCCAGATCCCTTGTAAGGTAGTATTCAGCGCTTGTCCGCTTAATAGCTCGCCGAGAAGTACCAAGAAGATCGTGAAAACCGTTTTCATCAACTGTAATCAGAGGTTATAGGCCGTGCGCAGCAATGGATTAATAGAACGCAGAATTCAATAAACGTGTATATTATATGACTGAAATACACTATATGTATCGAATCCTAAAAATCAGCCTTATCTTATCACCTGATTTATGCATCACTAAGATATAGGATGCAAAGCATACACATGAGGAGGATCTTTACCATAATAATCAGTGCCTTTCTAATCGGACCCTGTATAGCGCAGCTTGACTGGCAATCTGAAAGTTGGGAGCAAGTACTAGTCGATGCTAGAGCTCAAGACAAGATGATCTTTGTAGATATATATACAGTCTGGTGTGGACCGTGTCTTAAGATGGATAAAGACGTATGGGTAGATAGCACAGTCCAAGAACACTATAACGACCGCTATATCAATGTCAAAATCAATGCAGAAAACCCAAGTCGCGGTCAGCAAGTAGCACAGAGATACGGTGCCTCTGCTTACCCGACCTTACTTTATCTAGATCCTGATGGTAAAGTTATCAGCTCTTATGTAGGTAGCCAGAACAAATATGAAATCTTAGACCTTTCTGCTAAAGTCTCTAATCTCTATGGTCAGCGGGATTTCCTAGATGGTGTCAAGTCAAATATCAATAAGGACTACACCCTTGCTGAGTTAAAAAATATACTCGATATCTCAATCGATCACGAGTTCGCAGGAAAGGAAGTACTTGCGATGAGCTATCTAGATAAGATCAGCACCATCCAAGAAGAAGATATCAGACGAGTTATGCCAGAAGTGAGTAGGATGGACTTAAGGTATCTGGGACGGATCGCGCCGCTCACTGGTACCGTCAGCTATGCAGAGATGTATGTCAGGCGCAATAGCAAAGAGTGGGTATCATGGCGGATTAGCACTGAGAGGGCGGTGTATGGTTTCCTGAAGAAGTATAAACAGAACGGAGACTTGGTCGGTTATGAAGGGACCCTTGAGATCATGAAGGGCATCGAAGGCGTCAAGCCGCGAAAGATCGATAACCTGTATCTCGACTTCTATAAGCAGAACGACCTCAATAAATATCGCGACTTCGCCATATACTTGATCGACGAGTACATCATCCCTACTCGCCCTGAAGATGTCAAAGTAGCTGACGAAGAAAAATACCGCATGCTCCACGAAGAAATCTCAAAAGATATGGCAGCAGCTGTGGGGGCAGATGTAACCATAGAAAAGAGTTCTTTTACCTCTGACACGCCGACACTTGACTCTCTGGCAGAGATCTATACGATATCGCAGAGTATCGCTGACCAGCTGTATGATATCAGTGGTGACTTCTTCGCATTTTTCGATGACGACTCGGCACAGAGGAAAGCTTCCTTCTGGGCCATGCTTGCCACCAAGTACTATCCATACAACTGGAAGTACTATGATAATCTCATCTTCCTCTTAGAGACTCAAGGTGAACAAATCAAGGCACAAGAAGCCTTAGATGAAGCCAAAGCGCTCCCTTGGTATCGCGAGATGCGATACCCTACTTCAGGCCCTTAACTCACTTGAACTTAGACCTCTTCTTTCTTCACTTACGTAAATATGAATCCGAGTGCTACAGGGCGGCTATACCTATAACTGCAGCCATGGCTCCGATGATCAGAAGAATTCTTACAAGAGCTGCTGACGTTTGACCTGCTCCCTGCTCATCATTGAGCGGACTATGCACTCTGTTACCAAACAGAGAGTAGTTGTCAGCGTTATCGTTGAAGTACAATCGGAATAATCTATATGCCATACTAGTTTTCATGATAGACAGATTATAAGAGTTAATAAATTGACTTAAAAAAGGGTTTAAACAAGTCACTTCATCTTTTCAATATAGGAAAAGAATCAGTTGAGATAAATCGATCATACAAAGGAAAAATCCTATCTATTCCAAATTATCTACTGCAAATATCAGTCAATTTTCTTTAGAAGCAAATATTTAATGGTTTTCTGATGTGAAAGGTGCCTCTTTTCGTAATAAGTAAGAATGTTTAATTCTGGTTGTAATTTTCTCTTTTCAGAGATATTTTCACTCTTCTCTATTATGTCAAATTTGCTATGCTTCTGAGCCATTTCTACAGAATATTCATATAAGTCGTCGTCATCTGTCTTCAGGTGTACAAAAGCGCCACTAGAGAGTAGATCATAGTACCTATCTAAGAATCTCGGACTAGTGAGCCGCCGATTAGGTTTGGCAGCAAATGGATCTGGAAAGGTGATCCATATCTCATCTATCTCTCCTGCGGCGAAGTAGGATGCTATCTGTTCGATCTTAATCCTCAGGAATGCCACATTGTTGATTTCTTCTTCTAAGGCGATCGTTGCACCTTGGTAGATGCGCGCGCCTTTGATATCAAGACCAAGAAAAGATCTATCGGGATATAACCTGGCCAGGCCCAAACTATACTCCCCTCTTCCACAGGCCAGCTCAAGACATAGCGGAGCATCAGTCTTAAAGACCTTTTCTTTCCATAACCCTCTTAAGTCTAGTTCTTCCGTTAGGCTTCGCTTCACTAGAGAGCTACCAGGTTCCGTCATCTCATAGACATGTGGATACTCTAATAGCCTTGCGAACTTCTCCAGTTTTCTTCTTCTACTCATGGTCTAGGATTGTTCAATCACTGCTGTCTGGCAAAAATATAGATCTGTGTATAAATGGTCTCGAAGGTTAATAGATCATGGCAAGTTATTCTTTAAAAGGAAAGCCCTCTGGCTGCTTGCTATGATTAGTTCTCAGTTTTCATGCCTGATTTTCCTTGTCTCTTTGTCAATCGATACAAAGAGACCAAAAATCTTGTCCTGCTAATACTCGCTTCAAAGGCCCTTGGTTTCTTTGAGTAAATAAGTCACAACTAACGCCTAAGACTTTCTCGTTATAAAATCTCGGCTTTTTTCGTCGTGCTCTCTCGGCTAAGCCGAGATGCGCGCGCCTAGCCGCTATCGAGATTTTATTCTTGGGGCGAGTTGTACCAAGACGTTTCACGCTACTGCGTGATTCAATAATTATCGGGTATACTAACCGCAGGTATCAATCAGCGGTTTTAAGAAAAATGACATCTCTCTTTGGGTTGCATTTTTGTGTCAAAAATCATGACAAACTATTTTATGCTGCACTACACTACCTTTGTGACATATGACACACAAAGATTATAAGAATCTATGTGAGCTGACTATACCGGTAGTTAGATCGGTAGGAGAGTTTATCAGAACAGAGATAGAAAAGATCAGTAAATCTGATATTGTCACTAAAGAACGGAACAGTCTCGTCTCATATGTAGATAAGAAAGCAGAAGAAAAACTTGTCGCAGCACTAGGCATCATCCATCCTGGATGTGGGTTTGTCACTGAAGAGGATACCATCGATCAAATCAAAAAAGAAGGTACTTGGATCATAGACCCTTTAGATGGTACAACTAACTTCTTACACCATATCCCTCATTATGCTGTAAGCGTGGCCTTCATGGTAGAAGGTAAGATCGTCTGTGGAGTCGTTCTAAATGCAGCTACAGATGAGTGCTACTATGCATGGAAAGGAGGTGGAGCCTACCTCGATGGAGAGGCTATCAAAGTCAGTGATACTTCTGAGCTCAGTAGTTCTATCATCGCTACAGGATTTCCCTATCGGAAAGATGATGTACAACCACTGATCGGCATGCTAACAGACATGATGAGGTATGCGCGGGGTATCAGGAGGATGGGAGCTGCTGCTTTAGATCTCGTCTATGTAGCTAGTGGAAGATTTGATTGTTACTACGAAGCTAATATCAATGCCTGGGACATCGCTGCGGGTATCCTTATCGTCCAAGAAGCTGGTGGTAAAGTGGACGACTACAGCGCTGGTGATGATATTATATTTGGTGGAAAAATCATGGCATCTAATGGTGTCATCCATGATGAAGTTTTAGGTCTTCTTTCTAAGCACTTTAGCTAGTCTTTCCAGTAATGCAGTCTTCTTGTCCTAATTACAGCGACATCTATCGAATCACGTGTTAATCTCTACCAAACTCGTATATCTTAGAGCCCAAGGTTATACCGAGGTCATTTGAATACTATAGAGAACATAAAGCTGGCACTGCGTTCACTGAAGTCTAACTTCCTTAGAACTGCACTCACCCTCATGATCATAGCAGTGGGTATCGCCAGTCTTGTCGGTATACTCACCGCTATAGATGGCATCCTCTTCAGTATGAATGATAGTTTTAATCGCCTAGGGTCCAACTCCTATAGTATAAGACCCCTTCGAGAAAATATCAGATCTAATAATGACGGAAGACAATCAAAAAGAGCCGAGCCCCTCATCTTTGATCAAGCGATGGCTTTTAAAGACAAATACAAATTTGGGGCGACGCAGGTCTCTATAGAAGCTTTCTGTACTGGTAATGCGGAGATCTCTTTCCTTGACAAAAAAACCAACCCTACTGTAGTCATCAGAGGTGTCGATGAAAACTACTTTGATGTATCTAGTTATAATCTCGCCGCGGGTAGAAACTTTACGGCTACTGAAGTAAGGTCTTCTGCAAGTAAATGCATACTGGGTATGGATATGGTAGAACAGCTTTTCAATGGCAAAGCAGAATATGCCATCAACAAAACCATCTCCATAGATGCTGCTAGATATAAGGTAATCGGAGTCCTTGAGTCGAAAGGGGGAAGCTTTGGTCAGGATGAGGATAGAAGAATATTTATCTCTATCACCAAAGCAAAAGAAATATATGGTTCATCTCGAAAAAATTATAACATCCTTGTCGGCACTAAGATCGTAAGTGAGTTAGACGATGCTATCAGCGCCGCATACACGCCTATGAGAAAGATACGTAAGCTTCGGGCAGCTGATGACAATGACTTTGAAATACGCAAGAGTGACAGTATACTTAAGACACTCAAAGAGCTTACCCGTAATCTGAGATTTGGCACAATCGCCATCGCACTCATGACATTACTTGGAGCATCTATCGGCCTCATGAATATCATGCTGGTATCAGTAACTGAGAGGACCAAAGAAATCGGAGTATCTAAAGCGATAGGAGCAAAGAGAAAGCATATCCTTCTTCAGTTCCTGACTGAGGCTATCGTCATCACCCTCATCGGTGGTCTTATCGGTGCCTTACTTGGCATAGCCTTGGGAAATATCGTAACAGTATACTTCTTCGAATTTGACTTTATCCTGCCTTGGGCTTGGATCGTGCTTGCTTTTATAGTGTGCGTATTTGTAGGCATTATTTCCGGACTATATCCTGCGTTGAAAGCGTCGCGACTAGATCCGATCGAGTCTCTGAGATATGAGTAGATCCGAGATCCGTCTCTTATTCTAGCTATAAAACATTTACGAAAGTGATCCGCTCAATAGACTATGATTAGTCCGCCCACTCTATAGACTTAACGATGTGGTCTATCTGCTGCATGAGGCCTCTCTTTTTGACACCAGGAGCAAAAAAGATAGCATCAACGACAAGCATCTTTTGCTTGGATTCATTGATGATGGCATAGGAGATAAATGGGCCACCCATGAAGTCCTGCTCCATCTCCCAGATGCCTCTCCACTCTCGAGTGAAGTGGTTGTTGATGCTTCGATCGTATTCTAGGATAGGAAGATCTACATCGTTGATAACACCGTAACTACCCTGAGCCTCAGAGCTGATCTTGCGCGCGAATAGGTTGAACCTATCCTTGGCAGCTGCCTTAGTAATCATATCAGGACCAGAGTAATCGTACATGCGTAGAGCCATGTTTACAGCACCATGCTTGTCATCTTTTCTCATCCAAAAGAAGCCTTGATAGGCAAGAGAATCTTGAACAGTCTTGAAGTCAGTAGGGATCTCTATATCTATACCGTTAAATCGAGTCTTGAAGTCTCGATTCAAGCCGCCATTGCGGCCACGTGCATAGGTCTGCTGATCTAGTTGGACGAGGTCATGTTCATTGACCTTAGAAGATATACCGTTATAATTAGTAACGACGGCGTCGGCAAGGTCATCGAGTCCTCGATCAAAAAGATAGATCAACACTTGGCCGTTGGCCCACTTGTCTCGCCCTATAGATGTGGTAAATGATTTGTCAGTTGTGTTACGAGATAACCTTTCTGAGCCTAAGTCTTCCGTCACCAACTTGGTTACATCACTAGATGGATCATCGAGATCTGCGACGATGAGATAGGTCCTGAGTTCTTTCTTCGCATTAGAGCTAATAACATCATCGTAAGTGAAGTGTCTGAGATCAAAGATGGGTTCTGGCCTTGGCGTCAGCGGGAAGTATCCTTCAAAGTAGTGCCTGATAGAATCACCAACGATACCGTCCCAAACATCTTGGTCTGCCACCACTACGATATCATTCATCACACCTAGGGCATTGTGTTTGATACGCCTTGGAGCAGAATCAGACTCTTGCTTACAGGAGTATCCTATGATAAGTATGAGGGCGAAGTAAAGATATCTGGCGTTTATACGCATAAGCACAAAATTCAGAGTCAAGATATGACTCTATGAAGTATATAAGCAGTTACGAACCTAATCACTTCTAAGATGATGATCAAGCTGAGTGAGGTGTGTCTTCAGAAAATTATAACAATTGGCTGATGATATCTTCCTCTTTTATGCCTTCAGCCTCTGCTTTATAGTTTCTCACGATCCGATGTCTTAAGATGTTATTAGCGATGGCCTTTACATCTTCGATGTCTGGAGAGTATTTTCCTGATATGGCTGCATGACACTTCGCTCCAAGTAAAAGATACTGTGACGCCCTCGGTCCTGCTCCCCAGCTGATGTAATTATTAACTACTTCTGCGGCTCTGCTTGTACCAGGTCTTGTCTTAGTAGCAAGTGATACGGCATACTCAAGTACATTATCTGCTACTGGTATCTTTCTTACGAGATCTTGAAAAAACATGATCTGTTCGCCAGTCAGGATATTACCCACATTTGCCGTCTGATTACTAGTCGTACTTTTTACTACTTCGAGTTCTTCTTCATAAGAAGGATACGTCAGTGGTATGTTAAACATAAATCTATCCAACTGTGCTTCTGGAAGTGGGTAGGTACCTTCTTGTTCTATCGGGTTTTGTGTAGCCAATACAAAGAATGGCTTAGGCAGTATATACTTCTTGCCATACACAGTCACATTACGCTCTTGCATCGCCTCAAGTAGAGCGGCTTGCGTCTTAGGAGGTGTCCTGTTGATCTCATCCGCTAGAACTATGTTAGCGAAGAGAGGGCCTTTGTTAAACTTGAAGTTTCGACTGTCATCCAAAACCTCTGATCCTGTGATATCTGAAGGCATCAAATCTGGTGTAAACTGTATCCTCTTAAAATCCAGATCTAACACATCTGCTATCGTGCTTACAAGGAGTGTCTTTGCAAGTCCCGGCACACCTACGAGAAGGCTATGACCATTACTAAACAGAGATATCAGTACAGCTTTCACCACCTCCTTCTGGCCGATGATCACCTTGCCTATCTCATCGCTGAGATCTTGATATGCTTTGGCTAATCCATCAACTGCTTCTACATCACTTTTATACTGATCTGACATATATGTTATACTCTCTTTTGAAAAAGCCCCAAAGGTACGAGACGTATTAACTAACGGCTACCTTATCTGGATGTTTTAATAATCTTTAAGACACCACTCATATTTATTAGGACAACCCTTGAAAACCTATACTTAGGTACAGGTCTCGGCTACTCACTATGGGACAACTTTGCGCCATACTTATTAATCAAAAATGTAATCATGAAGTATGCACTTTTTTTTCTTGCCTGATGGTATCTGTTTCCCAGGTACATGTTCTACCATCACCCAGACTTTTTCTTCTGACAACACGTATACCTACCTACAGATAGATAGGATAAATACTGGCAATATCATCAGTACGCAGCGTATCGAAGAAGAAGGCACATATGTCATAACAGGCTCTACCTTAACGGCGACTAGTGATGATGGCGACATCGTTACTCTATTGACCATAGTAGATAATGGTCGATTTTTAGACTGGATTTCAGGATTATCTCCCGAAGGTTGTGATAGGATATTGAGATTCGGTAGGTAGTCAAAGGATATATATTTCTGCATATGGAGTGATATCACTTTCGTAAATGTTCGGAAGTTTATATCGAGTTTATACTCTAGATCGAAGTTTATAACCTAGCATCGCCGCGACAAATATGCCTAGGCCTATCCACCAAAGGCCATAAGCAGTATCTACAAGCTTTGGATAGTGATACGTGGTTTGGTAGTCATAGATAATAGCTTAGTTGGATTTGGTTAGATCTAGTATTATCACTCTACTTCTGTTCTTCAACTTTTTATGTGATTCTCAGGAATCATCTTAACCTTATTGATATCGATATGAGGCCTTGTGTTACCATATCCATTCCACTTTTTATACTGATGAGTCATTAGGTCGGCACATCACATAGTAATAAAGTACTATATGATTGATTGATACTGTACTTTTGTACTCTTATTAGCATAGGATATATAGTATGTACAGATCACATAACTGTGGAGAGCTCCGTATGGAGCATGTAGGCAAAGAAATAACACTGAGCGGTTGGTTACAGACTAGCCGTGACTTTGGAGGCATGACCTTCATAGATCTCAGAGATAGATACGGTATAACACAGCTTGTCTTTAATATGGAAGATGACACTGCGTTGTGCGAATCAGCAAGAAAGCTAGGAAGAGAAGATGTGATCAAGATCGAGGGCAAGGTGAGAGAAAGAAGCAATAAGAATCCTAATCGCCCAACTGGAGATGTAGAGATAGAAGTGACTGCTCTTTCTATCCTCAACGAATCTAAAGTACCACCCTTCACGATCGAAGATGAAACTGATGGCGGTGATGACCTTCGGATGAAGTATAGATATCTCGATATCCGTAGAACACCAGTCCGACAAAATCTAGTTTTCAGATCAAAGTTGGCGATAGAAACTCGCAAGTATCTCGATAGTCAGAGTTTCATAGAAGTAGAAACGCCTGTATTGATCAAGAGTACACCAGAAGGAGCAAGGGACTTTGTCGTCCCGTCAAGGATGAATCCAGGACAATTCTACGCCCTACCACAGTCGCCGCAGACTTTTAAGCAGATCTTGATGATAGGTGGCATAGACAAATACTTCCAGATCGTCAAGTGCTTTAGAGATGAGGATCTGAGAGCTGATAGACAGCCAGAGTTCACCCAGATAGACTGCGAGATGAGCTTTGTAACTCGCGATGAAGTGCTAGCTACCTTTGAGGGCTTGACAAAGCACCTCTTCAAAGAGATGAGAGGTATAGAGTTGCCTGACTTTCCGCTGATGTCTTATGATGATGCGATCAACATTTACGGAAGTGATAAGCCTGATACACGCTTTGAGATGCACTTCGTCGAACTTAATGAGCTGGCACAAGGCCATGGATTTGGTGTTTTTGATAATGCCGAGCTGGTCGTAGGTATCTGTGCCAAAGGCCAAGCTGGTGAATACTCAAACAAGGATATCAAAAAACTCACTGAGTGGATGCAGCGTCCGCAGATCGGTGCCAAGGGTCTCGTCTATGTCAAGTTCGACTCTGACGGAGGGATCAAATCTTCTGTCGGTAAGTTCTATAGTGATGAGCAACTCAAGGCTTGGGGAGAGAAGATGGGTGCGGAGCCGGGTGACATGCTGCTCATACTTTCTGGTGAAGCTGAAAAAACTAGAAAGCGCTTGAATGAGCTTCGTCTAGAAATGGGCAGTAGAATGGGATTGATGGATCCTGCTGTATTCAAGCCTCTATGGGTTGTGGACTTTCCACTATTAGAGTGGGATGAGGACTCGGAGAGGTTTCATGCGATGCACCATCCATTTACTGCACCGAAGAAAGATGATGAGGCGCGCATGCTTGATGGAGATCACGATACCATGAAAGCGCTACGTGCCGATGCCTATGATCTTGTCATCAATGGCGTAGAGATAGGAGGTGGCTCTATCAGGATCCACGACAGAACTCTCCAATCCAAGAACTTTGATCTACTTGGCTTTAGCAAAGAGGAAGCTGAAGCGCAGTTTGGGTTTTTACTTGGCGCCTTCGAATATGGCGCTCCACCCCATGGAGGTATCGCCTTTGGTTTTGATCGTCTGTGTGCTGTGATGAATGGCCAGAATAGTATCCGTGATTTTATCGCATTTCCCAAGAATAATCAAGGCCGAGATATGATGATCGATAGCCCGAGTCCTTTGGAAGATGAACAGCTTCTTGAGTTATCTATCAAGTCCGTTGTAGACGTGCCTTTACCTAAAAAGGAGTAGTTAGTCAGCATCGCGTGAGGATCTTTCTGCCAAAGGCAGGCCCACAATGCAACGTGGTCCTGTTTAGAAGGGACTGTTTTTACGGGTAAGCACCTGATGAAAAGCACCTATAACATCGGGGGATCTTTAGTTATGGCAGTTCTGCTTGGTCTGCTGATATGGAATCCTAGAATTCGAAGAAGGTAATCCCTACGTACCTTATTGGTGGATTATCTCAAACACTGCCTTAGACTCCGCAGTCTACCGTCGAGCTCTTACCAATGAAACAAGTGAATGTGGGATGAAAACGAACTTCCTTAAAATAACCTCGCCCATTAATATCTTTAGAGAGATATAATGGGCGAAGTTGAGTTCCAACGTACCTTTATCTTGATGTCTTTTCTACTGGTCGTGCAGATAAGGGCTTTTTAAAAGAGTCGTATAAACGATGTAACGTAAATACAGTTCAAATATGGGGCTAGAATGGCGTACTCAATGCCTGCTTTCAGTTTTTGGCCGGGTTTATCCAGTTTTTGGTTGTTCTCCCATTTTCTCGACATTTAAGGGGCGATCATTGTCTAACATCAGCATCACTAGTGACTAGTAGAGCCAGAAACGGCTATAATCCCCAAACCCTTATCCATTACTATCTATTTGACTAGATATAATGGATAAGGTGGAGTTCCAACGTACCTTTATCTTGAACTATTTCTTTTGGTTGTGCAGACTTCTTTCTGGCTGCATGTTCTCACGTTACCAACGCAAGTACAATTCAAATATGGGGCTAGAAATCTGTTTAAAAATGACATTTAGGTTTTTGGGTACCTACTCCCTGTTTTTGGATATTAAGAGGCTGTTTTCGTTTAGTACATGCGCCCCTCTCGTAGTCTTGTTCAACGGTTGATCTAGAGAATATTGATCGTAGAGAGTAATACTGATCTATGTGCCCGACTGATCGGTATCATCTTATCATCGATGACTAAAGAAGTATCATCGATATCTTTTATATAGTCTAGGTTAACGATAAATGATCGATGTATCTTAATTAACCGAGGATGATTAAGGCGCTGGGCTAAGGACTTTATCGTTCCGTAAATAAGGAACTTACCTGACTTGGTAACAATGCTGATATAGTCTCCTGCATTCTCAAAGTATAGGATGTCTGTGTAGGGTATGCGCACGAGCTTCTTATTAACACGGACATAGATCTCACTCGCTTTACTGAGATCAACCTGTTCCTGCTTACGGTCAGCTTCTTGTAGACACTTCCTTACTGCTCGACTGAAGCGATCTAAGGAAATCGGTTTTTTGAGATAATCTGTTACATCATATTCAAATGCCTTATAAGCATAGTTTTCAGATGAAGTTGTAAATACGATCTGAGGAAGTACCGCTAACTTTTCTATAAAATCCAGACCAGACATGCCAGGAAGTTGGACATCCAGAAAAATTAGATCCGTCGTTTGTTCTTTCAAAAAATCGATAGCTGCTTCTGCATGCTCAAAAGCTCCTTGGAGCTCTAGAGAGTTTTGTTTGTCGCATAATCTTTCAAGCGATTTGCGAGCCATGACTTCGTCTTCGACTATAATACAATTGAGAGTTTCAGACATAATTTATTGGGCTTTTCTAATTTTAACTAGTTCTTCTTCAACAACTGAAATACGCTTGGGTAACTCGTCTACTAGATTAGTTAATTCGGACAGAGTGGAAGATGAATAATCGTCCTTCAATTGATCCTCAAACTCCTGAAACTTCTTAGTAACATCAGTGAGCCCTACCATCTGAAAAGTCGGCTTCATCTTATGCACTTGACCAGCAAGATCTGAGATATTTTCTCCTTGATGAAACTTCATAAGATGAGATATCTCATCAGGATACTGCCTTAAGAAGAGATGAAACATCTCTTCAGCGTACTCTAGATCTTCACCGTACGCCTCCCTAAGATAAGCACTATCAAGATTTGAGTTGAACTCAAAATCCTCTTCTTGATTCAACTGATGATTAGAGTGTGAAGGCAAATACTTATCGAGCAACTGACTCAATTGATCTTGTGTAAATGGTTTTGACAAAAAATCCGTCATACCCACGTCTTCTGCCGCTTGCTTTTTAGAAAGAAAAGTAGACGCGGTTAAAGCGACTATAGGCACCTTGCTATTATCACCTTCTAGTTTTCTTATTTCCTTAGTTGCTTCAAAGCCATCCATGATCGGCATTTGAAGATCCATTAATATGATATCAACTTCATTGTTAGCCAAATATTCACACGCTTCAAGTCCATTGTTACATACATGGTAATCCAATTTCCACTTTTCGAGTAACCTTGAAATGTAAATGACATTAAGATCATTATCCTCGACAACACAGATTTTGCCTTTACTTTCAGTACGTAACTCATCGATACTTAACTGTACAGGCTCTGCACTGGTTAGTTCACCACCCTTTTTCAATCTAAGTGAAAAGAAAAAAGAAGAACCTTCATTTTTCTGAGATGTTACCTTTAGTTCAGAGTCAAGGAGAGCTAGTAATTTCTTAGATATAGTTAAGCCCAAGCCTGTACCACCGAATTCGTTTCGTATAGATACATTGGCCTGTCTAAATTCTTGGAATATTCTAGACAGCTCCTGCTCATCTAAGCCTATTCCCGTATCTTCTACTGTAAAAAGAGCCAGATAAGACTGATCGTCAGCATCTTCTAATCTTACATCTAGACTGACACTACCTTGTTTAGTGAACTTGTCTGCATTACTCAATAGATTAAGGAGCACCTGACTTAGTATTTGCTGGTCAGTTATAACTAAGCTATCGATACTATCGTCAAAAGAAAAATGATAGCTAAGCTGATCGTTCTTGTTTTTTACTTCGAAAGTCTTAATGATTTTTTCAAGATCTTCTTGTAAGTTAAACTCCTTTTCGCGTACCTCTAAAGTGCCTGCATCGATCTTAGACATATCTAAGATATCAGCTATCAAATTTTTCAATATCCTAGCTGATCCAAAAAGTATTTCTAAGTATTCATTTTGCTGATCGTCAAGTTTCGTGTCCCCTAACAAATGACTCATTCCGATTATAGCATTGAGAGGCGTCCTAATCTCATGACTCATATTAGCTAGAAACTCCTTTTCGGCCTGCTGTGATCTGAGAGCTTTATCTTTCGCTTCTTCAAGTTGATCACTTAACTCCTTGTTCAGTGTTATATCTCTAGCAACTGCAGAAAAGTATGTTTTTCCCTCTTTGTCTATTAGGCGTTTCACATTTTGACCGACCCAATAAAGTTGGCCACTCTTACTTATGATAGGAAACTCATTATAATCATAAGTCACCTCTTCATTCTTAACTGCAGTGTAGTATTCAAAGACTTCTGCTCTATGAGCTTCAGGGACGAACTCTACATATCTATGACCTATTATCTCCTCTTCGGTGTATCCAAATCTGGAGATCCCAGTTTCATTCATATACTGGAAGTAACCTTTATCATCAACATTAAAGAAAATATCAGCCGACCTTTCTACGAGTGTTCGGTATCTTTCTTCACTCTTTGCAAGTTGCTCAGACCTATGCACTACCTGCTCTTCAAGGGTTGCATTAAGACTTAAAAGAGCCTTGTTAGCTTCATAAAGCTCGAGAGCTTTTTCTTCTAATATATCTTCTGCTTGTTTGCGAGCAGCCCGCTCGCGCTGAAGACGTCTGTTAAGCATATCGATATCCGCCATATCTACTTACATGTAATGATAAATCTGACCACGCTCCCATCATCCTTTATATTCTTCATCTCTACATCGGCGTCATGGCCATAATGAGAAAGAGAGTTTTGGATTAAACCAAGCGCAAGTGAAGCCATTTTTCGCTCACTCGTATAGGTCATAACAAGGTCTCCGTCATCAGTAGTCTCTGTCTCAAACTTTGGCAGTGCGGCTGCCGGATATAGTTTTTTGACCTCTACATGTATATGGCTATCTATTGATTCTAGAAAATCAAATGCATGAGTGTGAGAATTAAAAAAATGTGGATACTGTGATAGAAATGTATTGAAGAGATAACCGCCAAATGACACGAGCAGCCCGTTAGGATCTAAATCAGTTTTTTTAGATAGGTTAGTGAGTAACTGTACGATCTCACTATGATGATAGGTCCCTACAGCAGTATAAATCCCATTAGAAGGCAGGTCTGAATTTTGGATGATTTGATCTACGGTGTCATAACCAAATTCTTGTTCTACCATATCCAAAAACTCGGTAAATACTATACCTTTCATAAGTAGCTAATTAGGGTGTGTAAAATGCAAAGTTATCAATTACTCTAGACAGCTATCTAATGATAACGCCAGCTTGTTTACTATAGTCCATTTTCTATTCACATCTTTCTACTAATTTTCATAACGCTTTTGCTACGATCTGATCAGTCACCATATCCAACACTTCATATACTCTTTCAAAGTTCTCTTGTCCATTATGAAAAGGATCCGGCACAACTACTTCCTGAGTTGGTGAGATAACACTCATGATCAGCTCGACTTTATCCAAATCTGATTGTGATCTCGAAAGATTAGATACGACTTCCATATTCTGTCGATCCATGACATATATCGTATCGAACTTGTCAAAGTCTTCCACATCAAATTGTCTAGCTCGTTGATATCGGATATCTAATCCATGTTGATCTGCCACCTTTATCGATCTACTATCTGGTAACTTACCGATATGCCAGTGTCCCGTACCAGCACTGTCTATAACCCATGGCAGGCCTGCTGCATTTACCTTCTTATCAAGGAGACCATGCGCTAGTGGTGATCTACAGATATTACCCTTACAAACTATAAGTATTGTTTTCATATTTGTGATTTTGACTATAAAGTTATCCCAAGAGTCTGCTCTGCATTTGCAAATGAGACGAACGGTACTATCTGTGCGGTGAGTTGTAGTATGTTGGAGATGAGCGATAGAAGCAACAGTAACTAAGCTCTAAGTTGATTCGATATTTACTTTCAACTTCTCTGCTCTACCTGTGATTGATTTCACTTCAGATAGCCCTAATTTGAAGCCATACTTCTCCATAAAAAACTAGGAACATATCTCATCACATATCGCTATGTCTTATTGGCTATAGGTACCAGTAATTAGACAAGATTTGATACGAAAAGTGCAGCATAGAAAATCTCAAGGTCATCATGAGTAGGTATAACCACATAAGTTGATGAAGGTGCGTATCAAATTAGTAATCATCCTGACACCCTGATCTAGTTGAGTTATGTATGAGACCCTCTGTGATGATTCGACAACTCCTACTCTAGGAAAGATCTATACACCTTCCTACCAATCTTTGAAGATAGAATGGGCAAGTTCGATGATCGTGCATATGACTTGGAGTTATCAGAACCTGCGCGAGATTCTTTGTCCTTACTCGACAGTCACTGACTTGGCAAGATTACGCGGTTGATCGATATCGCATCCTCTTTGCTTCGCGACATAATAAGAGATGAGTTGTAGAGGTATGGTCTGAAGTAGCGGCTGCCAGAGAAGATGTGTGGTAGGGACAGATACTACATAGTCACCTAGTCCATCTGGGATCTCTACATCTTCACTCTTGATGATAATCACCTTGGCGTCACGTGATTTTACTTCTTGTATGTTGGCTAGCATTTTGGGGAGTGCAGTATCATGTTGTAGTAGAGCGATCACAGGAAGTGATGAATCCACGAGTGCTATCGGTCCATGTTTCATCTCTCCTCCAGCATATCCTTCGGCATGTATATAAGAGATCTCTTTTAACTTAAGCGCGCCCTCCAGAGCAAGTGGATACATAACACTGCGACCGAGGTACAACGCACTTTCCGCATTCTGAAATAAATACTGAAGGTTTTTGATGTGGTCCAAATCTATAAAGATGTGGTTCATCATGGAGGGAAGTAAGGTTAAGCTCGAAATAGCATTTTGCGCCTCTACTTCTGATATCCTTTTTGTACGTAATGCGATCTCTAGTGCAAATAATGATAACACTGTTACTTGACTTGTGAATGCCTTCGTAGATGCAACACTTATCTCAGGACCAGCTTGCAGATATACTACTTCATCTACCATCCTTGCTATGGAGGAGTTATATCGATTTACAAAGGCCAGGGTCTTCGCACCTTTAGTTTTAGCGATCTCAAGAGCCGCTAGGCTATCTGCTGTTTCTCCGCTTTGTGATATACCTATAACCAGGTCTCTATCACCTAAAAGTGGATTCTTATATCTCAGCTCAGAGGCGATTTCTACTTCTACATTGATATGAGCGTATTGCTCTATCAGATACTCGGCAAGTAAGCCACTATGATAAGATGTTCCACACGCAACAAATACGATCCTGTCTACACCATCAAGTATATCACTAATACCACTACCGAAGTCAGGTAGCATACGAGCCTTATCCACGTAAGTGGAGATAGCACGTCGGATGCTATCAGGCTGCTCGATGATCTCCTTGAGCATATATGAGTCATAACCATCCCTGCTCACTTGATAAGAATCCGACTGAATTTTCTCGACATGCTGCGTAACCCTCTGGTTTTGATTGTCATAAAATATGGTCTCTCCATCAGCTGATATCACGCCTATGATATCTTCTTCCATAAAGATCACCTGATCAGTGTAGTATGCTACAGCCAAAGGATCTGACGAGGCATATACACCATCATCGGCAAGACCGAGTACTAGCGGACTCTGTCGTCTTGACACAAAAAGACTATCAGGGTTTTCTTTATCTAGTACTACCAATGCAAAACTTCCTTCGACATCATCGAGTGCGCGTTGGATAGCTGTCAGGGTATCGATATTATATCGATATACATACCAGTCTATCAGTTGGATGAGCACTTCACTATCTGTATCTGATTGAAACTCAAATCCACTATCTATCAACATGCTTTTGATGCCTTCATAATTTTCTATGATGCCATTGTGCACGATAGCATACCGACCACTCTGCGAGACATGTGGATGAGAGTTGGTGTCTGAAGGCACACCGTGTGTCGCCCATCTAGTATGCCCTATGGCTGTGTGGCCAATCATATCAAAGCCACTGCAGTAGGACGACAATTTATTCACTTTTCCTTCTTTCTTATAGATCTTCATCTCGTCATGCATGATGGCTATACCTGCGGAGTCATATCCGCGATATTCTAGAGATTGAAGTCCTTTGAGTATTACAGGGTAGGCTTGGTTAGCGCCTGTATAGGCCATTATTCCGCACATAGGTTGTTGGTTTTTAGGTTAAAATCTACATGTAAGATGGTATGAGTTGAGATCATACGGTTGAGCTTTTCGTTTTTTAGAATAAATAATCCAGTTTTTGACTTCATATAATCACTTTCGTAAATGTGACAAATGCATCCATCTATCTTCCAATTACGGTTTATCCTAAGAATATTGATAAATCAGTCACAAGAGATACTACAATCAGAACATGGACGGATATTTTTTCAACTGACTTGCCAATGAAGGGTTGAAGATCACTTTTGTATTTTCTAATTGTGATCTAGAATAAAACTATATTCTATAAGTGGATCACTTCAGCAAGTGATATGGGCAGTCATATTCAATCGATGAACGACAGATACCAGCGCTCTTAACACAAAAGACATCTACTTTACAATTATCAAGCTGAGGGCTAAGTAATTACATTCTACCTCATAATCATTACCGTTCATCGCATTCTAGTCGCACAACAGCCAAGCATACATCAACTTTGTGTCATGAATATAAAGATGATGTATCTGATATCTTTACTTGCCATAGCGATTACTCCATATGGAGTTAATGGACAACAAGAAGGATTAGCAAGCGATACCACATATGCTCAGCATGATAATCTACGAGATACCAATCACGTAGATCATGAGATAAACATAGGATATCTCAGATCATCATTTGACAGAGGAGAGACTATAATACAAGATTGCAATCTAGGATGGACAGCAAATATATATAACTGGTCGATCACTAATAATATATCATTATTACAAGGTGCCAATCAAAAGTCTTACAACCTCAGTCACTCAGTTCTCTATAAGAAAGAAAAGTATGGCATTGGATTAACAGTTCGTCATTCTAATAATCCATTTGCACCAAGGAACAGCATCCAGCTTGGGACTTATAATTGGCTCAGCGAGCATTTTATACTCAATGCTCAAATTACAAGAATAGATTTTGCTGAAGCACTTCATCTACTGCCGCTGAAGATATCAGGAACGTATGCCAATAATGGTGTCGGCTTGTCGCTAGGACTAACCCAAGATCTATCGCGCCTAGGTTCCATCAACCCACTCATTAATCTGAGCATCACCTATGAAAACAAAAAAAGCGAAGTATACAGCATCTACTGCTCTGCAGGGTCGGTCTCTCAACCACAGTTTAGATTTCAATTAGTAGAAACAGACTCTTCTCAATTATCCTACGGGGCTTGGCTTAGAAAAAATCTGAGCCCTTCTATTACAATTATCGGAGGTTGGGGTATGACCCTGATCAAAAACGATCAATCAAGCATGCGATCAACACAGATCAACCTATCCCTTTCTTACAAATTATAACCCCATGAAAACAGTAAACATAGCACTCATAGGTCATCCATCTTCTACAGACAAATTGGCGCTCATCTTGAGACAAGTGGCCACTTATGACATAGTCAAATTAAAAAACGAAACTAAAGAATTAGACAAGCTGGAAGGCCAGCCTAAAGACGTCAGCATCATGATCTGCAATGCTCGCAATGTCGCCCCTTGCTGTCAGATGATTTCTGAACTCAAAAAGAAAATGAGTCCTGAGAAGATCATCATCATCTCAGAAGTGAAGGATGCAGACCTCATGTTTGAAGTTCTAAACAATGGAATCACAAAATTCGTAGTAGGTGATCTTACTCAACTTCATCTCGCGCAAAAAATTAAAAAAGAGATTACATCTATCGTCAGAACCAAGAAAGTAAAGAGCATCCTTGCTATAGGTGCACACCCTGATGACGTAGAGATCGGATGTGGTGGGACTCTTAAAAAGCACTGTGAGTTTGGAGACGAGGTAACCATCCTCACATTGACGAAAGGTGCTCAAGGAGGTAACAAAAAAGAACGCGAGCGCGAGTCGATATGTGCAGCTAATAGTCTGGATGCTCAGCTCATCATGTGTGACCTTCTAGACACTGAGCTTTCTAATGGTGGGGATACGATATCGAGTATCTCCCAGGCAATCAACACCTGCAATCCAGATATCATCTACACCCATAGTCTCAATGATACACATCAAGATCATCGAGCAACACACTATGCTACACTCGTAGCAGCTAGAAAAATAGAAAGACTATATGCTTACTTGGCGCCATCAGGCACCATAGATTTTCATCCTCGATACTTTGAACATATCGAAGACTATATCGACGATAAGATGAATGCCATTAATTGCTTTACCAGCCAAACCGTAACCTGCAATCGACCTTACCTTAAAAGATCAATTATAGAATCCACGGCTCAATACTGGGGCAGATTTTCCAATTATGGATATGTCGAACCTTATGAAGTGATCAGAGCCTAATTAGTAAACCCTGAAATTATAATAAAATGAAAAATTTGAATCAACTCAACATTCTTATTACAGGAGCTGGCGGACCAGCAGCCATCTGTACTTATAAAAGCCTCAGCAAAGAGATCAGAAATATCCACATGGCCGACATGGACAGTCTGTCTGCCGGGATATATCTCGTACAACCTGAAAACAGACATATTATCCCTGCAGCTAAAGATCCCAATTTTGTAAACCAATTGTTAGAGATCTGCATCGACCAAAAGATAGACATCCTGATTCCAACTGTAGACTTCGAATTATTGCAATTAGCAAAAGCGAAGGAAACATACGAAAAACACGGAATTAAAATATTAGTAACCGATGCTGAGGTCCTCGCTAATATCATGAACAAACACATTCTATTATCTCATGTAGAAAGCAAGGTAGATGTTGGACAACATGGCATGCTATCAGATCAGAAATTAGATAATTGGGATGGCAAAAAAGTCGTGATTAAACCTATCAGTGGCAGTGGTTCGCGTGGAGTAGAAATTTACGAAAGTGTAAATGAAATACCTGTGGCAAAGCTGAAGGATAGTGATCTGATGATCCAAGAGTTTGCCGAAGGTCCAGAGTATAGTATCGATGTGATGGTAGCCGAAGATGGAGAGGTAAAAGCAGCAGTGCCTCGCCTCCGCATGAGAACAGACTCTGGTGTCTCTGTGACCGGTATGGTCGAGCTCAACCAAGAGGTGATCGATTACGTACACGAAGTGATCCAAGAAGTAGGTCTCACCTACATGGCCAATGTACAGGTGATACTCACTAATGATGGACCGCGTCTCATCGAGATCAATCCGCGATGTAGTGGTGGACTTACACTCGTTATAGAGTCTGGTGCCGATACTCCTCTGATGTCTGTCAAAGAAATGATGGGTCAGGAGGTGGAAACTGCAAATGATATTAAAGAGATAGCTATGGTGAGGATGTTCACAGAGAGATTTATGCCAGCTCAAGATTTAGTAGTTGCATAGTGATTGCTCTGAAGATCATATTAACCCTTTTTGTGATTATCGGTAGCATACCACTCTTCACATCTCTATATCAATTTTCATTGGTCGGTCTCCATGGTTGGAAAAACCACTATGATGAGGTCAAGGATTACACTCCTAGAGTGGCAATCATAGTCCCCGCCTGGAATGAAGAAGGTGTGATCGGCACCACGATAGAGCAGCTGATCAGTATGGATTATCCAAAGGACAAGCTACGGGTCTATGTGGTCGACGATGCGAGTACTGATGGCACACCTGACGTGGTCAAAGCCAAGCATGCGAAGTATCCCGATAATGTGTTTCATCTACGTCGAGAACAAGGCGGTCAGGGAAAAGCACATACGCTCAATCATGGTATCGACATCATCCTTAGCGAAGAGTGGATGCAAGCGATGCTGATCATCGATGCGGATGTGCTCTTCGAAAAACGAGCACTTAGGAAGATGGCCAGACACCTCGTAGATCCTGATATAGGATCAGTAACTGCTTATATTAAAGAAGGTAGCGTGCCAGGCAACTTCATCACGAAGTTCATCGCCTTCGAATACATCACCGCTCAGGCCGCATCCAGACGGGCACAGAATGTACTCGGAGTCATGGCCTGTCTTGCAGGAGGAGCTCAGCTTCATAGTCGAGAAAATATGATCGCCATCGGAGGTGCGATAGATACCTCTTCTTTAGCAGAAGACACCTTCACTACTTTCAAGACACAGCTTAATGGGCGTAAGGCGATCTTCGAACCCAACGCTATCGTATGGGCGGAAGAACCTGATGGCCCGGTCGGTGTGTGGAAGCAACGACTTCGATGGGCTAGAGGCAATGTGCAACTCACTAGAGCCTTTAAGCATATCTGGTTTCACAAAAAGTATCATCCTAAGTTAGGTTCGATCAAGTTTGGCATAATCTGGTTCGCCATCATCTTCATGCCCATCTTTATGATCCTAGCTTCTGTGGGTCTGGTCAGTTTGTACTTCGTTGACTTTCCTCTATCCTGGTATCTATTCAATCAGTTTTGGATCCTCAACTCTATCACCTACATCTTCGTCACTTTTTTCTCTTTCATGATAGATCCTGTCATCGCTAAGAGGTCTTGGTTGCAGGGTATTCTATTTCCAGGAGTACTCTCGCTTACCATCATCATCATATCGATCATACCGGGGATGATGGATTGTGTGATAGCGTGGTTAGATGATCTACCAACAAGTTGGAGTATATCGAAGGCCGTCATCCTCTTCATGTATAGTTGGTTAGCACTGTGCATGATACCGGCTTACTGGTCATATCAACTGGACAAAAAGAAATACCCGAAGTGGATCACTTCAGGATTGATCATACTAGCAGGATTTGGACCGCTACTATGCGCCATTACATTTCAATCATACATATCAGAACTCAATAACGAAGAACTCAAATGGGACAAAACAGAAAAGACGGGCAAGGTAGCAGTGGGGGGATAGGCTTTTATGAAGAGCTTGCAGAAGATGCAAAGATCGAAAAGCTGATCGGTTATAGGCAGGTGATGGTTATGATGATGATCGCCCTACTCGTTATCATCCGAGAGATGCTTTATCCATCGCATATATATGTGACTGAACTTTTGTTTTAATCGGACTGAAGTCCGACTTTACAAAATAGATCGAGGCGGAGCCTCTTTCTCCATGATATATATGAAGAGTCTTTGGTTCTTCCTTGCTGGAGAGGCTGCGCCTCTCTGCATCGCACTGAATAAGTCGGACTAAAGTCCGACTTTACAAAATAGATCGAGGCGGAGCCTCTTTCTCCATGATATATAT
>CAZXIE010000019.1:0-39106 GCA_964640065.1 uncultured Saprospiraceae bacterium
CGGTAAAAAAGTGAGATGGCGTGATATAAAAATCAAGACGACAGGTCTGCAGGATGAGCGCATGGACGCGCAGTCTTCTGCTCCAGAAATCAGTTATCTCAATAATCAACTCACTACATCAGAACAAAGAAAGGGATGGAGACTACTCTGGGATGGGCTGAGCACTAGCGCTTGGCGTGGAGCTAAGAGCGATGAGTTTCCATCTAAAGGATGGATATCACAGGAAGGTGCTATCACCGTACAGGCAACAGGAGGCTTAGAGTCCGCGGCAGGCGGAGATATCGTTACGAAAGATCAGTTCGGCAACTTCGAACTGAGTGTCGACTTTAAGATCACAGAAGGCGCTAACAGTGGCATCAAATACTTCGTCAACACGGAGACTAACAAGGGAGCAGGATCTTCTATCGGTCTTGAGTTTCAGATACTTGATGATCGCAATCACCCAGATGCTTCACAAGGGAAAAATGGAAATCGCACCGTTGGAAGTCTCTACGATCTCATAAGAGCTGAGAACTTCGAAAGCACAAGAGGTAAAAACTTCAAAGGCGTCGGCAAGTGGAATAATGCACGCATCATCGTCCGAGATGGTGAGGTTGAGCATTGGCTGAATCATGTTAGGGTGGTGAGCTTCGATAGATGGAGCCAAACCTTCAAAGCACTAGTTGAGAAATCTAAATATGAAAAATGGGAAGGCTTTGGTCAGGCACCAGCAGGACATATCCTTCTGCAAGATCACGGAGATGAGGTGAGCTTCCGCAATATTAAAATCCGAGAATTCTAACGTATGAAAAAAGTATCGAGACGTTCATTCGTCAAGTCATCGACTATCCTATCCAGTGCGGCCGTGGTGCCAACTTGGTCTGCGAAAAGTTATAAACGAATCATAGGATCTAATGAACGACTGAATGTTGCAGTAGCAGGTATCAGAAGTCGAGGTACTGCGCACATCATAGCAGCTCAGCAGCTATCAGATCACATGAATGTCATGGCTCTCTGTGATGTCGATAACAGACTCTTCGCTAGAGTTCAAAATGATCTTGGTCTCTCGATTTCGTCTAACAACCTCTACAAGGATGTACGAAAGTTACTTGAAGATGATGACATCGACGTGGTCACGATCGCCACGCCTGATCACTGGCATGCTCCGATGGCTATCATGGCCATGCAGGCTGGCAAGGATGTCTATCTAGAGAAGCCCTTCAGTCATAATCCACAAGAGGGAGAATGGGTCATCAAAGTACAAAGAGATACAGGACGCGTCTTACAGATCGGTAATCAACAACGATCAGCACCCACAAGTCGCGAGGTAATTAAAGATATCCACGATGGCATCATCGGGGAGGCATACTACTCCAAAGCTTGGTATAGTAATAACAGAGGATCTATAGGTCAAGGCAAGCAAGTTGCTGTACCGGAGTGGCTAGACTGGGATCTATGGCAAGGACCAGCACCACGTCGACCGTATATGGATAACTACGTGCATTACAATTGGCATTGGTTCTGGCACTGGGGTACCGGCGAGATCAATAATAATGGGCTCCACGAACTAGACATAGCAAGATGGGCACTGCAGACAGACTTACCTTCTAGAGTAACATCAGCTGGTGGTAGATATCACTTCAAAGATGATTGGGAGTTTTATGACACACAAGTTGCAGCATACGAGTTTGAAGATGGCAAATCCATCCACTGGGAAGGCAGAAGCTGTGCCCGATATCCTGAAGTCCGAGGTCATGGAAGAGGTAATGTCATCTACGGTACAGAGGGGTCCGTCTTTGTGGATCGCAATGGGTATCAGGTATTTGATAACGACAACAATGTGATCAAAGAAGCTACTGAAGAAGGAAAGTCTGCGACCACAGATACCAAAGGTGTAGGTGGGTTAGATGTGTATCACATGAAGAACTTCCTAGATGGGATTAGACTAGGCACTCCACTGCACTCTGTAGCAGAAGAGGCGCATGTGAGCACCCTACTCTGTCACCTTGGCAATATGGCTCAAGAGCATGGCGGTGCATTAGACATCGACACTACTACTGGACGCCCATATCACAAGGCTGCTATGGAGATGTGGTCTCGAGAATATGAACCTGGCTGGGATCCAAAAGTATAATAAGGTACATATGGAGATAGGCAGAGTGGATGGGAAGATAGTAGTCATCACTGGAGGCTACGGAGTACTAGGTAGTGCGATCAGTGAAGGTCTGTGTAGAGCAGGCGCTACCGTCTGTATCATCGGACGTAATCTAGAGAAAGCCCAAAGAACAGCTAAAGAAATAACCTATGAAGGAGGCACCTGTCATGCTTACCAAGCAGACGTCCTTGATAAGGAAGCTCTTGTCAAAGTAAGAGATCAGATCCTATCGGATCATCAAAAGATAGATATACTCATCAACTGTGCTGGTGGCAATCTCGAAGGAGCTACTATATCACCCTCTCAGACTTTTGGAGACTTATCCATAGACGACTTCAAGAAGGTCAATGACCTTAATCTTCTGGGTTCTGTACTTCCAGCACAAGTCTTTGTAGAACCAATGGTGGATAATAATAAGGGCTGCATCATCAACATCTCTTCGATGGCAGCAGATCGTGCCATAACAAGAGTGATGGGATACAGTGCAGCTAAAGCGGGGATCGATAACTTCACAAAATGGCTAGCAGTAGAACTCAATCATAAACATGGTCCCAACTTAAGAGTCAACTCTATAGCTCCAGGTTTTTATCTGGCGGATCAAAACCGAAGTTTACTCACAAAGCCTGATGGAAGCCTCACGGAAAGAGGCCAGCAAATTATATCTATGACACCGATGGGTAGATTTGGCAAACCCGAAGAATTGATCAGCACAGTACTCTGGTTGTGCAGTGATGCTAGTAGTTTTATAACGGGTATCGTGGTTCCTGTAGACGGCGGATTCAGTGCCTATTCTGGCGTCTAATGTTGTGCTGCCGCTATATCCTTAAGTTGAGAGAAAACAGTCTGGACGTCCTTGCGTCGGGCAAATGACTTGGACACTTTGTCCTCCTTTGTCGACTTACCAATCAATGATGAATCCATCACTTTCTCAAAATTCAAATCTAAATCAAAGCCCCAATCTTTAAGCCGTTGATTAAGGTGAAGCGACGACTCTTTGTTTAGTAAATCATCAGGGGTACTTAGGAGATACACTATCTCTTGATTTCGACTGACCCAATCCAAGATGATCTTGTTCGTCACTAACCAATGATTAAAGTGGCGCCTGGTAAGAAGGGGCTTCAACTTCATCATAGCTGATTGTAGGACTCGCTTATTTAACGATCTAACGACATCGATGGGATGCCGGACAGTGATGACGAACTTAGCTTGTGGATATGCTCGAGACCACGACTCTAGGAAGAGAGCCGCTCGCGGATCTTTCCAGCCAGATTGAATATGACTTGAGCTGGGAGTCCATACTTCACTAAGAGATGTAGCAAACTCTTCGCTTTGAGTCAAAGCACTAATTTTTTCAAAGTGTACTTTCGACCACCATGACTTTAAGTTGTTTATCCGGATGATTGATTCATGAAAGTCGACGACGGTCTCTGACTCAAAGTGGCCATAGGGATTAGAAGGGCTTGCACCGATGAGGTCACTCCCGATGTACAAACCAGCTTCCATAAAGGCATGTGCTACAAGGCTCGTGTGAGACCTGTGCATACCTGTCAGAATGAGAATCTTGCTCTTATCCAAGTTGCTAAGTTAGTGGACTCCTAGTCACACTATTTAATCATATGCACCTTATTGATTTCTGGGTTAGAAATCTCTTTGGTTGCTCCTCCTGGATAAGTGATCTCTGCGCTCACAGGTATCCTTTCTTGATCTCCAAGGCCAAAAGTCACCGTAGAAGTCTGATCACTCGCCAAGCCCTCTCCTATCACATACACATCTGACATAATAGATCCATCATCTAAGGTCAACTTCACCTTACTACCCGCATGTTTAGCATTCTCCGCAAATCGAAAGGCTATGTATCCGCTCTCTCCGCCCTCGTTAAGGTAAGCTCTCACCTTACCTGCAAGATTAGCGTAGATCATATCTGGATAACCGTCGAGATTAAAGTCTGATACGATGGGAGTGATAGCGTAGTTCTTGTTAACCACTCCTGCTTGATCTTCCACCGCCGCGAATGTGCCATCTGGTCGTTGTAGTAAAAACCGACAAGGCAATTTGAAGAGTTTGTGTGGTGGAAAAGCAACATAGTTTTCTGCAACAGCTAGGTCCTGTCTACCATCAAGATTAAAGTCTTCAAAGACTGCGCCCCAAGAGAACTCAAAGTCTGCGACTTTCGTTTCTTCAGCTACATCTGAAAAGGAGAATCCTCCATCGTTTCTAAAGAGCATCCACTTCGACTTAAAAACATCTCCTTCTCCTAGATCTCCTTTTGCCAAAAATGAAGGCACCGAGCTTCCTGTATTAGAAAAGAAAAAATCGATCTGATCGTCGTTGTTATAGTCTCCAACACCGATGCCCATGGGATAGGCATACTTCCCAGTCAATGGGTTAGACATCATGACAAACTTCTTTCCTCCTTCATTACGATAGGTCCGTGCTTCGCCAGTATCATACGCCACAACAAGGTCTAAGAACCCATCCTTATCCACATCTACAAATACTCCTTGAAACGTGTTATGGACATAAGACAGGCCGAAAGCTTCAGTTACATCCGCGAACGTCTGATCACCATTATTTTGGAGGAGCAAACTCGATGCACCATAGTTAGCATCTTTGAAGATCGTCTGTCCTTCCATCTGGTCAACATATATATACGCGCTCAAAAATATATCGGCATCGCCGTCATTATCAAAGTCTCCGATAGTCGTCGTAGCAGCGGATGACTTACTATTAAGTGGCACTTCAAGGTCGATAGACTCGAAGCCAGCTTCGGTTTGCTTGTACCAGTGTACTCCATAGTCTCCAGATAAAATAAGATCAGTGAATCCGTTGTCATCGAGATCGAAAGAAACAGCTCCATAAGTTACGCCATCTGGCTTTGCAGGTAAGCTCACCTCTCTAGAAACATCGATGAACTCGTCGCCATCATATCTGAAGATAGCGTCCTGTTCTCCGAGCCCTCCGCTGACGAAGACTTCGTCCACCCCATCTCCTTCTAAATCCACCAGAGCAGAAGCCATGAGTGGAAGAGAAGATGCTGCGTCGAAGTTATTTTTAAAGTTGAAGTCCACTTTCGTAAATGTTGGAATCTCCTCACTAGGTACTGAGTAGTCACAGCTCTGAAACTTCTTACCGTAGTCGTCACTAGGCATCTCGCTTGTCGGACATGATCCGCCAAATCTTCCCCAAGACATATCCTGATAAGGGTCAGCAGTATCTTTTTTTAGAAACCAGAGAATGGCTAGAACTGCCAAGAGCAGAATCGCAATAATGATTATGATGGTTTTTTTCATTGTCTTAGAGTGATGAACTGATAGATTAAAGAGGTAACTGCTTATATGATCCTATCTCTCGTAATAGGTTACGATACTAGCCTTCGCTAAGGTGTTCGCCCAGATATTAAACCCAACGACGGCAGGGTTCGTATCTTTTGTTAAGCCTAGAGTCTCAACTTTCAGCGCATGTACTGTGATCTTATATTCATGGATACCATGGCCTGGCGGAGGACATGGGCCGCCATAGCCATAGATACCATAGTCGTTGATACTTTGGATGGATCCTGCTGGAGTCAGAACTGACTCAGGGTTTCCTGCTCCGGCCTCAAATGAAGTTCTGTCCGCGGGTATATCAGTTACTAACCAATGCCACCAACCGCTTCCAGTAGGTGCATCTGGATCATGCATCGTAATCGCAAAACTCTTAGTCCCCGCTGGCGCATGATGCCATGTCAGTTGCGGTGAAATATTCTTCCCACCAGCATCCCCAAATATCTCTTCCTCAGTAGCCTGACCTCCCAGACTACTACTCGTTAATGTAAATACTTCTTTCATCTTTAGAATTGTAAATCAAAAATGTAAATATAAAAAGCGAGTTACCTACTTCTTATTGCTTTATAAAGGTCATCAGATTCTTGCCTTTATAGTTGGCGAGGTAGAGTTGATCCTGATACCAGACCAAATCCGTAGGCTTTTCTAGACCCTCCTCTATAATCTGAAGTAAGACGCCGTCTGTACTGTAAACTATTACCCTGTCATTTTCAAAGTCGGTGACAAATACTTCTCCTGCATGTACATACAAGCCTGTGGATGCATTCATCTCTTCGTTCACGCCAAATAATCGCTGATATACTCCTGATGTGCTGAACACTTGCACTCGATTATTATAGGCATCAGCCACATATATCTCTTCCTCGTAGATTTGGACATCCGTCGGATAGTAAAAATCTCCACGTGCATTTCCTTCTTGACCAAAGGTGATCCAGTTTTCTCCACTTCCGTAAATAATTCGATGGTTATAAAAGTCAGCTATCGCAAAGCGCTCTTCAGATACATCCACAGCGGCGGGAGCATCTAACGAATCGACGAGCGCAAGCGGTGACCTTGAAGCATTTACGACAGTGATCTGATCATTACCATACTCAGGTACGTATAGCTTATCGTCGTCCATGGCGATGTGCATAGGACGCTCAAAGTCAGACTCAGTCTTCAGTGGATTACCTTGGGCATCCACCTGTACAAGTTGGTTGTTATCGCTATCCGAGATCCACAGTTCATCACCTGATGAGGCCAATCCGATCGGATTAATCCCGTCTAATGGGAAAGTCGATACATGCTGCCACGAAGGTTCTTGCTGGCAGCTGTACATACAGCACAAAAGGAGTGCTAGTGATATAAACTTCATCTAGTTGGCCTTAGGTCTTTTGTAATGACAGCAGCCCGGCAGATCTTTATACGTCTGGTCATCTGCTCTCGTGATCTCGTTATCATGACCGATGATAGCTATAGACTCCGCTATAGCTGCTTTATCGGTGAGGGCCTGATCGAAGCTCACTATAAGCTCTTGCTTCTTCTTGTTCCATTCTGCAGATACGACACCGTTTACACGCTTAGCACCACGTTCGATTCGTGACTTGCACATGCCACATTTACCTGCAACAAAAAGTGATTCTTCTACTACCACGGCATCTGCATCAGGGACAAATTCTTCCAACTCTGATCGCTCTTTACTTCCATCAGTGCGTATAATCTCAACGCTAATAGGAGTGTATCCGGCCTTATCGACTTGGGCTTCTACTTCGTCTAGTGTGATCCCTTTATCCTTAGGATAAGTAAACGTGAAGTCTCCAGTCTCTACATCGATCTTTACATGCTTAATACCCTTGAACTCTTTGAATTTTTTCTCTAGTCCATACGCGCAAAATGGACAACCGAGACCATCGACTACCACATTAACTTGGTCTCTATCTTTCTTTTGCGCTGATAACTGCTCCGGCGCTATGCTCGCCAAAAGCAGCGTTATGATTGTTATGATTATATATCTCATGATTAATAATTACGTGATTAATTAAGTATGACTCTAGAGCCAAAAAATAGACTGTAATTCGCTTGTCTGATAAACGCTCGGTTTTGGATCAAAGGGATTTGCACGGCTGCCTCTATAGTATATCTACCTTTGGCATACTGAACTCCTTGAGCAAATAACATCGAGTACTCATCGAACTCTGTAAACCACCTACTTGTGTATTCAAAGTACAGATTAAGTTGATTGACGGGATATGACGGCTTGAGCAGCGGCATCCCAAATCCAAGTTTATATCGAAGCTCGTCATTGTTACCAGATGGAGAAAGGACATATCCTAACTCATTAGTGATGCCACGCTTCAGGGATTCGTATCCAGCGAATACCCCAAAGTAAGATTGGTAAAATCCAGAGCTATAGGTTTCAAAATTCAACTCCTCTCCGGTTGGTATCGTCTGGACAGTCTTGGCCAATACTCGGAAAGTACGCGCCTTACCATCTTTGCGATAAAATTGATACTTCCCTTCTATAGATATATCTCCGAGTCCAAATCTCTTCTCCGATAGATCTCCATCAAAACTAAAATTCACAAAAGGCACCTGCACCGTTACTGCAGAGTTAGAAGAAGTCAGATACTGAAATATAAGTGGGTATGCGGTTAGTTGTCCTTGCGTGGTATTTCTAGTTTCTACTAGCGTCCTGAGGATCATAGTTTCTCCACCGAGCATGATAGGGCTATCGGATGTTATCGCTGGTCCTTGAGCTCTAAGTGTAAGAAGTGACGCACCGATACTCAGCACTAACACTACTATTACATTTTTCATTTTTGATCATATTCTTTAATAATAGATTGTAGAGATACTCAGCTACTGAGCTCTCCTAAAAAGAATATGTCGACTAGCAACGGAAGGACTGATATACAACCTGCAAGTCGTTTATCAGCGGAGGTGGTCTATATAGAAAGGTGCGGGATATGCTGCTTGGAGCGTCATAAGCGAGATAGGTGCTAGTAATGTCTACCACAAGTACTTTCTGCACATCCGTGGAGATAGCTCTATCTAATTCTGCTCCATCAAAATCAAAATCTATAATATAAGACTGGTTGTCACAGCAGCCTTTCTTTTCGCTAGAGCAAGACTTCGCTGTCTTGCCACATTTGAGCTGGCAAGCAGTGACTTCTGCACAAGTCTTGGCTTTTCCAAAGACATTAGCACGCTTGATATCTCCGTCACAATAGTGCACATCCATGCTAAAGCCAGTACTAGTGACAAGCATAAAAAGAGCCATCGTGAGGCTGAATATGCGAAGAGACTTACTCTGTGACATTGATACACTAACGATCAAGCCTTAAATTTAGTTCGTTTTTCATAAAGTCTGATCTAGCAAAATTATCAATAGTATTTAATAATTTTGCACCTCGATGATCATGAAGACACAGCAGGATTCACACATCTCTGTTAAGAGAAGAGACTCTTACTTATAGCGGCGCGCTCGTTCTGAGCACCCTAATTCATTATTTATCATTCTATAATTTTTCTTAAATCCAAATCAGGATGCAACTTCCACATATACCCCCTTATAAAACCAAAGTTATCGAACCTCTTTACTTCAGAACTCGTGAAGAGCGAAATAAGAAAATTAGAGAAGTGCACTACAATTTATTCAACCTCCATAGTGACTGGGTGATCATCGATATGATCACAGATTCTGGCACTGGTGCGATGAGCGAGCAGCAGTGGGCGGAGATCATGCTAGGAGACGAAAGCTATGCCGGATCAGAATCCTACTTCAAGCTTGCTAGATCTATCCAAAGGATTATGGGATATGACTATGTCATCCCCACTCATCAGGGACGTGCAGCAGAAAATATCTTATTCAGTGCCGTCGTAAAAGAAGGAGATGTGATCCCTGGCAATGCACACTTCGACACAACCAAAGGACATATAGAAATGAAAAAAGCTACTGCTTTGGATCTCACCATAGCAGAAGCATATGACACAAGTTTGGCACTACCATTTAAAGGGAATATAGATCTAGAAAGACTGGAGCAAACCATACTTGAGTATGGTAAAGATCGGATACCATTTATCAATATTACTGTGACTTGCAACACGGTTGGTGGCCAACCTGTTTCGCTCCAAAATATACAAGACACCTGTGATCTAGCACGCAAGCATGACATACCAGTCTACATGGATATCGCTAGATATGCTGAGAATGCTTACTTCATCAAAACGAGGGAAGCAGCTTATAAAGACCATAGCATACAGGACATCGTCAAGTTGATGTTCGAGCATGTCTCAGTGGTATGGATGAGTGCAAAAAAAGATGGCATCGTAAATATCGGTGGATTTCTAGCGCTTAGAGATCAAGGACTCTATGAGCAATTAGGTCACTACACCATTATCTATGAAGGGTACCTCACTTATGGAGGCATGAGCGGTAGAGCTATGGGAGCTCTGGCAGTGGGTCTTCATGAAGCGATAGATTATGACTACCTCCATGATCGCTATACACAAGTCAGTTATCTCGGAGAGCAACTGAAAAAGAATGGCATCCCTATCCAGGAGCCCGTAGGTGGACATGCGATATACATAGATGCTATGAAAGCACTTCCCAATATTCCGCAGAATCAATATCCTGCACAAGTGCTAGGTGTTGAAGCTTATCTCGCTGGAGGTATCCGCGGAGTGGAGATAGGAACTCTTCTAGCAGATCGAGATCCGGCAACAGGAGAAGACAGATTAGCAGAACTAGAACTCTTAAGACTTGCTGTACCACGTAGAGTTTACTCACTACAACACATGGATTATGTAGCTGCAGCTATTACTCAAGCAGTCAAAGCTAATCGCAATAGATCTACTGGATATAAGATAACTAAGCAAGCCAATCTACTTCGGCATTTCACTGTAGAATTGGCAGAAGTATAGCCATGAGTTAAACATTGAATCATGACTAAGAGGTTTAATTGTCATAGAGGGTTTCTGGAAGTAATCCGTCTGCCCCCATCTTAACAACCCTGGGATTAAATGAATCATCAGAAGCCCTAGCACCATGAAAGAAGCTAATACCTCCGACCTCATTTAAAACTATATTCGAATAGCCTATATACCCATCAACTAATGTCGTTTCTCTTTCTCCGAGGTTATGATCAAAAGACCTAATTCTTAGTTGATCACTGAGCTCGACTGTCCACTCTTGAGTAAACACATGCGAGTCAGTATGTACTATACTGCTGGGTCTTATTTCTTCTAATCCATCCTGCGGCCATGAATTTTCGGAAAGTATATCTCCTTCTCTATTCAATCTCATAACTGCAGTTTCTGCTCCTCTATCTCTAGTAGCCACCGCGAATAACTCATTCTCATTAAGAGCACTAAGGCCATAAATGGCCATAGGCAGCTGTGTATTTAGTTCAACTTGATAGTTTGAATTAACCCGAAAAAAATTATCAAAATTATCAAACACTCCTGACCAATATGGATAAAGTGTACCCGAAGGTGAAACATAGAGACGTGACGGTGCATCACTTTGATTTCGAGACACCACTACATCAGCTAGCATACCTCGATCTATAGAAAACCTCATCAGCTCAACTGCTATTCTAGACGGGTTAAATGATAATACAGCCATCTCTCGATCAGAATAGAAGTGGACGTCTAATAAAAATTGTCTTTTAGGTAGATCTACCGATTCTATGATTTGACCTTCCTTATCGATTACTTCTAAAAGTATGAAAGGATTGTCATCTCTTCTATTAATACGATATGAGTAGAATCGATAAACCATGTCATTATGTACGAATGATAGAGCTCGCCTATCGTCATCAACCCTCAACGCATTAGGAAGGAAAGAAGCTTCAACTCCACTAGCATCAAATGTCCCGATCCCTAGTTCAGTAGCAAATAGATAATTCGACTCAGCGTCTATGTCCATATCAATACTATATGAAACATCGAGCTGAGAAGAAATCGTTGATATCCATGTTTCAGATAAAACTGGATCCATGATATCGGTAGGATTCATAGTATCCATATCCTCATCACAAGACATACAAATCACGAGAATCAAAAGGAAAAATATTATAAAACGCTTCATGGGGTATTAATTAGTAGCTTTTAATCAAGGATCGCAACAACCCGACATGGAGCAGCTGAAGCTCCTTCTATCTTTAATGGAAACGCAGAAACTTTAAAACCCGTATAAGGCAGGGCATCAAGATTAGTAAGCTGCTCCATGTGACAATACTCTTGCTCATGTCCAACAAGATGTGCTTCCCAGAAGAGCTCTGAGTTGTTCGTACGCTTTGCTTCTTTGATGAGATGTGGAAGAGGTAAGTCCCAACCCCACTGATCGATGCCCATCACTTTGATGCCTTGATCGATGAGATACTTTGTTGCCTCAGCGCTCATCCCTGTACCTCTTTCAAAAAACTCTTTGGTGCCCATAAACTGATCTCTTCCAGTTTTGATGAGTACAATCATACCAGCAGCCAGCACGATGTCATGTTGATCTAAGAATGAAGTGATATCCTGTTTTGTGATAGGATCAAAATCTTCCTTGTGCTTCATATCTATCACAACGCCAGGGCCGATGCACCATTCGAGTGGCACCTGATCTATAGTCTTTGCAGGCTTGCCTTCTGCTGTTGGACTGTAGTGCCAAGGAGCATCTAAGTGAGTGGTAGAGTGAACCCCTAATTTCTTGATCTCATCATCTGCCCAACCAGTAAAGTTCTTTGGCCATAGTTTGAAAGGTAGACCTAAGTACCTGATTAACCACTTACTCTTCTTGTGGGGCTTGTGCTTGACTTTGACCTTCATGAAGAATGGGTCTCCCGGGTTATATCGGATCGTCTTGGAGAGGTCTACAATTTTCATACGATGTCTAGCTGTTCTGATCTTTGGCAATTCAACTAATGCCAATCAATTTTTGATATGATGTAATCCACGTCTTGCTGGTCTCTTAATGAGCCGAACATAAAGTGTCCCAGTTCATCAGTCCTAGAAGTAATAAATGCTTTCGCAAATGTCTCATCATATAGATCATACAACTGAGCTGCTTGCATAGCGATAGCTAGTTGGTTGGTGATGCGACGTGCATTGGATTCATTGATCTGATTTAGATCTGACTTAATATTACTGATCAGTTGGTCGTAGGCAGGATCGAAGCCAATCGCTTTGTCGAGCTCAGCAAAGTAGACTTCCACTATCTCTGGACTTTTGCTCATCGCTCTAATCACATCAAGACACTGTACGTTACCACTTCCTTCCCAGATGGCATTTACTGGAGCTTCGCGATATAATCTAGGTAGTATGCTTTCTTCGACGTAGCCATTTCCTCCAAGGCATTCCATAGCCTCGACTAAAAATGGAGAAGCTCTTTTTGTCAACCAGTATTTTCCAATCGGCGTCAGCAACCTTAGAAGAAGATCTTCCTTACGATCGCCACGTCGATCTAAGCAAAGAGCGACCCTAGTTGTTAGGGCTAATGCAGCTGTAGACTCTAGTGATAGGTCCGCGATGACATTGCGCATGAGAGCTTGATCGATCAGCTTTTTTCCTATCACTGATCGATGATGTACATGATGAATGACTTCATTCAGCCCTCGTCTCATGATAGCAGATGACCCGATCATACAGTCATATCTCGTCAGGGCAACCATCTCGATGATCGTAGCCACTCCCCTTCCTTCTTCCCCCATCAACCACGCAAAAGCTCCATCAAACTCTATTTCACTTGACGCATTGGATCGATTACCAAGTTTATCTTTTATCCTTTGAATTCTGAAATCGTTCTTCGTTCCATCTGGTTTCCATCTTGGAAACAGAAAGCAGGATAAACCAACTTCCGTTTGAGCTAATGTCAAGAAGGCATCACACATCGGTGCTGAGCAGAACCACTTATGTCCAGTTAATACGTAAGGCTCTCCAGATCCTTTTTTATCTACGGATACAGCGCTAGTCGTATTAGCTCGCACATCAGTACCTCCTTGCTTCTCTGTCATCGCCATACCTATGGTCAGACCTTCTTTCTCGTAGTATGGTTTGTTAGATCGATCGTAGATACCATTCAGGATTTTCGGGATCCATTCTTCTGATTGAGGCAAGTACTTTCTTATTGCGGGTACTGAGGAAAACGTCATTGTGATCGGACACCCATGACCTGATTCATTCTCGCCACTCAGGTAATACATAGCCATACGTGTAAGGTGTCTTCCCTCTGACCTGTCACTCCATGGCGAGCCATGTAAACCTTGCTCTATAGATAACTGCATCAACTCGTGATAAGCAGGATGGAATTCTATCGCATCAACTCTATGTCCCTTGTGATCATGACTATGGAAAACAGGGCCGTGCTGATTAGCAAGGGCTCCAGCCTTCATCCATCGCTCTTCTCCCATCAAGGCTCCATAGGCTCTAATCCTAGAAATAGCTGCTTCATCTAATCTCTCTTTCGTAATCTTAGAAAGAGGGGCATCGATATCATATAAGTTCACGTCCTCTAAAGGAGGAGACTGATTAGAAACATCATGGGTTTTCATAAAGCACACTTATCATGAGGAAGAAAGAATATCCTATAACAATACCGTTTTTAATTTTTCCAGCCAATTACCCCACATGATTCCTTCTATGTCCTCATCACTATATCCTCGGCCAGAAAGCACCTCTGGCAACTTCTGCATATCAGCTATGGTCTGTACATCTGAAGGAGTTTGCTCTCGACCAAAACCACCGTCAAGATCTGTCCCAAGTCCTACATGCTTTGTATCACCAGCTATCTCACATATATGATCGATATGGTTCACCATGTGCTCTAATCTGATGTCAGTATTAGATGGATGCGATTGAAACTTAACCCAATTAGGTATCATCATCCAAGCATCTAGTGGTAGTCCGATCACCGCATCTCGATCAATCAAAGCCTTGATCTGATCATCAGTAAACTGGCGGTTGTGATCTACGATACTTCTGCAGTTACTATGGCTTGCCCATATATGACCTGAAAAGTGATCAAGTGCTTCCCAGAAAGAAGTATCACATAGGTGTGTAGCATCTAGTACAAGGTTTCTCTTTTCCATCTCACGAAGGAGTTCCTTTCCTTTTACCCCAATACTTCCTTCACTATCTGTACCGTATGCATAGGTGCCTGGTCCATAGTGAGCAGGACCGATAGCAACTAACCCTTCGTCTACTCTCTGTTGGAGATGGTCCCATGATATGATGGAGTCAGCACCTTCTAAGGTGAGGATGTAGCCAATAGCATTAGTGCCACCACTTATCCAAGATTCTAGATGCGAAGATAGGTCATGCTTAGATGTAATCTGTTTCATCTGACCATCTCTTTCCATCTCTCGATACCAGGCAACTTGAGCACAAGTCTGGGCCCAGGCTTGCTCAGGACTATGCCATCCTCCAAGAGGATGATCAGGCTTTGCATATCGGGCGATCAAGGTAGAAATACACAGACCCATTTTTCCCTTTCTCATTTCATCAAAGGAGATAGTGCTGTCAGCCCTACCACGCAGATCTGACTTACCTTCTTCTAGAAGTCGAATTTCATCTATTGGCTTACGTAGATCGCGATTCCAGTCTATGGCATTCATAGCAAGATCTAGATGACCGTCGATTATGAGGGACTTGTAATTCATGATGGGAAGATAATATCTACATGTAACTTCATATCAGTATCTTCAAAGTATGACAAGACTCTTACTTGGTCTTCTTTTCCTTCTCTCTTTTGATCTCTCCAGTCAAACGATTCAAATAGAATATCCAGTCATCGCTCACGCTCATAATGACTATGACAAGTTCAAACCTATCTACAATGCTTTAGACCATGGCTTCACCTCTCTGGAGGTAGATGTTGTGTATGATAAAGGGGTACTAAAAGTGAGTCATGACTTTAAGAAGTTATCTCGGAAGCCAGAGTTCGAAAGTGGATATCTCAAGCCATTTTTAGAAGCTGAGAAATCATTATCGCCCTATATACTGTTGGTAGACCTCAAAAATTATAGCGAGGATGGAGTTGAACTGCTTCACCAGATTCTCTCTAAATATGCCCAACACTTGGTCAGTCGGAAAAAGTTAGACGATAAAGTTGGTAAGGTTCAAATCTTACTCAGCGGAGCATATCCGAGAGTTGATATTATCAATACCGAGAGGTATGAATACTTCTTTATTGATGGGAGGCCTGAGCATGTTAATTCTGGTATATCTCCTGATATGATGCCGTGGATTAGCACAAATTTTAAGCACCATTTTCTTCGCAAGAGAAAAGGTAGACATGCAAAGACTGAAGAGCAGCGTTTAGAAAGACTTGTAAAGGAGGTTCATGACGCAGGATATCAACTTAGGTTTTGGAGGACACCTGATAAAAGAGTGATCTGGAAAATGTTGGTAGAACTTGAAGTGGATATCATCGGTGTGGACAAGGTCAGAAAATTTCATAGAGTGATGTTGCAACTTTACGAGCAGTAGAACTTCTCATTCAAAGCATAAGTAGGCTAGCGTATTAGTCGGTAAGAAGAAAACTGATATGACAGCTCGGCTGATTCACTAAGCTATCTTCTGATAATTTTTCATTCGCATATCGATCACAAGGCCATCATTATTTTGGATATCAAGATCAGCATCTAGCCTTCTTGCAAATGACTTAATCAATGAATATCCGAACGATTTTTTCTGAAGCTCATCTAGATCTGCACCTACTCCATTGTCTTTTATATTCAATATCAATTGACCATCTTTCTCTTTTAGTTGAACCTTGATCAAGCCTGATTTTTGATCTTTAAAGGCATGCTTCAAGGCATTGCTTGCTAATTCATTGACGACAAGCCCCAGAGGTATCATTGTATCTACATCTAGCACCATAGAATCAACCTCACTTTCTACATCTATAGTTCGGTCTTCTACATCATATGTTTGTATGAGGTTATCAATGAGCTTTTCGAAGTACTCTTTAGTATTAACACCTTTCAAGTTATCATGTTGATATAGGTCTTGATGTATAAGTGACATAGAGTGTACTCTACCCTGACCTTCTTGAAGCGCCATGACTGCATGTTCATCCTTGACATGTTTAGATTGCAACGTAAGAAGTGCTGAGATGACCTGAAGATTGTTTTTGACTCGATGATGTATTTCTTTTAGCAGCGTGTCTTTGTCATCAAGAGCAGTGGCGATGATATTGTTCTTGTTCTTGATCTCCCTATATAACCATCCGACGATACCGAGAAAAACTAATAGTAGAAATGATCCTATTCCTAAAGATCGTAATCGTCGATTACTAGCCTTTAACTTGGCTTCTTGTGTTTCAGACTGGGCATTGAGCAGTGCTATCTCGTTTTCTTTTTTTTCAGTTTCGTATTTGACACTTACATCTTCAACTTCACGGGCAATTTCTTGATTGTTATATTGTTCTTTGGCTTCTATGTGATTATGAAGTAATTTTAGCGACTCTCTATATCTACCCGTCTTTTCCAAGGCCAAGCTATAGGCTAGTGTCAATTCTTTAATTCGTTCGGTTTGTTCTAATTCTTCGGCCACAGGAAGAGCCTTCTCAAAGAATCTAATGGCCACATCATACTCTTCATTCTTTGAGGCTAATAAGCCCAACTTAAACAGTGAAGTTCCAATTTCAATATCACTACCTGATGTTTTTCTGATATCATATGAAGCTTCTAAATAATGCTTTGCAGAGTCAAGTTGATTCAACCCCAAATAAGTCGTACCCAATCCTTCCATCACATATCCGCGGAGGTTTTTACTTTTCTCACTGAGCTTCTTTGCATCATAGTAATATCGAAGTGAAGATGAAAAATCATCACTCTCTACCAAATAATTAGCCATATTATAAAGAGTATTACCCTGGCTTTCATCACTACTACCTGCCTTAATCTTCATCTCAAGAGCCCTTTCATATGTTGAAAGTACTTCTTCTCGCAGACCAGCTTTTTTCTTGATTATGGCAAGTAAATTAAGACCATTCGCAACTTTGCTATATCTGCCTAACTTTTCATTAAACCCCATAGCCTCAACTATAGATGCTGTTGCACCCTCTAATTCCCCCAAGTAATACTGACAGGCAGATATCTGAAATAACACATCTGCAAGTTTCGAGCTATCAGTTGGATTAGAGTAATAGCGATTATACCTGAGAAGGTACGTCAGCGCTTCCTTATTGTCTCCTTTATTCCTTAAAGCAGCTCCCTTTCCATATTGAATTTTCCAATAATAATCATTGGTCGTATCAGGCATGATCATCTCAGCACTATCTAAATATTTCATGGCGAGATCAATATTCGTTTGATTATTTTTCCAAGCGAGATTACTATAGTTATTGCTTTTATAGCCTATTGCAAGATCTAGGTCGTTTCTGAGATCTGGGCTGTTCATACATAACTCTTCATACAGTCGGATATACTCTAACGAAATCAATGGGGTTGATTTTGAGTTTTCTATACTATCTATAATTGCTTCTAGAAACTCTTCATCAACCTCGATATTTGAAATATTCTGAAATTTCTTCGGCAATTCAACTTGAGAAAAAGACTCAAATGCATGTATCAGAAACAAACTCATAAAAATCGGAAAAAACGAGAATCTCATAAACTCATAATTAGTTGTGCAGCAGAAGTTCTATTTTTCACACCAAGCTTTGAATAAATATTCTGAGAGTGCCATTTAATCGTATTAACCGAAACACTCAAGCTGTCTGCAATCTGGTTATTAGAATACCCTTTCGAGATCAGTTCGATTATTTCAAATTCCTTGGCGGATATGGGAGTACTAGACACTTTGTTAAGGCCTTCTAATGTCACTTTAGCTTCAGAATGAAATTTATTATAATTGGACATGCCGATAGATATCGTTGCTAGCAAGTCTCTCTCCTTAAATGGTTTCACTACATAACCCATGGGCTTCAACCTTTGAGCTCGCTCCAGCGTCTTCTTATCACTATATGCCGTCAGGAAGATATAGGGTATGCTATACTTCTCTTCAATGATCTCAGCCACATCGATACCATCTTTGGTACCGAGGATATTAATATCGAGGAGAACTAGATCTGGACGAAGATTGTGGATTTTATCTAGGGCCTTCTCACTATCATGGACGATATCTAGTACTTGGTAGCCAAAATCCAGAAGATGATGTTCGATCAGCTGAGCTATCACAGCGTCGTCTTCGACTACGAGTATTTTAAGTTTGGTTGACATGATATGGAAGTTAATAAGTTCTTCACAAAGATGTTCGATCCATCATCTAAAAAACCATACTAAAGTATGGGTACCTATGAATTGCTAGTCTCGACCTTTGTTCTATATCAAATGAGGTGAATACATGATCACCTTATATCAAACCAAAATTATTTGTTATGATCACTTCCATTTCAGCCAGAGAAAAACAGGTTTTAGATCTGATATCTCATGGTCTAACTACTAATCAAATAGCCTCCAATCTCTTCCTCAGTAGCCACACTGTAATCTCTCATCGAAAAAAATTGCTTATTAAACTAGATGCCAATAACACTGCAGGCATGGTGAGAAGGGCATTTGAACAAGGAGTGCTTTCTCTACAAAAACAGTTGAATACTTCGGATTGAACTGTGGATCATAGCCCCATACTTTAGTATGGGTATTGAGTCTATTCCTTATTAGATATTTGTCTATCATCAAAACTAAATCACTGTGATAACATCCAAATTTATTAGAACATCATCTGTCTTATTCTGCCTAATTATAGGATCCATGAGTGCTTTCTGTCAAGTACACGAAATAGAATTAAGGACCGATGGCATCGTACCTCCGCGTACTTCAACTTTTTCGGTTCAAAATCCTACGTCAGGTCAGATCATCTGGAATGGCAGTACGCTGGTCTTCTATGATAGCATAAACGAAGAATGGAAAGAGCTGGGTGAAGCGATTTTTGAGAAATCTGGAACTTTAATTCGACAAAAGGTTGGATTTGACGAGGATGACTTCATAATAGGGAGAATAGAATTACCAGAAGATGATCTTATTGAAGATCGATTTTTCTTTTTTGACAAGTCTAAAGGGGCTTTTAGAGGAGGGCAACTTGATTTTTCCGATTCCTGGTCACCAGACAGTATTGGATCATCTTCATTTGCATATGGCAGAAATCCGAGAGCTAGTGCTCCAAACTCAGTTGCATTTGGAGAAGATGTAATTGCTTCAGGAAGTGGTGCGATAGCTGTAGGTATCAATTCTGTAGCTACTGGCAGCTCTGGTGCAACTGCTCTTGGAAGATTCACTAATGCTTCGGGAGTGAGTGGAGCAACAGCTCTCGGGAATTCTACAACTGCGTCTGGTGACAATGGTGCCACGGCTCTAGGTTTAGGCACTACCGCTTCAGGTGACAATGGAGCAATAGCTCTCGGGAATTCTACAACTGCGTCTGGTGAGCGCGGCGCAACAGCCCTCGGCCTATCTTCTAGAGCATCTGGTGACAGTGGAGCTACAGCCCTCGGCTTTGGCACATCCGCTTTTGGAAACTCATGTATATCAGTTGGACTCTTTAATGAGCCAATAGTCTCGGCTGGAACTGAGGTAACTGACCAATCCCCAATATTTATAGTGGGTAATGGCGAGAATTTTTCTAACCTAAATAACGCCCTCGTTATAAGAAAAAACGGCCTTGTCGAATTCGACAACTACCAGTTTCCGATATCTGATGGACTTCCTAATCAGCTACTAACTACAGATGGCGCAGGTATGCTCAACTGGACCACAGATGACTGGTTAAATAACATAGACGGCATCTTTCACGACATAGGTAATGTGGGAATAGGTACTACACCTTCTTTATCAAGACTGCAAGTAAACCATGACAGTAATAGTACAAACTCAACTGTAGAGCTTCATGAGTCTAACGCCACTGATTTTGCTAGACTTTCCTTTAGTAATGATAGTGGAAGCGAGTTATGGACCATTGCCGGTAGAGCAAGAGCCACAGGTAGCCAAGAGATTGCCAATCTGAATTTTTTCTACAGTGACTCGACTGGAAATGTTCTTAGGTTAATAGGTAATGGTGATGCTATACTATCAGGCTCTCTTAATGAGTTAAGTGACATCCAACTCAAAAAAGATATCACCCCATTGGATCCTGTCTTGAGCGATTTGACTACGCTTTCAGGTTATAGCTATAAATGGAAAAACAAGGCTAACACTCATACCCAAATCGGACTAATCGCTCAAGAGGTACAAGCCGTTTATCCCGAACTTGTCCTTGAAGATGAAGAAGGAACTCTATCTGTTAGCTATACGAAAATGGTACCTATCCTACTAGAAGCAATCAAGGAGCAGCAACAACAGATTAATGAACTCACTAAAGAAATCTCAAATATTAGATCTCAGATAAATGAATAACTAGGTCATTGATGGATTCAGCTATTTGAGGTCTACGACTTCTCAATCAACCTCATACTAATACTATTCACACAGTGGCGTGTGTTTTTCGGAGTCAGTCGCTCTCCGATGAATACATGACCTAGATGACCACCACAGTTAGAACAGACGATCTCTACTCTTCGTCCGTCAGCATCACGGACGCGCGTAACAGCTCCTTCGATCTCATCATCGAAGCTCGGCCACCCACAGTGGCTATCAAACTTATCAGTAGAGTTATAGAGTGGCTGATCGCACTGTCTACAGACATATGTGCCCACAGTCTTTGTATCTGTGTATTCTCCTGTGAAAGGTCGCTCAGTCCCTTTGCGAATGATGACTCTTTCTTCTTCTGGAGTTAGTTGGTTATAGCTCATTTTATTGTTACGTTAAGTCTATGTCAAAGTTATATGATAGTTCAATGAGATTTCGATATCCATAGTTCAATTGATGGTCAAAAGCTCCACTTGAATCTTGCATTGATCACCTTGGTAGGGCTTCTATAGCTACCGGTACTCACTCCTTCGAAGTAAAACTGGCCTATTATGTCTAAGTCTAAATTCTGTCCTAAACTATAAGTAAAAGTTGGTGTCAAGAACAATGGATGCCCCGAAATTGGAGAATAAATAATCGAAAGGCCCGCAGATACCAAAGGACTTAAAGTAAATGTAGCTGAATAAAAAGTCGACCATGTAAATGGGTAGAGATTACGCGCACTTAGATCAAAAGCAAACAAATTAGAAGAGGCATTATCAGCGCTGTTATATAGCACTCCAAGAGCCAAAAAGGTACCACCCGTAAAGACATAATCCCAACTCAGTGTAGCTGCCAATACATCCTCGATAGCTTCATCAGAGGATAAGAAATAGCTAGCTTCTCCTTTGAATCCAACTTGTCCAATGGCTCCAGCCCACCCTGCTCCAACAACCCAATCTTGGAATGACCTCCCTGCAAGAAATTGCCAATCTGTATTATTAGCATTTAACTTCCAGAGTAGTCCAGCTACGATCTCGTCAGGATCGTCAAATGCCTTGGCTGCAAATTCTATACTACCAACATATCCCAAATACTTTTTTACACTAATGGCATCTGAACCAGGGCGCTCTTCATAATCAAAGTCTGTAAATGTGAAGGCGTTAAAGATATCATGCGGGTTCCATACCGTATTGATGCCCCAGTTGATCCGCTGCCGGCCTACAGTTACCTCCCAATCACCCGATGTATACTGTGCATGTAATCGATCAAAAATACTGTGCAGGATGACGTCTTCTCCAACATTTAAAACTTCAAGGTTTAGGACATCATTACCTTGCGATAGACCTTCTTTGAATCCTGGGAAAAATGGACTTCTTGGAATATCTCCATAGAAGAACCTATTGCGAAGCTCTGCTTTAAAGGTCCATTGATCAGAAGGATACCAAGCAAAGTTGAGCCGATTATGCACGAAGCCATCGATCAGCGTTTCATTGATAAAGACTAATGGTTCATTAATCTGAAATACACTATGAAGTGATTTTACATATCCTGAAAGAGACCAGTTTTTTTCTACTTCCAAGCTGTCCTGGCTAAAGAGGCAAGTACAGAGAAAACAAAATATAATAGAGACCTTCAGTCTACTACCTTGCTTCATCGCTTGCGATTTTACCATCGACAAGTGTCACTACTCTTCGAGCTCTATCGATTACTCGCTGATCATGAGTTGAGAATACAAAAGTTATTTGCTCTTCTTCATTGAGTCTTGCCATCATATCGAGTAGATCAGCGGTTGATTGACTATCCAAGTTAGCGGTAGGTTCATCAGCAAGTATAAACTTCGGCTTAGAAGCTAATGCTCTGGCTACTGCCACCCTTTGCTGTTGCCCACCAGATAACTCATTAGGTCGCTTATCTTTTTTATCACTTAAACCTACGGCATCGAGTAATTCGTCCGCTCTTTTCTTACGCTCATCAGGGTTCCTTTTTTGAAGGACCATGATGAACTCCACATTTTCTCGTGCTGTGAGAACTGGGATCAAATTATAAGCTTGAAAAACAAAGCCAATATTATCTTTTCGGAAGTTGATCATCTGATTGTCAGAAAGAGTCGAAATGTCCGTATCACCTAGGTGAACTGTACCACTTGAGGGTCTGTCCAACCCACCTATGATATTAAGCAATGTTGTCTTTCCAGATCCTGATGGACCTACGATAGCTGTAAACTCTCCTTTTTCTATTTCTAGGCTTACTCCTCTAAGCGCATGAACAGCGATCTTATCTGGATCATAGGTCTTTTCAACTTCATGAGTTTTAATCACAATCATCTGAGATCAATTTAAATTTTCCTAATAGCCTCCATCGGTCGAAGTCTGATCGCCCTCATGGCAGGATATATAGATGCTAATAAGGCTGTTATAAATACCGCGACCATCAACTGGATATACACCTGATTCTCTATAAAAGGTCGTATCGTAGTTTGCATCCCAAACCTCTCAGCTCCTTCTGCAAAGCCACTCAAGTCGATGCCAGTCTTGCTCAAAAACTTAACAGAAAGCCATCCTGCCAATAGCCCTAAGGGTGCACCTATCAGACCTAACAATAAGGTTTCCAGTACTATCATGCTAAAGACCCGAAGCTTGTTCATTCCTACTGCCATCAACATACCTAGTTCTTTAGTTCTTTCTAATACTGCCATGAGCATCGTATTAATGATACCAAAGATGAGTGCAAGCATAAATACCACTAAAAGTATGGTAATCGATATGTAGATCTGCGTTTCATATAATTCGACATCTGGCGCTACGACTTTATAGTTCTCTACGAGGAGATGCTTGTGGTCATCAGCAAGTTTTTGCTCTACTGCATCTAAATCCGCTTTAGGATTTTTCAATTGAACGATGACTTCATGAAAGGCATCTTCCATTTTGAGTAATCGCTGTAGATCACTATCACGCACGAAGACATTGAAGTTATCCAGCATGCGATTACCTGACTTATATATACCTGCTACTCGAAATGATCCTGCTACTATCTCGCCTGAGCTATCTATGAATTGCAATACCAGTTTCTTTCGGACTTTCACCTTGAGTTTCTCGGCTATCACACTACCTATCACAATCTGATTCTTTTTCGCCTCATTGAAAAAATCTCCTTCTATCATCTTCTCAGAGATACCCATCAAACCTTCTTCTTGCTTTGGATCAACCCCTTTTATAGTTATGCCTCGAGCGCCACGACTTGATTTGATCATACCTTGCACTAAGGTGCGTTGAGATACTTGTGCGATCTCTGGCATACTCCTGAGTTGTTCTAAATCAACTTGAGAAATCGTGTACTCCACTTCTTTATCTTCTACATATTGTGGATGATGTAGTTGTAGATGGGAAGTATGAAATCTGATAGCATTATCGACATACCCTTTCGAAATACCAAAAGTTAATGCCGTCATCAGAATAAATGTCCAGACACCGATCATAACAGCTCCTATCACGATCAAAGACCTTGTCTTTGATCGCCAGATGTTACGCCATGCTATGTCTAGTATCATAATCTAGTACTACTTATGACCGCATAGCGGCGACTGGGTTCAGATTTAGAATTTTGTACAGTGGAAATATGCCAAGTAGAATGGTTATAAAAAATATAATCAAGGCTTGGTTCAGAAAGACCTTAGCCGATAATGCTGCGGGCACTACAGGTTCCATCCCAAAATTTTCAAATGCAGCGGTTGCATCCTCGCCCATCTGAGATAGGTCTAATGGATTAATGTGCATATAGTACACGACTGGCAAGGCCAAGAGAATACCTAGAAGAGCACCTGCCAAGGCTAATACGATCGTCTCCAAAAAAGTTACAGAAAACAAAGTCCATCTACCCATACCTATAGAAGTCAGTACTCCATACTCATATTGCCGTTCTTGTGTCATCATGATGATCGTACCAAAAATGGCAAAGGCTATAAGAACATATAGAATTCCGATAGTTACATACCCTCCTCCTTCATCCAATTGTCTCGCCTGCATGAGCTCAGGCATTAGCTCTTTATAATCCATCACCTCATATTCTTCATCTGACACTAACCCTTTAACAGCACCTACGATATCAGGTACGTGGGATGACTTCTCGATATTGAGCGCAAAACTTGTGAGCCTTCCTTCTGCTGCATATAATTCTTGCGCGCTAGGCAAATCCAAGTAGACTAATGTTTTATTCAGATCTGGAAGTGCATATTTGAAGATTCCATTGATCGGATATTTACCAGCTGCATTAGCCCCATGATATCCTTGAGATATCAAGACAAGTGTGTCATTCACTTGTAGCTTTAATTTTCTTGCCACTCCTTCTGCGACGATGCATCCACCTGATGTTATGTAAGAGCCGGTCTCTATTTTATTTTTTATACCTGTAAGTGCATTTTCCTTTTCAGGATCAACACCTATCACAGCTACCCCATGTGTGAAGTCACCAGCAGATGCTAGTGCGAAAGACTCTAGTCGTGGAGCATATCCTCTAACATTAGGGATGGCTTCAAGCTGCTTTGTTAATGCAGGGTCATCAAGAAAGGAGTTATCGATAGTCTGGTCATCCCAAAAACCATCTTTGTGTATCTGAACATATCCAAAAAAAAGATTTATGGATGAGTCAAAGACATTATCCCATGCACCCTTTTGAAAAGAGCGAAGGATAGATGATAAGAAAACTGCAAAAAGCACGGCTGCTAACGTAATAAGCGTTCGCCTTTTATTACGCCAGATATTTCTGAAAGCAAGCTTTAGTAGCATCATATCATCTGACTCTCTTCATATTTTGGATAGAGAAGAATCTTTCTTTTATAGGTGTATTAAAATCCAGTGTTACATACTCTACCACGGTCTTATGCCCATCTTCTTCAGCAGGTATCACTTCTAGAATTCTAGGTAAGGTACGACCACCAAGACTGGTTATATCTTTACCACGCATCGTATTAACGAGGTAGTCGTCTTCATCATAAAATTCTGTCTGTAGTTGCAGATAGTCTTTCTGATCTACCCACATTTTGATCTTACCCCAGACCACAGCCACTCCTTCTTTTGGCATCAACTCTATTATCCAACAGTTTCGACCTTCTATAACCTCCTCTCCGAGTAAGTTTTGAACATAGTCATTGACAGTAGAGGATGCACGCGCCAGATCATCATTAGTAAAGTCTGAGCCCATCCAGCTCTGTGACATCATAGAAGGAGGCATCTTGATGGACCTATTAATACGAGGTTGCCAATTCCACATTTCCTTTTCTCTTTTTAAAAAAGAAGTGCCTTTATCTCTGGCAGGAGAAGTTATCAGGATCAGAGAGTAGGCTTCACCTATAGCCCAAGATTTGAGTTCTATTTCTCTTGTCCAGTCTGGACGTACGATCGTCATCTTCAAGTGTGCTTGATTATGGTCTCCCCGAACCTTCTCATCTGCCTTTTGGATAATCTCCTTAGCTGTAAGATCTTGTGCTTTGATATCTGATGAAGAGTACACCAGTGTCGCGATGCATAGTATGTATAGAGGTTTCATCTTATCGATTTTCTCATGAAAAGCATTTCGCGTAGGTATCTAATTACAAGCAATGTAGTCTCAAAAAATGACTTGTTCCTCAATTTAAATTGACTCTAAAGTTTGTACACCATCGGCCACTTTTACTCTGTAGACATCCGCCTCTATAGACGTTGTTTCTTTATATCTCTTAGTCATCTCAGAGACGACTTTTTCTACAGCTGAAGACTTGATGAGATTAAGTGTGCAGCCCCCAAATCCTCCTCCCATCATACGAGCACCTGCCACAGCTTGCTCCTGTCTTGTCAGGTCTACTAACAAATCCAGCTCCTTGCAACTTACATCGTAGAGATGTTGGAGACCATCATGCGAAGCATATAGCAATTGTCCTAGTCTATCGACATCCAAGTCCACAAGTGAATTTGTAAATTGTTGGACACGCTCATTCTCCTCAAGTATAAATCTTGATCTTATATAAAGTGTGTGATCCAACCGGCCTTTGACTTCTTCAAGTTTCGTCAAAGTCAGATCTCTGAGAGATTCTATTTCAACTCCAAGATTACAAAGTTCTCTAACCGCCTCTTTACACTCGGCAGGACGATCGTTATAACCAGAGTCGATGTGTTCATGCTTGACATTTGTATTAATGAGGATGAGTTCATAGTCGCCTAAAGCAATCGGATGATACCGATATTCTCGTGATCTACAATCTAAGGACATACACATGCTATCTCGCCCAAACACTGACGCAAACTGATCGAGGATACCGCTTTGTACACCTAAGAAGGAGTTGTTAGACTCATTACTCACTTCCACTATCTCCCAATCCTTAAGTTGTAGGTCGTGCAACAATGATATGGCCTTGATGAAACCGCAATCCAACGCTGCCGAAGAACTCAGCCCAGATCCTATCGGTATATCTCCTCCAAATACACAGTCAAATCCTGACAGAGAATGCCCCTTGGACTGTAAGATCTTACAGGCGCCTTGGACATATTGCGCCCACAAAGGACCCTCTTTCTGGATTATCGGAAGAGCAACATTTGCAGTATCGTTTATATCGAGTGCATGTAGATGGCAGACACTCGAAGCATTTCGCTTGACGGCAAAGAACAGGGCCTTATCTATGGCTGCTGGTAATACCCATCCTTGGTTATAGTCGGTATGCTCGCCGATAAGATTGATGCGTCCAGGAGCGCGGACTACGTACTCTGGCGCGTAACCGTATAACTCTCTGAAATGAGAGATTACTTCTTGGTATTTATTAGACATATCTTGTATATCAGACCTGTTATAATTAAGTCACTTATGTAAATGTTATCCGAGATCTGATCATTTAGATAAACCAATACAGCGTTCCCCGAAATCAATGTCTTTTATTTTTAATTCCAGGAGATGGAATTAACTAAGGGAATCCAGTTTTTCTCACACCACCCCATTCATCACCTCTTCTACAACATCAGGATTAAGCAATGTGGAGATATCTCCAAGATTACTCGTATCTCCAGAAGCAATCTTTCGCAGAATCCTCCGCATGATTTTACCAGATCTTGTCTTCGGAAGACCTGAAACAATCTGAATCTTATCTGGCTTAGCTATCGGTCCGATCTCCTTCGTGACTACATCTCTGATCTCTTGATCAAAGGATGCCTCGCTTGACCTGCCATCTGAGATAACATAAGCATAGATGCCCTGTCCCTTGATATCATGTGGATATCCTACCACTGCACTTTCTATAACATTGGGGTGTTCATTGATGGCATTTTCAACTTCTGCGGTACCCATGCGATGTCCTGATACATTCATCACATCATCTACCCTGCCGATCACTCTGATCCTTCCATCTGCATCACGTCGGACGCCATCTCCAGTAAAATATAATCCTTTGAACGTACTAAAATAGGTCTGACGACATCGATCATGATCGCCATAAATAGTACGAAGCATAGATGGCCATGGAAACTTGATACAGAGTAAACCTTCGGTATCGTTTTCCTCGATGACTTGGCCGTCTTTATCCACTAATATCGGTTGTATGCCAGGCATCGGATAAGAACAATAAGTAGGCTTTGTATCCGTGATCCCAGGAAGCGGTGTGAGCATGATGCCCCCAGTCTCGGTCTGCCACCAGGTATCGACGATAGGTAGCTTTCCTTTTCCTATTTCCTGATGATACCAGTGCCATGCTTCTTCATTGATAGGTTCTCCGACAGACCCAAGCATCTTCAGACTCCTCAAGTCATACTTTGCAGGCCATTCTTTCCCTTGAGCCATCAGTGCTCGGATAGCTGTAGGCGCTGTATAGAACTGCTGCACTCCAAGCTTCTCGATGATCTGCCAAAATCTCCCAGCATCGGGATAGGTCGGCACCCCTTCGAACATCACGCTCGTCGCACCTGCAAGTAGTGGACCATAGACGATATAACTGTGTCCGGTGATCCATCCTATATCTGCTGAGCACCAAAACACGTCCCCAGTTTTATATTGAAATACATTACGAAATGTCGAACAGGTGTAGACCATATATCCTCCACAGGTATGAACCACCCCCTTCGGTTTGCCAGTACTCCCTGAAGTATACAGTATAAACAGCGTGTCTTCCGCATCCATGGGCTCAGGTGCACACCACGTATCCTGAGGATCCACTTGTTCATCCCAGTGAAGATCTCGGCCTTCAGTCCAAGCGACATCACCACCCGTATTACGATCGATTAAGACATGCTCAACTGATGGGCATCCAAGAGCTAAGGCGTCATCTACAATCTTCTTAACTGGGATCACCTTAGCTCCCCGATTGTTATAGTCAGAGCAGATGACCATCTTGGCTTCTGCATCATTAATCCGATCAGCAAGAGCTTGCGCTGAAAACCCGGCAAATACCACCGAATGAACTGCACCGATCCTTGCACAGGCCAAAAGCCCAAAGGCCAGTTCTGGGACCATCGGCATGTAGAAAACTACTCGATCTCCCTTCTTTATCCCTTGCGCTTTGAGAGCATTTGCCACCTTACAGACTGAGTCAAGGACTTCGATATAGGTGAAACTTCTTACTCCCTGCGTGGGATCATTAGGCTCCCAGATATAAGCAGTTTGATCTCCTTTATCATCGACGTGCCTATCAAGACAGTTAGCCGTGATATTCAATTGACCTCCTTCGAACCACTTGACATCTGGGCCTTCGAAGTCCCAGGTTAAGACCTTATCATAAGGCTTCATCCAATCAAAAGTTCTGGCTTGCTCATCCCAAAATCCTTCTGGATCTTCTACGCTTCGAGCATATGTTTTTTTATAGTCTTCGAGAGAAGATATTTGGTGTGTCATACGGCTAACAAATTGTTCGTCCAAGGTAATATTTAGCTTCTTAAAGATGTATGCTTTTATTGCCTGTATTGTGAGACGGGGACTGCAGAATTTAAGAGGATTCACCAATTAGCTCATGTACCTATCTATCACTTGACCAACTGGCAGCAAGTCGAGATGAGGTATTTCAACGAGCCTCTTCACTAGTCCATCATAATAACTAGTCGTCACAGGGCCCCACCCTTCATCATCCAGACCGTGGAGATTCACTATCATCCAGCCTCCATCACTGCTCAAGAATTTATTAATCTCTTCATCTACATGCTCATCTCCTATATCCGGACCATGAAACCAGCATGCTAAGCGCGTAGGTTGGTCATCACTAGATGAAGGATATGTATTAAGATGATCTCGATCTAATACCCAGTAACCTGTCCGCACGGCCCGTACTTTCTGAAGGCAGTACATGTCTAATTCTTCTGTGGAAGCATTGAAGGCATAATTATACACCGCCTTTGCAGGATCATAGCCATCAAGGTTGTCGTCGAAGTATTCTAAGCACTTATCTATCCTTTCTTTCGCTTCAGAGACTGAGATCCTCGTCAGATTTTTATGTTCCCAAGTGTGTGGCATGATTTCATGGCCTCTAGAAACAAGATTATTCCACAGATTAAAATCCCCCATCAACTCAGGCAGTATATATGGATCTATTGCTTGAAAGGTAGGAAGGTGTCCTGTGGCGATGACATTAAGGCAAGCCTTAGAGCCATACTGCTCATGGATCTCTGCCACTTTCGTAAATGACTTTTTAAATCCGTCGTCCCAGCTCAGCGATATGACATGAGTTTTATCTAATGCCGCAGAAGTACTCTTGCATCCAGCTAAGGAATAGACTACACCAGATACAGCGGTGTGCTTTATGAAGGATCTTCTTTTCATGCGATGGTGTGATGTTCAATATAAAGGAAAAGTGATTAGCATTTTTGGTTTGCATAACTATAGAGAAGTTTAAGAAAGCTGAAAAGGTCAAAACATCTTCAGTACTTCTTCACACACAACATCAGCTTCTTCTTTATCGAGAAAAAAGTAATGTCCTCCTTTCATAAAGAACACTTTTCCATCAGTTGATATAGTTGCAACTTCTTCTTGCATCTTTCTTCGCTCTGTTCTTATAAAATCTGGGTTCATTCCTCTACTTCTCACAGCCTCTTCATTCAGATTGGTACCTGCGAAAACTCTGACTGGTAAGTCTCCAAAGTCGTTAGCCGCTCTTGCCATGTCGACTAGCTCATCATGCCACTTTTCTTCTTCCACATAACCCCAGAGGTACTTACCACTTTTCGAATAATCTTTAAATCGATCAGTCACATGTTCTGGTAACCCTGGGCCTCCAAGTATGTCGAACACAGTGTTATCTATGAGATGCATCACTCCTAAGTCACCGAATACTGCTCCGATTTTGTAGAGAGTAGTCATATAACTTATGCCAGGTGGCATATTCAATCTTTCATGCTCATCAGGATGTGGTGCATCTAGAAAGGCTAAACCTACTACTTCATCTGGATACATTTTGGCAAAGACGCGAGCATAATGACCACCATACGAATGCCCTGCTATGATATAAGGCGGAGCTTCACCAGAAGCCTCCAACAACGCGTGCAAATCTCTAGCATTGGATTCTGGAGTTCTTGGTGAGTCAGCCAATTCACTATAGCCGATACCTGCACGATCATATCTTACGACCCGCATACTGTCCTTCAGACCTTCGCCCAACCAGTAATAATATTCGCTAAACGCTCCTGCCCCAGCTTCAATGACCAAGGTAGGCTTGTCGTTTTTCAACCCTACACTGTTTACATGTAACTTATGGCCTCCAACGTCTACTAGCTTTCCAGCAGGTTGTACGTCAGGGCTGAAAAACCGCAAGCTCAAACCTGCCATAATGATCAAGAGCAATATTCCACCTATTAATAATCCTGTCCACTTTAAAACTTTCTTGATAACTCTCATGATAATATTTTTTTGATGTTCACTTCAAACTTATAGGTGGATAAAACCCCCACATAATAATTCTGACCAAACAGATATGAATGGCATCACAGAGTCATGGAACTGCTATCAATTGAGTTCATATCAAAAAATTAGGGGTTCGACACAAAAACTGTATTGTATACCATAAGTCCAGAATTTGATCTTTTGATATCTATTTTTGTAAGGTGACAGGGTCATTTAAACCAAATAGTCGAGCACTGCTCATCGGGGGTATCGCAACATTGATGCTGACCATCCATCTTTTATATATTGATCGGATCATAATTACTGAGGAGCCCATATTCCTAGTGCTTAACGGACTTAGTTTTGTGCTTTGCTGGTTGTTTATCGCAGTTCTTATGACCAGGTATTCTGTCTTGAGTGTAATTTATGGATTGAGCTTGATTGTCTTCGCAGATTTAGCCGATCGCTACTTCCCCATTAGCAATAACCCTATTACTATTCCCATTCTCCTACTATTTTGGTTGGGAGTTTGGTATTTGATTCAACCTGACTTTTTTAAAAAATATAGAGTTGCTATACTATCCGTTTCTGGATTGTTGATGTGTTATTTTTTCTATCAATTTCTAACGACTCCTAATTATGGGTCTGATGATAGAGGTAACTTTTCCAACTTCGTGCTTATATCTTTTGCTGCCTTTTTAGGGTTGTGGGGATTCGAGCAATGGCGGTGGTTAAAAACATTACAGTCGGACAAAGCGAATGCAGAACTCGCCTTACTAAGGAGCCAAATCAATCCACATTTCTTTTTTAACACACTTAATAATCTATATGGATTAGTAGTAGAAAAATCAGATCAAGCACCAGAAGTAGTTCTCAAGCTTTCTGACATGATGCGTTACACGATCTATGAAGGAAAAAAAGATCTCGTAAGCATAAAAAATGAAATCAATTACTTGGAAACTTATATCGAACTACACAAGATCCGATATCAGAAAAATGTGGACATTCGATTTACACAAGAAGTTGATGCCGACGTGCAGGTAGCGCCTTTACTTTTTATTATTTTACTAGAAAATGCTATCAAACATGGAGTCGAGAATGTGCGAAATAATGCATTTGTTCATATTATGATCAAATCTCAAGGAAAGAACATTTCTTTTGTCATAGAAAACAGTCTCAAAAAATTGACATCTGATGACAGCAGAGGGATAGGCCTAGACAACCTAAAAGGAAGGTTAGAAATTTTATATCCCAATCGTCATGATTTGATAATAGAAGAAGGTGAATCAGTTTTTAAAGCTCAATTGAATCTCACATTAATATGAACTATTGCATCATCGATGATGAACCTATTGCTCATCGAATTATTGAAGGCTACTGTAAGAACCTCCCCTATCTCAAGAAGGTCGGCAATTGCTTTGACGCTTTTGAAGCAATGCAGTTATTGAATTCTAAAGCCGTAGATCTAATCTTTCTTGATATCAATATGCCGGAATTATCAGGATTTGATCTCTTAAAAACAATGAGACAGACGCCAAAAGTAATAGTAACATCAGCACATAAAGAATACGCTTTGGAAGGATATGAATTTAATGTTTCTGACTACTTACTTAAACCTTTTTCTTTAGAGCGATTTTTAAGAGCCATACAAAAAGCAATGGATCAATCACTGCCCTCCTCGGGTACTGAAATCTCAGAAAAAAATCCTAGCTTTTTCTTGAAAGGAGATAAAAAGACTCATCAGGTACATGCCAGTCAGATCTTATTCATTGAGGCATATGGAAATTACACCAAGATCTATTTGACTCAAGAAACAATAGTTATCCATGAAAAAATATCTTCATTAGAAACACTGCTAACTGATATGGGCTTCCTTAGAGTGCACAAATCCTTTATCGTTGCAGCTAATAAAATCAAACTGATTGAAGGCAATAGGATTACTATAGAAGAGCATAAGGTCCCGATTGGGCAATCTTATAAACACAATTTGAATAAGTATCTCAAGGGAGGATGATTCAGGAATCCTTTTCGTATTGCTGCACCAAAGGATGATCAGTTCTATAATTCTATCATAATCTTACAACCCCATCATCCAAGGATACGCTTCCGCAAATGATAACCTCCAGGTTAGATTCCAATGCCCTTCGCCAGGTACAAGATGGTATTTCACTTGATTATCACCTAAGCCTAGAACTTTGAACTTGTCGTAGATGGCCTCAGCATGTGGTATCATGACATTACCCTCGTGCTCTCCAACACTTACGAATATCTTCTTAGAAGAAGCTAAGTCCTTATCACTGATTTCCATTTCCATGAGGCGATCATAATCTACCCACATAGCAGGTGATTGAATGATCGCATTGCCATACACCTCAGGATGTGCCATAACCATATAGTATGCCATCATACCACTTCTCGAGATACCTCCTATTGTTGTTGACTGAGTCGAAGGATCGGTTCGATAAGTACTGTCTACCCAAGCTTTGAGATCATGCGCCATCCAATTAGCAAATCGTTCTCCATGAGCATCTGGATTATCATCATTGATCCAAGGTGTATATTCTGCATCACGGTTTTCGGCAGATGGAATGCCGATGACTATGGCTGAAGCCTTGCCTTGCAGGTCAGCAGCATCTATCACTTCATCCAGTTGCCACTCTGGAGCACTGATGGTATCATTAAAGCAACCACCTCCATCGAGCATGTAGATCACAGGATATCTGCGTAATGTATCGGTCGCATAGCTCGGTGGTAAATACACATGTAGAGTTTTTTGGGCATCTCGATATCCAATCGATATTTCATCCTTTAGCACAGATACGGTAGGCGAAGCAGTGTCTTTAATGTTCTCCCAATATGTGGCTCGACGTTTTTCTTCCTGCTTCCATTGATATCCTTTATACAATCTATATCCACCGAATATTAGAAAACCAGGCAATAGAAATATTATGATCCGTTTGGTCCACTTCATGATTTACTCTTTAGCAACTAAGAGTAAGCATATATAGTCAGCAGAAGGAAAATACTCGACTAACGGATCAAATAGTCGATGAAGACATATCATAGTTACTAATCTTCAAAATTCGTTATCTCTTTTATATCTAACTCTTTATGAGACCCATCGCAGTATGGAGGAGTTTTTGTGGCCTTACATCTACACCAAGAAACTTTTTTAGGTGACTCAAATACAACCTTGATTGGCTTGTCCTTGGTGCCATTATGTGATCCATTGCAAAAAGGTTGGTCGTCACTATATCCACAAGTGCAATACCAATAATTCTTGTGAGCATCCACCTCTTCTATCAATGGAGAACTGACTATTGATTTTTCTTTTTGGTAACCATCTCCTATCTCACTTCCAGGTTTACTTGACTTTATCAGAGGCCAATAAAGATGAGCTGACCAGTGATCGTGTGGATCCTTTTCTATTCCAAATTCAGTTGGATATTGTCTTGTGATGATCGCGGTATCGAACATGATATCCCAAAAGAAGAACATGTTGCTAAAGTTTCCAGTAGGATTGCTTATACCATCTTTGGAAGTCTTGCCATGATGTGCAAAGTGAGTCGCTGGGGTAGAAATAGTTCGCTCTATAATCCAAGCTAGCGGATGAAGAGATTCATATTTATATAACCACTGATCCCATCTAGTCTCACTATGAGCACTGACGACCACTATATATTTTGCAATTAATGCTATCGCTACAGGTATGGCCAATCCTAGATAGGTAACAATCGCTAAAAACCAAATATTAGGAATGATCATCACGTAGAATATGTTCTCTCTAAACGTTACTAACACACCCATCTCAGGCCCAGAGTGATGTGGCCGATGTAGATTCCACAACCATTTCCATTCATGTGCTTTACGATGATACCAGTACTGGATGAAGTCATCTACTAGTAAGACAAAAGGCAAGCTTATCCATAAAGACCAATCTGTAAGCACTCCTTCGCTATGAGGTATAGCCAAAGACAATAGTAGACCAGTAAGCAATACGATAAGCGGCTTGGACACTGTTGCGCTGTGGACGAAACTCATTACTTCGATCCACCAATCATCTTTTGTCCTTTTAGAATTTTTGTATAGCCCACCAAATATTTCCAATGCACCTAGGGCTAGCATAAATCCAGAAATAATCAATGAGTCATTTGGCATATCCTAATTTACAATGTTTTCAACTCTACTTCTTTTGTTTTTAGTTCTTCGCGCCCTCAACTTCTTGTATTACCTCATCCAATATTTCAATTAATTCACCTCGGCTATAAGAGTAAGGCTGTCCGTGGTTAAGTTGTATCATTTCTCTAAGTGCCTGTCTAATCGTGATCTCCGCTTCTCTCTGATTAGGTACAACCATGTATCTTCTTTTGGGCGTATCACTGCTCATAAAGTGCAAGGCAGCTTGAGCTACTTCATCAGGTTCTTTATATTGAGATCTATCAAGCGGCCTTGGCAAAGCATCAAACGAAAATGAAAATCTTGAATTTTCATTGTTCATCTCTTTGGCTTCCATTCTTTCTACCATAGTGGCAAATATCTGTGACTTATAATTACCTGGCTCCACAGCGGCTACTTTTACATTGAGCGCACTCATCTCTGCAGCAAGGGCATCTGTATACGCTTCTACGCCATGCTTACTCATCGCATAGGCTCCTAGGAATCGGCCAGCTAGGATACCCGATATCGAGCTTGTGGTCATGATCCTACCTTCACTTTCTATAATCAACCCAGCAAATGCTTTCGTTACTCTATAGGGTCCGAAGAGGTTAACATCAATTTGAAAATCCATGTCTTCCTCAGACATCTCGATAAGAGGTCCCATCACAGCGACTCCAGCGTTATTAATGAGCCCATAAAGGCCTCGTCCTTCCGATCGTATCAACTCAACTGCTGCATCGATATCACCTTGTATGGTTACATCCAGGTGAACTGCTTGGACATTTTCCATTGCATTGAGTCTTGCATAGTCATCATCGTTTCGAACACCAGCATAGACGAAAAAGCCCTCCGTAGATAAAAGCTCGGTCATCCGCAGGCCAATACCTGTACTTGTACCTGTGATGAGTACTGCTTTAGTATTTCCGGGTGCTTGAGCGATACTCTTATTCGCAACTATTAAAAGTAAAGTTGTAATGAGCACTAATAGAGTATTCTTTGTCATTTTGAGTTTTGGTAAAAAGTGAGATTGAATCATATTTTTTATTGAGAGTGACTATTCATTCGAATCAATTGAGGTATGGCCTAAGCAAGAATTACATCAACCATTCGACAAGCTCAGGACAACGCTACTCTCGGCATAAACTTCGATTAAAACTATGAGGTCATTTAACTAAGGTAATGATCTACTTGATTTTGCAGTTGATACTGACATTAGATTCTACCTAGTAATTGCTTGAAGCATTCGCTATGTTCGCAAATTATCTATCTTTCTATTTATGAAGAAGAGTTTGTTTTTTCTCTTGATCTTATTGGTCCTATTTATAGGATTCCTCTTTTTCAGAGCTTGTACTTTTACCTCTAACCAAATAGAAGTAGAGAGCATAGAGCGTAGCCAGATCCCTTTAGGAGCTACTGATCGTATGGTTGAAGCGATAGGTATAAGGACCGTTTCGTTTGAAAACACGAGTGACTTTGATTCTACTCAATTTCGATTATTTAATCAGTTTCTTTACGATAACTATCCCTCAGTTTTTAGTCAACTCGAACATCGTACATTCAATGAATTTAGCCATTTACTCAAGTGGAAAGGTTTAGATCAAAGCCTCGAACCAGTTGTATTGATGGCTCACCTAGATGTGGTACCTATAGCATCACCAAGAAAGTGGTCTGTACACCCATTTACAGAGGGTGTAAAAGAAGGAATCATTTATGGTCGAGGCACGATCGATGACAAGACATCCTTGATTAGCCTACTTGAAGCAACCGAGCAACTTATAATAGAAGGGCATCGTCCAAACAGAACTATTTACTTCTCCTTTGGTCATGACGAGGAGATAGGAGGAACAAGAGGTGCTATACCAATAGCTCAATATCTCCAAGAACAAGGTGTGAAAGCGGCATTTGTCATGGATGAAGGCATGGCTATCACAGAAGATCTTATCCCAGGCTTTGATGGGTCACTAGCATTTATTGGTATAGCTGAAAAAGGATATACCTCTGTCAAACTTCAGGTAGATATGGCAGGAGGTCACTCTTCGCAACCTGAATCAGAATCTGCCATAGATGTACTTGCAACGGCCATAGCGAATGCTAAGCGCAACCCTCTTCCACTTCACATGACAGAGGCTATGCAAGGCTTTATCAATCAAGTGGGCCCCGCTATGGACTTCAAGACAAAATTCTTTTTTGCCAATGCTGATATCTTTAAACCCTTGTTACTAGATCAATACCAAAAAGCAAGCAGCGCTGGAAATGCAACCGTCAGAACTACTACCTCCCCTACCATCTTCGAATCAGGTATCAAAGATAACATCATACCAACGCACGCCGAGGCTGTCATCAACTTTAGAATCATACCCGGTGAGACCAGCTATGATGTCATGGATCATCTCGAGCAAGTCATCAATGACGAAAGAGTTAGATTAGAGATACATGGCGTACGTGGAGAGCCATCTCCCATATCTCCCATCGACAATCGTGCTTATGCCCTCATCAATACTACGATCAAAGAGATCTTTCCAGATATGATGACTTCTTCTAATCTCGTACTAGGTGGCACTGACAGTAGACACTTCACTGGTGTAAGTCCTAATATCTATCGATTTGCCCCTTATCGTATTACACCAGATAACTTGTCTTGCTTCCACGGTATAGATGAAAGGATACCCGTAAGCGAATATGAAGATGCAATTAGATTCTATAGAAGACTCATCACTAATTGTAGCAAACTTGATGCTTTATGATGAGTAAAATAGATATGTACATAAAAATTAGCTTCCTCTTTTTATGCAGTTTACTCTCAATATCCTCTTCTGCACAAGGTGATGTAACTGACCTCAATGCCAGTCTCAAAAAAATATTGACATGGCTTCCTGGAGAATATGATAATCACATCCAAGTTTATCAAGAAGCAGTCAATCATGTCCCCGAGAAACTAAGACATCGTCAGACGCATCACATCTTTGCAAGGGTTCGAGCGCCTTACCTACCTGGAGACTTGATCTATGCTCAACAGTCACAACACTATGACCTGAGTGACCTCTATAGGCAGCGTATATATTCTTTTGATATAGCTGAAGAAGAGGAAGCTATAAGATTAACCATCTACACTCCAAAAGATCCAAGTCTACTTACCGATTGCCATCTCCATCCTGAAAAACTACGAGCGCTTTCTTCTGAAGACTTTATCCTCAAGCCAGGTTGCGAAGTATTTTGGAAGTGGGATGGCAATCAATTCAATGGTTACCTAAAAGACAATGCTTGCAATTACTATTCGGAGAGATTTCAAAAGACAGTATATCTCAATGAGACACTTACCTTAA
>CAZXIE010000020.1:0-38915 GCA_964640065.1 uncultured Saprospiraceae bacterium
GCCACTCCATCTACTAAATTCTATCGCTTCGCTATCGACACTATCATCAACCGATCATAGCTTCGAGCACTTTTGGCTCTATATAATCACTAAGGCCGGTGATGCCTTGCTAAATCAGAGGATGCCCCACTAATCACACAATTATGTCGGAGTACGGATCCTCATTCAGATATATTTAGCTAATTCAATCCATGCTCTTGGAATATTCCTTAGCATACAGCTTATATTCGGTTCTAAAAGATCTAGGAAATGAAAACTGTTTTAATTACTGGAGGTTCGAGTGGTATTGGATTTGAGATTACAAAACATTTTGCTCAAGATGATTACCACATTTTATGGGTCTCTCATCTCGAAGAAGAGCTAGCCGCAGCCAAGGTAGTTCTAAAGACTGAGTTTCCATCAACCTCGATAGACATGCTCACTATAGATTTGTCTCAATCAGATTCAGCTCAATTGACATACGATTGGGTGCAATCCAATCAATGGAAGGTCAACGTTCTCATAAATAATGCGGGCTTTGGCACCTACGGGTTTGCGAATGACATCGCCATAGAGAAAGAAGAAAATATGATTCGTCTAAACGTTTTAAACGTGTTCATGTTGACCCGACTTTTTCTAAATGAAATGCTAGATGATAATGATGGAATGATTATAAATATTAGTTCCAACACTTCATTTCAACCTGTACCAAAAATGGCTGCTTATTCAGCTACGAAGGCTTTTGTCAAGCAATACAGTGAAAGTCTATCTGAAGAACTGAAGTCTCTAAAATCCAAAGTAAAAATTATGACGGTTTGTCCAGCAGCCATCAAGGATACTAAATTCAAGGATGCTGCTAAAATGCAAAAAGTCAAGACATTCGAAGGACTAGCGGCAACTACCAAAGAAGAAGTAGCACAGGATGTATGGACAGGATTTCAGAAAGGAAAGTCCTTTGTGGCCTCTGGTGCAAAACTGCGAAGATTGATGTGGTTGAATGGCATTATGCCTCATTCCATTGTACAGTTCCTTCTTCGACAAGAATTATCTGAAAAGGCATAAAAGTCTATAGACCTTTGCATAATTTTTTTGTCCTCGTTGGGTTGTGGCTAACTATATAATCGATCAACTCTTAGACACCCTGATCGGCACGGCTACTCCATCTACTAACTCTATAACATCACTATCGATACCATCATCGACACTTATCATATCTGCTAATACTTCAGTTTTAATATAGGCACTGTGGTCAGTGATGGCTTGTTGGACCATAGGGTGCTCACCTACTCTTACAAGTATGCGATCCATCACTTCGAAGTTGTTATCCTTGCGAAGATTCTGTATCCTATTAACAATCTCTCTGGCGATTCCTTCACTCTTCAGTTCATCTGTGATCGTAACATCTAGGGCAACAGTAATCCCACCATCCGATGCTACTTGCCATCCTGGGATCTCATCAGCTGTTATATCTAGGTCTTCTAATAAAAGTTCATACTCCTCTCCTTCGACTGATAGTTTAAAAGTCCCCGTCTTCTCGATCTCCGCTATTTGCTCTTGGGAGAAAGCAGCTATCTGACCAGCAGCACCTTTCATGTGCTTACCCAACTTCCTGCCTAACGTCTTGAAGTTCGCCTTACATCTCTTACTGATGACTCCCGCCGTATCAGTGATATAGTCGATGCCTTTGATGTTCACTTCTGATAAAATAAGTGACTCGACTAACTTGATCTGACCTTCAAACTTATCGTCCAGTATCGGTAATAAGATCTTCGTGAGCGGCTGTCGTACTCTGATGTTTTCTTTCTTGCGCAGCGATAATACTAAGGAAGAGATCTTCTGAGCATATGCCATACGTTCTTCTAGCGCTAAGTCTATAGCTCCATCATCAGCTACTGGTAACAGTGAAAGATGTACACTTTCGTGATCTTCTCTTTTTGTTACTTCGTTCAGATCTTTATAAAGTCTATCTGCAAAGAAAGGTGCGATCGGTGCCATCAACTTGGAGATCGTCTCCATGCACTCATAGAGTGTCTGATAAGCAGAGATCTTATCTGCTTTATACTCTCCTTTCCAAAAGCGTCTACGACATAATCTCACATACCAGTTACTCAAGTGATCTTCTACAAATGACTGTATAGCACGACCCGCTCCTGTTGGGTCATAATCTGCATAGGAGGCATCTACTTTCTTAACCAAACTATTAAGTAATGAGATGATCCAACGATCTATCTCTGGTCTCTTCTTGAGTGCTACGTAGTCTTGTTCAAAGGCGAAGCCATCGATGTTAGCGTAGAGTGCAAAGAAGGAGTACGTGTTATAAAGAGTACCAAAGAATTTTCTTCTTACCTCTTCTACTCCAGCTATATCAAACTTGAGATTGTCCCAAGGTTGAGCGTTAGTCATCATATACCATCTCGGTGCATCTGCACCATACTTGCTCAGTGTCTCAAATGGATCAACTACATTACCTAGACGCTTGGACATTTTTACGCCATTCTTGTCCAGCACCAAACCTGTACTTACTACATTTTTATACGCAACGCTATCTTCTGTTAGAGCAGCGATGGCATGAAGAGAGTAAAACCAACCACGTGTTTGATCTACTCCTTCACTGATAAAATCTGCAGGAAAATTATTCTTAAAGATTTCTTCTTTTTCCATCGGATAGTGCCACTGCGCATACGGCATAGCACCTGAATCAAACCATACATCGATGAGGTCCGACTCTCTTTTCATCTCTTGTCCATCATCTGAAGCAAGAACCACCTTATCTATATACGGCTTGTGCAGATCTGGTGGCAACTCTTGAGAGAGGCCTAATTTTTCATTGGCATGAGCGATCTCTTGTTGTAGCTCTGCGATACTTCCGATACACTTCTCTGTAGATCCATCTTCGGTCTTCCAGATAGGAAGTGGTGTACCCCAAAATCTACTTCTAGAAAGATTCCAGTCCTGTAGATTTTCTAACCAGTTACCAAATCTCTTTTCTCCAGTATGTGATGGTTTCCAGTTGATCGTCTTGTTCAACTCGACCATGCGCTCACGAGATTCTGATGCTTTTATAAACCAACTATCTAATGGATAGTAGAGGATGGGCTTGTCAGTCCGCCAGCAGTGTGGATAGTTATGCTTGTATTTCTTTACATCAAAGGCTTTATTCTCTTCTTTGAGTTTGATACAGATATCGATATTGACATCACGATAGTTCTCTTCATCACGATAGTCTTTCACATAGCGGCCAGCGAAGTCAGTTACTTCATCTACAAACTTCCCTTGCTTATCCACAAGGGTTAGGGCACCCATGCCATTCTGCTTACCTACACGCATATCATCAGCACCAAAAGACGGTGCGATATGAACGATGCCAGTACCATCAGAAGTAGATACAAAGTCACCGACGATCACCTTGAATGCATCCCCATTGTCAGGCTGCACATATGGTAGCAGCTGCTCGTATCTTAATCCTTCAAGGTCTACGCCGGTAAAACTGCCAGCGACTTTATAAGGGATAATCTTATCTCCTTCTTGATAGTCTTCTAGGGAAGCTTCTGCTTGCTCTGGCTTGAACCACTTCGAGAGTAAGTCTTCAGCGAGGATGATATTGATAGGTAGCTTCGTGTAGGGATTAAAAGTAGTCACCTTCACATAGGTGATCTTCTTACCTACTGCTAGTGCGACGTTGGAAGGAAGTGTCCAAGGAGTCGTCGTCCATGCGATGATAAAGAGATCACCTGGGCCGTTGCCTTCGAAGACATTTGCGGAAGCGTCATCTTTAATCAACTTAAACTGCGCCACGGCAGATGTGTCCGAGACATCTTGGTAAGCTCCTGGCATGTTCAACTCATGAGAACTCAATCCCGTGCCCGCGGCTGGTGAATAGGGTTGAACCGTATATCCTTTATAGAGAAGACCCTTGTCATAAATCTTCTTCAGCAAGTGCCAGATCGACTCTATGTAGTCGTTCTCAAAGGTGATATAAGGGTCATCAAGATCTGCCCAATACCCCATCTTGCGAGTGAGGTCATCCCACAGCTCTTTGAAACGCATTACGGCAGCTCGGCACTCTTTGTTATAATCTTCGACGCTGATCTTAGTCCCGATATCATCCTTCGTGATGCCAAGCTCTTTCTCCACTTTCAGTTCCACAGGCAGACCGTGTGTATCCCATCCGCCTTTGCGCTCGACGCGCTCACCTTTCATGGTATGATATCGACAGAATAAATCTTTGACAGTACGTGCCATGACATGATGGATACCTGGCTTACCATTAGCTGATGGAGGTCCTTCGTAGAAGACAAATGGCTTGTCTTCAGATCTCTCTGAGATGCTCTTGGCGAAGATGTCTTGATCTTGCCAAAAAGAAAGGATCTCCGCATCTAAAGATGGGAGATCCAGTTTTTCGTATACCTTATATGCGGACATGATGGACCTAATTAGGCCGCTAATATCCGAAAAGCCCTACAGGTGTGCAATGAAGATAATGAGGTCGCTAATTACTGATTACCAGCGATCGTCGATCCAGTGTTCTTTTCACTAAGTGGCTCGTCAGACCAGATGTTGATAATCTTTACGCCTTCTTCAAGATTTTCTATCAGCACGTCTGCAGTCATATCTTGCAGATTGATGCCTGCAGGGTGTTGAAGATATTCTCCATTATAGGTGTAAGTCAGTCCTGTAACAGAACGACCGATGACCTGATCTGCTTGAATCTGGCTGTATAGTGCTCTCGCATCTGCGAACTTGTTAGAGATATTAGTCAAGTCTTCTAGTACCGTAGCATGTCTATACTGCTTACCAGACTTACCAAATGATCTGTGAAGTGTTGGCTTTTTCTTGCGACTATCTATATTGACTACAAGTGGCAGGATGTTGTCTTTCATGTAATCTACATCAGCCATAACATGGCCATACTTGTCATCACCTAGCGGATAGACTAAGAAGATTTGATGCTTATTAAGATCATTATACTTAAAAGAAAACGACGCAACATTTCGGCTTTTTTTATTGGTGAGAGTGAATGCAAACTCTTCTAACTCAAGTTTACTTTTCCATAGTTCTTTCTCAACATTCAAGATCAATCCATAGTCTTCTAGGCTCTTTTTCATGTCTCCGATATATACCGGTGAACTCGAAGAGGAAATCAGGATAACTGCTTGTTTGTCAGATTGTGCGATGAGTAGGTGCATACCTAACACCATCACGAGGGAGGTCATAATGTATCTCATAGGTTGGTTCTTATACTTGAACCTACTACTCCCAAAATCGAGCCAAATATTATAATGATCTCTAATATGATTGAAGTAGTTTCATTAAGGTCAAATCAGACCTCGTAGAGACACGGAGCACTTTCAATCTTCTCTTTCAGGATCCAACCATCGATAGTATCCACCTATACCCACGAAACAAAAGCCCAAAATAAAGAGAGCGACAATCCATGGTGAGTGTTCATTCTTAACGTTTACTCCCATAGCGATTACGACAAGTAGGGGTCCTATTCCTTCTATTATCCCAGAATATTTTCTCATGATATGAGCTTGTCTTAACTGATCGTACTCCCTGACGTAACCACCTTGTCAGGAGCTACAAAACTGAGCTTGCCATCTCCATCTTCTGCCATCAAGATCATACCCTCAGAGAGGATGCCTCGTAGCTTTCTTGGTGCGAGATTAGCAAGGAGTGTTACTTGCTGACCGACGATATCTTCAGGCTTGTAGTGTTCCGCTATACCTGAGACCACTGTACGATCTTCACCTGCGACATCGAGTTGTAGCTTGAGCAGTTTATCTGTTTTTGGGACAGCCTCTGCATGTTTGATAGTAGCTACTCTGATGTCTAATTTAGTGAAATCATCGTATTGGATAGTTGATTTACCATTTGATCTTTCGTTTTGCTTTGATGGTACAACTATCGGCGCACTGGCGCTGGTAAGTTTTGCTTTTTGAGTTTCTATCGTTTTATCTTCCACTTTCGTAAATAAGTGTTTCGCTTTACCAATCTTCTGGCCTTCAGCCACAATCATCTCACCCTCTGCTAGCGCTTGAAGCATTGCTTCTAATTCGTCTTGACCAGTTAATGCAGACAGACCTAACAGGCTCCTCATCCTATCACTCGCACTTGGCATAAATGGATAGATCGCCACACTAAGAGCTCCGACCACTTGAATCGCTAAGTTCATCACAACCTTTACTGCTTCTGGGTCTTCCTTAACCTGCTTCCATGGTTCGTTAAACTGAAGTAACTGATTCCCCTGACTGCTGATCTTCATGATCTGCGTGAGCGCAGCACGAAATTCGAAGTTGCGGATGTACTCTGCTACATCTTGTAAGTCGTCATGTAACTGAAGCATCTCCGTCTCATGAAATCCGTCGTAGTCTTCAGTTGACGCACTAACAAATACTTCATCAGGATTAAACGCTGGAAGCACTCCATCATAGTATTTGTTAGTCAAGACGATCACACGATTCACGAAGTTGGCGAGGTTATTCACCAACTCATTATTCACACTGTCTTGGTAGCCTGACCATGTGAACTCGCTATCGCGTTGCTCAGGCATGTTCTTGATCATGTGATACCTCAGCTCGTCTATACGATCAGGCATCTCTTCTGCAAACTCATTGACCCATACCGCCCAGTTGCGAGATGTAGAGATTTTGTCACCTTCGAGATTGACGAATTGATTAGCAGGTACGTTTTTGGGAAGCACATAGTCTCCATGGGCTTTTAGGATGGCCGGAAATATGAGACAATGGAAAACTATGTTATCCTTTCCTATAAAATGTACGAGCGCTGTTTTATCATCTTGCCAGTAAGGCTTCCAGTCCTTACCGTTATCAAGTGCCCACTGTTTGGTAGCTGATATATATCCTATCGGTGCGTCTAACCAGACGTAGAGTTTCTTTCCTTCGGCTCCTTCGATTTCTTGAGGTACATCTACTCCCCAGTCGAGATCTCTAGTCATAGAGCGCGGGTGAAGACCACCATCTAACCAAGATCTACACTGGCCTAGTACGTGGTTTTTCCATTCGGATGGATCGTGTGTTTGTACACCATCTACATGACCTGTGGTTATCCACTCTTTCAACCAATCCTCATACTTGTCAAGTGGCAAGTACCAGTGCTTCGTAGTCTTCATCAACGGCGTCTTGCCTGTCAATGTAGACACGGGATCGATGAGCTCTGTGGGACTTAGTGAAGATCCACACTTCTCGCATTGGTCTCCGTAAGCATCTGGCTCGTTACACTTAGGACACTTACCTTTTATATATCTATCTGCCAAGAACATCTTGGCTTCTTCGTCATAGTACTGCTCCGACTCTTTCTCTACGAACTCTCCTTTAGCATGCAGTGTCCTGAAGAATTCTTGTGAAGTCTCATGATGGATCTGTGCAGAGGTGCGATGATAGATATCAAAAGCAATACCCATCTTACTAAATGCCTCTTCGAAGAGAGCATGATACTTATCGATGATCTCACGAGGCTTTGTTCCATCCTTATGAGCCTTGATGGTTATCGCCGCTCCATGCTCATCACTACCACATACCCAGACGACGTCTTTGCCCATCAAGCGCAGATAGCGTACATAAATATCCGCAGGTAGATATGCACCTGCCAAGTGGCCGATGTGCAGCGGTCCATTGGCATACGGAAGTGCAGATGTAACCATGTATCGATCTGGTGGATAAAGCATGCTTTGTTAACTCCTATTATATCTTATTAAAGTAATCCTTGGAAGAAGGTGATAAACTCGTCGACACTCATCGATCCTTGATCTCCTTCACCTTGCTTACGCAGTGACACGCTTTTAGCTGAAGCTTCTTTATCTCCGATGATCAGCATATATGGGATCTTCTTCAACTCAGTATCTCTGATCTTTCTACCGATAGACTCGGTACGATCATCTATGTATCCTCTGATATCATGCTGTGCTAAAGCCCTTTCTACTTCCTTAGCCCAATCCAATTGGTTATCACTAATCGGAAGGATGGCAAGCTGGTCTGGTGTTAACCACAGTGGAAACTTACCTGCACAGTGCTCTATCAGTACTCCCATGAATCTCTCCATACTTCCAAATGGAGCACGATGAATCATCACAGGTCGATGCGGTTGATTATCAGCACCGATATACTCTAACTCAAATCTCTCAGGCAGCGTATAATCTACTTGTATAGTACCTAACTGCCACTCTCTGCCAAGAGCATCCTTTACCATGAAGTCCAACTTAGGACCATAGAATGCCGCTTCACCCAACTCCGTAACAGTATCTAATCCAACTTCCTTAGTCGCTTCTATGATGGCATTCTCTGCCTTCTCCCAACTCTCATCAGATCCTATATACTTCTCTTTGTTTTCTGGATCGCGTAGAGAGATCTGCGCCGTCACATCATTAAATCCGAATTTGTTCAAGACAAGAGTCGTCAACTCTAACACGTCTAAAAATTCTCCTTTTACTTGATCATCCGTACAGAAGATATGTGCATCGTCTTGTGTAAATCCTCTGACTCTCGTAAGCCCATGGAGCTCTCCACTTTGTTCATACCTATATACGGTGCCAAACTCTGCTATCCGTATCGGCAGCTCTTTATACGAGTGTGGACGATGACCATATATCTCACAGTGATGTGGGCAGTTCATCGGCTTGAGTAAAAACTCCTCCCCTTCTCGTGGTGTGTGTATAGGTTGAAAAGAGTCCTCGCCATACTTCTCATAGTGTCCAGAAGTGATGTAAAGATCTTTCTTTCCGATATGCGGTGTGATGACAGGCTGATAGCCTCTCTTCAGTTGTTCTTTCTTGAGGAAGTCTTCGAGCCTTGTTCTTAGCGCCGTTCCTTTTGGTAGCCAGATCGGTAAGCCGTTACCCACTTTCTCAGAAAACATAAAGAGGCCTAACTCAGCTCCTAGCTTTCTGTGATCTCGCTTCTTAGCTTCCTCGAGCATAGCAAGATGTTGGGTAAGCTCTTTTTGCTTTGGGAAGGTGATGCCGTAGACACGCGTCATCTGCTTTCGTGACTCATCTCCTCTCCAATAAGCTCCCGCGAGTGACATGACTTTGATCGCCTTTATCTTTCCTGTGTTCGGGATATGTGGCCCTCGACACAGATCTGTAAATCCACCTTGCTGGTAAAAAGAAATACTGCCATCTTCTAGTCCATCGAGCAGTTCTAACTTATACTCATCTCCTTTTTCTTTGAAGTAGGCGATGGCATCATCTTTAGAAACTTCAGATCTAACGAACTCATTTTTCTGACTAGCTAACTCCTTGAACTTCGCTTCTATCTTCCCAAAGTCATCAGAAGACAAGGTTTTATCTCCCATGTCTATGTCATAGTAAAATCCCTGATCGATAGCGGGTCCTATGCCAAACTTTGTCCCTGGGAAGAGAGCTTCGATAGCTTCTGCCAAGAGGTGGGCCGACGAGTGCCAGAAGGTAGATTTTCCTTCCTTGTCCTTCCATGTGTGAAGTTGTAGAGTAGCATCGCTCTCTATAGGTCTCATTAAGTCCCTGACTTCACCATCTACTGTGGCTGCTAGTACATTACGCGCAAGTCCCTCACTGATGGATGTAGCTACATCCAGTGCTGTAACTCCTGATTCGTATTCACGAGTGGCACCATCGGGAAATGTTATTTTGATCATTTACACGCTGTTAGTAAGACGTTCGAATTTTGACTTGAAGGTCAGATGAGGATTGTAGCAATTGGGATGCGGCCCCAAAGATAATCTCTCGACTGACTCGTAGTACTTCTTTGCCAAGAAATACAGCACAAAAAATTTGCTATTTCATTTTAATGAGACCTCCGATCTGTCGATCTGATTTAGTCACGAGGTTATCTACGATTTCATAGTAGTACAAACCGTCTGGCACGATGGCTCCTTGCTGCGAGGTTCCGTCCCATCGGTAAGTATTCCTTCCTGATTGAAGACCACCAAAGTCATCAGCTGAAAAAGACCTAATCAGCTTCCCATCACTTGCGTAAATGTTAAGCGCGAAAACCGTCGGCAGTCGATCACTATCGATCACATATTCGAAGAGTGCTTCGCTGGTCATAGGATTCGGACTGACGATCAGTATAGAGGGTTCGTCTTCATCTATGACGAGGAAACTGATCTCATACGGATCACTGTCTTCAGCGATATTACCTGAGATGTCTTTTGCCTTTATGACCAATTGGTAGACACCCACTTGATCTAATCGCGGTGTGAGCACGTAGGTCGCTTCATTTTCTTCTATTGTTGATGCAGGTGTCCATTGAGACATTTCGCTTGACGGATCTGCTTTCCACTCAGAGATATCGGGGTATGTCAGTCTGATGTCTAGATCTGACGGATCATCCAATAACAGAAAAGAGGCGTCATCTCTGAGCTTCACTGTTATCTGGGTATGTTCTGATATGATCTCCCTGTCTGCTATATCACGCCCATCAAAAGTGACGTCGAGACGGGGACGAGTATCATCAGGTATCACAAACACTTCAGTAAATCCGAGATTGTTACACATAGAAAGTTCTTCTTCGGCTTCATCAGGATTCACTTCGATCACGACTTGGTACTTGCCTGAGAGTTGATCAGTACTAACCAGTTCATCCACTGAAGTGATCTCTCCAGCAGGTAGTGCAGAAGATCTCTTCACTATGATCTTTTCGTCAAAGTTTTCATCTATCAAAGTATACCTGATCAAGACTGGGTCCATGTCCACTTCAGTCTCATTGATCAAAGCAAATTGTAAGTTCAAATCCTGCCCAGCAAAGACAGTGTCCACAAGTTGGAAGTCACCTTGCTCAGTATAGATAGCTGCATCAGGAAGACTGGAAGAGATGACTCTCCAGTAATCAAGCTGTGAGGCTGTCTTCTGCTCATCATCGACTATTTCATAAACTAATTCTATATGTGGATATATTGCGGGGTTGATACTTGTGAGATTCACATCATAATCTTCGTGTACCCACTTAAGCGTGTCGCGGAGACCACCATCTCTGACTCCAAGTACGTAGAGATTAGTGAGATCTGTGTCTTCCTTCTCTTCATCCCACATCAGTCTGAGGTACCTTCCTGAAGCTGCTATCAAAGGAGAAGTTATCGTACCATCGGACCATAGTGACTTGGCTCGTGATGTGAGATCTATAGACTCTTGTATGTTATTAGCTATGTCTTCTACGACAGCACCTTGTCCTTTGTCAAAGATGAATGTATAAGGAACTGTACCCCGATCAGGTAAGCTTGTCACCTTGGTAGATCCATACTCTACTAATCTGTCGATAAGCGACTCGCCACCAAATAACTCTTGCTCCCACATCGGTATATTAAGAGATGCATCATCGCTATCTATCATCGTATGGAAGAAGACTCTTGCTCCATCGGGGATAGCATCAAGCAAGGACAAGATGCCTTCGATATCCGAAGCATCATCCATATCATATAGGAAGCCATCAGCGGTAAATTCTTCGCTGCCATAGTCTGTGCCACTGTTAGAGAAAATCCCATCTACAGGGTCCCATGCAAATATGGAAACAAGACTTCCCATGCCATTAGGATTAAGAGATGCCCAGGGTGTGTTATTCACATATACCCAGAAATCTCCTTCGACTCTCACTTCATTTTTTATCCTGATATCCCAGGTGCGACTATCAAATGACCATGTCCTATCATCAGGATCAAGTACTAATTTGATTTGGTTATCCTGTAGCCACTGGTAGTAATGACTCTGGTGCCATCCGGGTCTGCTCTCTGGATCATAGACAAAAGACCGCGTTGGTATGGAGCCAGATCTTGCTTGTCCCAGTCCGGTCTGATTTTGGAGTACTCTCCAATAGTACACTTGACCTACTTCATGTATGATATCTGGTTGCCACTCAAGTGTACTTTGTGTTGCTTCGATCGTCGTCTCTCTATAAAGAGGACTATCAAATAACTCTGTTGTATCTATCTGCATGATAAAACTACCTGCAGGTCGGAGACCATTATTCACCGCTGAACGTAGGGTGATGATCTCATCCGTGTGGATACCAAAGTTGGTAGGACTTACTGCTTTCGCAGAATTGTCAAATACGAAAAATGACAAGCCCTCTGACCCAGATACATCTATCAGCACATTATTATTTTCAGCCTTAGCAGGAGACTCAGCGATGCGATCCATAGGGTCTACTTCTATTAAAAGAGTATTAGCTCCGACCCAGTTAGATCCCGGATTATTGAGATCGACAGTTAGTGTTGTGTCAAAGGCAGGTGCAGGGATGGTCATCCATACTGTATCAATATTACTACCATCAGGTAGCTGATGTATGATTCTTATGTCCACTAATTCTCCTGCTGTTGCGGAGCCAAGATTCACAACATCAAATGATGTCGTGTACTGTAAGGTATTCACATCTATGATCGACGGAGACACAGTGGTACTTGCTGGATCGATCATGTAGTCTGGACCTGAGAAGTTTGCTAGACGATAAGCTGGATCTCCATGAAGTGTGAGCTGCTCTATGAGCGTCTGTACGGCCACGGTTTGATTATCCGTTCTCATCTCAAGTGAGTTCTGAAGTACTTCACCGATAGGTTGGCCAAGTTTTGCTCCACCTATGAGATCATAAAAGTTGATGCCTGTGAAATATTGTGGTTCAGGATAGGCTGTACCTGAAGAGGCGATAAACACAACCGCTCCTCCTTCCGGCTCCAACACAAAATCCTCGCTGATGCCACCAGTGGACGTATGTATATTACCAGAGTGACATCCAAGTGATAAGATCACTGGATTACGACCTTGGTTCTGATATACACTAGGGTCCTCCAAACTAAAGTCAAAAGTACCTACAGCAGAATGTCCAAAAAACGTGAGTAGCGCAGCTCCGTCATCGATGCGATCTACGATCTCATCTGAGGTAACTCTTTCTAGTGGATCTGCTGAGGTCTTTCTAAAGGTAGTCACCTTAGCACCGAATTCATTCGCTTCGATGACATCTCCCATGTCATTGAGAAATCGAAAGAGTGTAGATTGATTAGCTGATGAACCACCACTAAGATGGATGACACTCTTCTTCCAAGCTTGCGCTTCGATCGTTTGTTCTTCGTCACCACGATTCTCGTGGGTGATCACCTTTTGGAGATACTTCATCACTTGCTCGGGTGTTTCTGCAGCGAGCCGTCCAATCGGTTTTTGTGGATGCTTTCTGTCATCAAATGCAAGAAGCAAGTTGTCAGATCCGGGTATACCAAATGTTGGCACTAAGGACTGTATATTTCTTTGTTCTTTGATCTCCGTATACTCTCTACCCTTCCCTATTAGGAAAACAAATTCTGGGAGACTTTCGTCTGCTCTAAGCTGAGCCATAAAGTTTTTGATAGCCAGTGGATGTCCTTCTATACCAAAGGCATATCTCTCTGTTAGCTCACCTATATCTACTATATCTGTCTCGTAAGAGCCACCTTCTTCTGATGCTCTATAGGATGCATAAGCATCTATAGCTCCAGAGTTGATCAGGTCTTGATGTGATATGATCAAGTAATCACTTGAAGAGGTATGTCTTGTTAGATCTATTGATTCAAATTCGGAGATATCTGTGATCGCCACTTGATCATCTACTAAGATCCAGTCTTGTTCTTGAAAGGCAGCCTGTGTAACGAAAGAAACTACATCACCTTCTATACGAGGTGTAAGCACTGTGCTTTGAGTAAGATTATAAATTCTTGGTTGTTGCCCGCCAAATCCTGTTAGCTCGATATACCTCGAAAGGATAGATGCTTGCTGAGTCCATTGGATCTGTGTTTCGCCGTCGAAGTTGTATTCTCTTGGGTATTGAAGTTCGACATAAGCGAGTGTATGCTTTTGCTTGTCATCTCCTAGTGCATTGATATGAAGATTAAAATCTCCTTCACCTATATCTTCAAGAGGAAATCGCTCTTCTATATCTACGACTCCATATCCATTCTGGCCAAAGATTTTTAGGCCTCTTTGATCATTAGATATCTGCCATGTCTTACTTAATACGTTGGTACCCATCCTGACAGTGATCTTGGGATCGATACCAAAAGGTGCAAGTTGACTTACAGGTATAGTCACTGTCCTGTTAGTTTCTAATGTGCTTCCAAATCCTTCGCTCTCATCCATCGATGAGAATCTGATAAAGTTTCTACCATCATGAGTCGGTTTGTGATGAAACTCATCATATACGATCACCTCACTATGCATATAGAATGGCTCTTGAGGAGGAAGGCCTATTCCTTCGATACCATCCCCGACAGACTCAAAGCGTAGCGATTCTTTTTCAGCAGAAGTCCAAGTGAGGTAGTAGGGACGCTTTTTACTATAAAGGCTGATAGTCGGATTGAGTTGCTGATTAGCAGCATCTTCATATAGCAGACCGTCCACACTTCCATCTGGTCCTTGACCATAAAAAGTGATGAAGTCGCCTGGCTCTAAAGACTCTTCTGTGGAGACTTGAAGGGCTACCTCTTGGCCATAACTGAAGACTTGATATTGGCCACTGAGGACTTGATCTGTGGGTATGCCTAGGTCTTGTAGAGCAGCATGTGGTATCCTATATATGCCATCTTCTTCAACGTAAAACTTGAAGTACGACTGTCCATCTTCTATCCAATCATCACCAAAAGATGATTGACTATAAGAGATGGATGCAGAGAGAAGGCAAAGTATCGATATGATGGAACGTGTCCACGTCATCGGTTTTCATCATTTAATCAAGAAATAAAGGAATCTACTAACTCTCAGCGAAGGTCTCAGGGTGAGAACCCTATAGTAACGCTAAGATACTACATCTATTGGAGTTACTGGTCTTCTATTCGTCTCAAGTCAGACGATTATAGGGTTTATCTGAGGTCGCTAAGAAAATATACCTTGGGTGCGATGACCGCACTTTTTGCAACTCTTTTATTGTTATCACTGCTTGTGCAGTTGTATTTCTGGTTGGTACAATTCGACCAGATTGCAAGAAGTCAGAAAGTTCAAGAGGTCAGTCATCATTTGTCAGGCCTTCCAACAGTTGCTCTCATCATCGCTGCTAAAAATGAAGCAGAGAATATAACGCGTAACTTGTCTTCGTGGCTAGAGCAGGATTATCAACATCTTGATATTATAGTCATAGATGACCATAGCGAAGACGAGACGTGGCAGATCTTGCAGTCTCAATCCGATGGTAGACTTACCTCTCTCCAATCTCCAGAGGAAGCACATGGCAAGAAAGCTGCACTTGCTTATGCCATATCAACAACTACAAGCGAGTGGATCATCACAACAGATGCAGACTGCACACCGAAGAGTACTTCATGGATAAGCCACCTGATTAACTCTCGGAAGGATGCTGATATGATCATAGGTTATAGTCCATACCAGAGGTCCAAGGGTTGGGTAAGTATACTGGTTTCTTATGAATCTTGGTATGTAGCCATGCAGTATATTTCAGCACTGTTGCTAGGTCGGCCGTATATGTCAGTAGGTCGTAATCTAGCTTTCAAAAAAGAGCTCTTTGAGGATGTCGGAGGTTACGAAAGTCATCAAGATATCTTGAGTGGTGATGACGACCTCTTTCTTCAGGAAGCCCGAAGAAGAGGAAAGATCACAAGTACCATAGATCCTACAACATGGGTGTGGACACAGACACCTAGTGGCCTTAGAAACTATCTCCGTCAAAAGAAAAGACATCTTACTACGGCACCTCGATATGAGATGAGGTATCAGTTGGTACTGATACTTCTCTTTTTATCGCAGCTCTTATTCTACCTATCTACAGTGGTGCTATCATTTAGCTATCCTTGGGTGCTCCTCATTCTATTGGTCAGGTATCTATGGATCAGTTGGGTTGCTCGGCGATCACAAAAATTTCTATTCCTCCCTGTCAAATGGTGGAGTGCACCTATGATGGATTTATGCCTATGCATATTCTATTTGGTGTTAAGTCCAAGCATAAGAAGGTCATCATCACAGTGGTAATTATCATATTTGCGAAAGCGAAAAGCTTATGGACGTCATATCTACCTACTTCCCAGATCTCACCACTCAACAAAAAGGTCAACTCCAACAACTAGGAGATCTCTATACCTCGTGGAATGCCAAGATTAATGTTGTATCGAGAAAAGATATCGACCAACTTTATGAACGTCATGTCCTGCACTCCCTCGCGATAGCGAAGTGGATACAATTCAAGCCGGGGACCAAGATCATTGATGTGGGCTGTGGTGGTGGATTTCCTGGTATCCCGCTTGCTATACTTTTCCCAGAGGTAGAATTTCATCTCGTCGATAGTGTCAGAAAGAAGCTCACTGTCGTAAATGATATAAGCGAGCAACTCCATCTCTCTAATGTGAAAACCAGTCACAGCAGAATGGAAGAACTGCAGGATAAGGCGGATTTTGTGGTGAATCGAGCCGTGGCAAGGTTGTCTAAGCTTTTAGATTGGACGCAAAAGTTGATCTCCGATAGACAGATCAACTCCTTTCCTAATGGACTCATCGCACTAAAAGGTGGTGACCTAAGCGAAGAGGTCAAGGAGATCAAACCGCGATATAGCTATGTCGAACAGATACCTGTCAAGAAGTATTTTAAGGAGGAATTTTTTGAAGAAAAGTATATAATCTACGTGCAGAAATAGGTTGAATAATGAAGGACGGCTATCTTCCGTCTGACATCACATTATGAGATTTCGAGAGTTTTTTTCACAGCAAGTATACAGTTGGTCTTCGGCCGCAGGTGATGAGATATTGTCTATTACATGGGGAGGCATCTTAGGAGTTTTGTTTTCATTTCTCATCGTAGGTGGTATCACTAGGATAAGTCTTATAGCACTCAACTCTTATCACGAGAGACATAAGATCGAACCTAAGACTATCGCATCGATAAGGAAGATGCTCTATGTAGGCATGCTCATATTACTCGTCCTTCTCTGCCTCTTAAGTCTTGGTTTTAATCCTGGGTGGAGATTTAGTGATGTAGTATCCGTGACTGTAAGAGATGGTTTGATCCTAGGTTTGACATATGTGGTCGCTCGGATAGCTGATAAGATGATCTCCTCCAGGCTCTTGGAAGAGTTTGATTCGCAGACAGACAGTGATATCTATAAGGCTCAATACGGTAAAAAAAGTCAGTCCAATATAACCAGAGTAGTCAGGGCTGCCATGCTTATCGTAGTGGGTATAGTACTGACCCGAGTACTTAACCTGCAGCCACTTCAGATCACAGATACGATATCCATCTCGCTTGCCCAAGTTCTTACTGTGATCCTCATCATCATGATCATGAGGCTCCTGTTATGGATCGTTATCAATATCATCTTATACGGTTGGTACAAGGCACAGCAGATAGATCTTGGTAAGCAATACGCTTATAATCAGCTCCTCTCCTATGTCATCTACTTTATCGCAGTCATCTTTATACTGCAGTATCTACAGATCGATCTTACCTTGCTCTTGGCGGGTGCTGCAGCTTTATTAGTTGGTATAGGTATAGCTCTTCAGCAAGTCTTCAGTGATTTCTTTGGTGGGCTTGTCATCTTGTTTGAAAGAAGTGTAGAGGTAGGCGACTTCTTGGATATCGGACCTGAGCGAGGTGTTGTTAAAAAGATCGGCCTGAGGGCTTCAGTCCTAGAAACACCAGATAAGATGGATATCATCGTCCCCAACTCACAGCTCGTCAATAGTAGAGTCGCTAACTTATCGAGCACAAGGACTATGACCAGATTTGATGTGAATGTGGGTGTCGCCTATGGCTCAAATACTAACCAGGTTAAGACGCTGCTCATAGAGGCTGCTACAAACAATAAAGACATACTCAACACACCAAAACCATATGTGAGGCTGACAAACTTTGGTGATAACTCCTTGGACTTTCAGTTGTTATTCTTTTCAGATCGCTTACAGAGGATGGAGGATGTGAAGAGTGATTTGCGATTTGAAATCGATCGATTATTCAACGAACATCAGATAAGTATCCCATTCCCACAGAGAAGGATTCATATACAAAAGCCTACTGATCTGCCAGAGTAGTACATTTTTTGATTATTTGATAGATCTTTGTGGTCCCAGCATTGTTAATGGGATATAAAAGAATAAGTCATGGAAACGCAAACTCAAAGTCCAGTCATGCTTTACACAGAGCAGACACCGAATCCAGAATCTCTCAAGTTCGTTACTAACAAGATTCTCTATAGAGGAACAGCAGACTTCAGAGAAGCAGAGCTTGCTGATCAGTGGTCTCCGCTTGGCAAGAGCTTATTTGAGTTTCCTTATGTCAAAGGGGTATACATCTGTAACAACTTTGTGACAGTCACTAAAGAGTTCAACTACTCTTGGGAAGACATCATGCTGAAGCTTAAAGAGTTTATCAAGAACTATGTAACTGAGCAAAAAGAGATCGTCGCCGAAGGATTTGCGCAAGCGATGAAAGATCAAGAAGAACAAGCCGGCGTCGGATACCAATACACAGGTGAAGAAGCAGAGCTTGTGAAGAAAATAAAAGAACTCATAGATACCTATGTAAAGCCAGCCGTCGAGATGGATGGTGGTAATATAGAATTCAAATCCTTTGATCAAGGGATCGTCACAGTGATCTTACAAGGATCATGTAGCGGATGTCCTTCTTCTACTGTAACTCTTAAGTCTGGTATCGAAGGTATGCTTAAGCGTATGGTGCCTGAAGTAACAGAGGTAGTGTCCGAAATGGGCTAATCTTAAGAATCCCATAACAGCGAGTCATCCCGACAAGGCGTTCTGATATAGTTCTACAGAAAAAACTATTGATCTATATTTGCCGCTCATTATGAAATCTCTCCACAGGTACATGAGATACAACCTAATTGCTGTATTCGTCCTCTTAAGTCTAGGTATCCAAGCACAAGGATACAATGTTGGTATCCGAGCTGGCCTTGGTCAAAATAGGTTTACAGGGCCTACAGAACCTGGCGAAAGCTTCGGACTTACTGGTGGTTTTCACTTCGGTGTCTCCTTTCAGTGGAACTTTAATGATCTGATAGGAGTCAGATCAGAATTGATATACAACCAGATGGGCTCAGCTTATGATCTCAATACGAATAATGGTTTCTATGTCTTTGAACCTGAAGATGGCATAGGCACCATCCTTATCAGAGATCAATCCAGAGTCACTCTGGATCACTCAAATGCATACATCCAGTTTCCTCAAACGGTAAATGTCAGACTTGGAGAAAAGTTTGAGTTTTTCGGTGGTGGATACATCAGTTTTTTGATCAGCCCGATTGCTACAGGAAACATCCTCTTCGGTGGCGAAACAGCAGAACAAGAGCATAGCTTTAGACAAGGTCTCAACTTCGAGTATTTTAATGACGATGCGGACGCACAGTTTGACTTTTTCACAACTACTGGAACTCCCATCCTAATAAGAGCTGATGGTCGAAATGTGACATTGAGAGGGATAGAAAACTCTTTTGATTTTAACGGCTTCGACATAGACGATAGTCGGTTTCTCAGTGTAGACTATGGTCTCATCGTAGGAGGATCCTACTTTCTTAATCGTGGATTGTTCTTGATGGCAAGAGCAGAATGGGGTGTAAGAGATATCACACGAAATATAGCAGACTACTCTTTCTCTCAAGTAAATGACAATGGCCTACCTGTCTTTACTAATGATGTAGACAAAAACTTTGGCGTCTATCTTTCGATAGGCTTCATGTTCTAGAACTATCTATACAAACTCATCAGCACATCCAGAGACTTTAGTTCTCCAAATCCATCTATGTGATAACTGTAGTAATCCACTAGACTTTGGATCACTCTCTTCCTGCCTTTTCTATCGACAGCAGGTTGCTCACCACCAGATAAGTACAAGTGTAGATGATCGCTAAGTTCCTCATCACATACTAATCTGTGGTCTGTTCTCTCTTCAACAAATGATCCCACTCTTAAGTCAAAATATGGCGCTTCCGAAGATGACCTAGACTGCATCTCAAAGCCAAGGTGCTTCGCTAGACCTATCAAAAAAGTGATATGAAAGTGTACAAGACCTACAGATAAGTTATCCAGATGTATGAGTCCTTTAACGATATAGTTATATATACCTTTTGCATCATCACTCGCCTTAACGGCCTTACGACAGACCTCTACTAAAAACAGAGCAATGGTCGACTTGGCTACATCAAAAGGTATGTCCTTATAGATATAATTGTAGCTTATTTCTTTGACACGCGATAGCTTCCCCCCATCCTTGCTATAGACTTCTGCTTTGACAAGATTAACAGGTCTAACCAGTGCTGATTTATCTCTCTTGCCTTTCTTTCTGATGCCTCCGACTATATAAGATCTGATGCCATCATCTGGGCACAGGAGGTCCAAGATCAAGCTTGACTCGCCATACTTTACGATCCGTGTGATGACACCTTCTACTGTCTCTAGCATGATTAGTAGGTTACCACTCCCACCCTTCGATCGGGCCCTGTGGATATTTCTTTTTGGTTTTTAGTCGATGTATCTGTCTTGTTAAGATAAGCTCGGAGATAGCTTTGATCTTATCGACCTTATTATCTCTCATCACTTGACGTAAATGTACCTCTGATATATCAAGACGATATAGATAACTGAACAAAAGTCTGTCATCAGTTTCTATTAACTCCGTTACCCTTCGCTCTATCATATCTAAGAGCGATGCATAGTCATCTGTCGCTTGAGTTGACTCAAGATGTATGTCTTGATGAATCAACTCTTGAGCCTCTGATAAGAATCCAAGCATGCGACCTAAGATAGGTCATCTGAAGATGTCATGATTTGGCACCTAAGCTTCTTGAGCAAGTAATTGCATAAGGCGATCTGCTATGAGTCGGTCATTACGCATACGTTGTATTTTGCTCTGAGCGCTTAAGCTCCCGTACTTCAAAAAATATCGTGTGGACAACCCTTTCGGTAGGTGGTGTATCCTTAGGCTATCTAGTGCTATATCTCCTGCGCGCTTTTGGGCATAGTTGGGGTTAGCTGCCTTGACCGCTCTATCTAGGTCTTCTGTATATCTCTGCATATCAAATGGTGGCCTTTGCCATTCGATAAACCAGTCGTGTCTACCCTTTACATCTAGAGATAGATAATAAGGTGCTACATGAAACTGAGATATGGAAGCTTCATGCATGATATTAGTTGTAGATAGTGCTTCCTGTACTTGTGAGAGTAGTAAGTCCTCACCAAATGCATTGATATACGTCTCGATCCTTCTGACGACTTTGAGTCTGAAGGGCTTGTCAGTAACAAAGGTCACGACATCTCCTTGGACATACCTTATCAATCCTGATAAGGTAGTGATGACCATGATATAATTCACTCCCAGTTCGACTTTATCGATCGTTATGAAGTTATGCTCACCTAGTCTATAGGAAGACTCTTCTATAAACTCATAGAAGATGCCCGATGCCAACATCAAGAGCATGCCTTCTTCGTCAGGGCGATCCTGATAGGCAAAAAACCCTTCGGAAGCGTTGTAGACTTCTATATACCTAATTGGTGTGCCTTGAGTGATCTCATCCATCTGTGATCGATAAGGACTAAAGTCAACGCCCCCGTGTATATATGCTTTGAGATTCGGCCAAAGCTCACTGAGGTGACTCTTCTGGGATAGCGCTAACACTTCACGAAGTGTGCTGAGGACCCAAGTAGGTGATCCAGCAAGTAAGGCTATCTTCTTTTCGGTAGCAGCCTTTGCAGCTGTTATCTCCAACTTAGTATGCCAGTCAGGATGGATCGCTTCGGATATGCTTGGCACATACCATGGTCTGAAAAAAGGAGGTATTCGAGAGATCATGATTCCAGACACATCTCCGATCGTATACCTTGGGTGGTGTTCATAGAGCGAACCTCCTATGAGCAAATTTTTCTGCTTAAAGATCGACATCTCATCATCATGTCGATATAAGGTGTGTATCTGATACCAAGAGCCCCTGAGGTGATTGCACTTGACAAATTCCTCAGGTGTGGGTATCAACTTCTTGGTTCCTGAAGTAGTCCCTGACGACTGAGCATAGTATCGACACTTTACACTTTCGTCTGACATCAGTTTCTCTATACCTTGTGTATAGTCATCATATCTACTCAGGTCACTTGCTTGGAGATAAGACTGTATCGATTGCTTCTTGAGTTGAGGGTGAAGCTTTCGAACGAGCGATGAAGATGATATCAGATCGAGCTGACGTTGTTGTACTTTCTTAGGGTGAAGAGTTATATCTGATAACTCTTTGTCCCACTTGTTGATGTATCTACGCACCAAGGCATTCATCAATGACATAGACAAATTTTCTAACTACTGTGGCTTACCTATACAATAAATAGCAGGACGCTTGCCGATGGATATCTGATGAGCTTTTTGCGGCTTGGAGATGATGTGTTCTTCATTTACGGAAGTGAGATCTATGCTTATGGAAAGAGTCAGGTTAGGATCTATCGTCTTACTGATCTGCTGTAACAACTTGTCATTGCGATAAGGTGTCTCGATGAAGATCTGAGTAGAGCCAGTTAGAGCAAGCGTAGATATCTGAGCAAGCTTATGACCTAATGCCGGCTCCTTTATCGGTAAGTAACCATGAAAAGAAAACTCTTGTCCATTCATGCCAGATGCCATCAAGGCAAGGATGATAGATGACGGACCCGTAAGTGGCTTGATTCTATAGCCTGCCCTCTGTGCCATATGGACGATCATGGCTCCTGGATCTGCGATGCACGGAGTGCCTGCTTCACTTATCAATCCGATGTCTTTGTTCTCTTCGAGGATGCTATGGATCATAGCCTGGGTGGAAAGCATGTCGTGCTTATCCAACTCATAAAAAGCTGCATCATCGATCGGATACTCGGGCAGGACGGCCCTGATAAACCGTCTTGCCGTTCGTGTTCTTTCTACGATAAATATGCGGAGTTCACTGATGCGCGCTCTTACTGTCTCCGGTATGTGATCTATACCTTCTGGTGAAAGAAGAGACGGTAATATATATAGTGCGGGCACCCTAGTAATTATCGCGCTTTCTTAAATGCCTGATCCAGATCTGCAATAAGGTCGTCGATATGCTCGATACCCACGCATAGTCTAATCATATCATCTTTTACTCCTGCAGCTGCTAGCTCGGACTTGCTTAGCTGTCTATGTGTTGTTGATGCTGGGTGACAAGCCAGAGACTTCGCATCACCTATGTTGACTAGGCGCTTGAATAAGCCTAAAGCATCGTAAAATTTGACTGCTTTCTTGAAGCCACCTTTGATACCGAAAGTGAGAAGTGAGGCTGGCTTTCCTTTCGTATACTTTCTTGATAAGCGATAGTATGGGCTGCTCTTTAACCCTCCATAACTGACCCAAGAAACTTTCTTGTGTCCTTCCAGATACTTCGCTACTGCAAGTGCATTATCACAGTGACGTTCCATACGAAGCGCTAGTGTCTCTATACCTTGAAGTATCTGCCATGCACTCATAGGTGATATAGCCGACCCAGTATTTCTTAGTGGCACTGTGCGTGCTCTTCCGATGTAGGCAGCTGGGCCAAAGGCTTCATTATAAACTACACCATGATAAGATGCTTCTGGCTCGGCGAACATCGGAAACTTGTCTTTGTGTTTCGCCCATGGAAACTTCCCTGAGTCTACTATGATACCTCCAAGAGTTGTACCATGTCCACCCATGTATTTTGTGAGTGAGTGGACGACTATGTCAGCACCATACTCTATCGGGCAGATTAACATCGGCGTTGCTACTGTATTGTCCACGATAAGTGGTACTCCTTTTTTATGAGCCACTTTGGCGATCTTCTCGAGATCTACAATATTACCTGCTGGGTTACCTATACTCTCACAGTAGACAGCCTTTGTATTTTCATCTATTAACTTCTCGATATCTCTTGGACTATCAGTGTCTGCAAACTTGACATCTACACCTTGGTTAGGAAGCATGTGCTTGAAGAGTGTATATGTACCGCCATATAGAAGAGGTACTGATACTATATTATCTCCTTTTCTAGTAAGATTTAGTATGGCATAATTGATAGCTGCACTACCTGCACTTACAGCGAGTCCTGCTACTCCACCTTCTAAAGCAGCAACACGCTGCTCAAGGACATCAGTGGTAGGATTCATGATCCGAGTATATATATTACCTGCTACTGCTAGGTTAAACAGATCGGCACCATGTTGTGCGTCATCAAACTCATAAGCGACTGTTTGATAGATCGGAACGGCCACTGACTTGGTCGTCGGCTCTGTGGTATATCCAGCGTGAATAGATATAGTTTCTTTTTTCATGACTATCGTTTAGATGTGATTCTTTTATTAGTCAACCAAAGCTAAGAATTCAGATTCAGTCAGTATCTGTACAGTGCCTATAGCTTCTGCTTTTTTTAGTTTGGAACCTGCTTTTTCTCCGACTACGAGTATGTCGAGATTAGAACTTACGGCACTTATGTTTTTGGCTCCCATGTTTTCGGCCAACTTCTTGGCTTCATTTCTTGTCATCTCTTGTAGTGATCCTGTAAAGAGTATTGTCTTATCTCGAAGAGGAGCATCTGCGGCTACCTCGATTGGTTTGTCTTCTTCGGTTTGATAGACATTGACGCCAAAGCTTTCTAGTTTTTGTAAGAGAGCGATGTTCTCTTCGCGGCTATAAAAGTCGATCACATTATTAGCCACTACTGGGCCTATATCCTTGATCGCAGTAAACTCTTCAATAGTCCATGACTGTAGGTCATAAACAGAAGATATATGCTCCGCTAGGATTTTAGAAGCCTTCTTGCCAAGGTGATGTATGCTTAAGCTATAGAGTAGTCTCGCCAGAGTGTTCTCTTTGGCTTTGTTGATCGCTGATTCTAATTTGTCAGCGGATTTTGATCCAAAACCTTCGAGATTAGATATCGCGATGTAGTCAAGGTTATAAATATCGGCGATGTCTTTTACCCATCCGAGTTCAAAGAACCTCTCCACATAGGACTTGCCAAATCCATCAATGTCCATGGCATCTTTGGAAACATGGAAGATGATCTTCTGGACTGTTTGTTTTCCGCAAGTACAGTTAGGGCACCTCCATGCAGCCTCGCCTTCTGCCTGAGATAACTCAACTCTACCCTCTTCATCGAATGGGCAGATTTTTGGAAATTCGATCTCCTGCTCTTTGCCAGTCCGTAGATCTGGAAGAGACTTCACGATATAAGGAATAACATCTCCTGCTCGCTCGATGATGATCCGATCTCCTATACGCAAGTCTTTAGATGAGATAAACTCAGCATTATGGAGTGATATAGAAGAGACGGTTACACCAGCAAGCTTCGTGGGAGTCACCTTGGCTACTGGAGTTATGGAGCCAATCTTTCCTACTTGATATTCTACTTGCTCTAAAGTTGTAGTGGCCTGCTTAGCTTTGAACTTATAGGCGATGGCCCATTTGGGATGGTGCTGTGTATATCCACATTTTTCTTGGATCTCTCTAGAGTTCACTTTGACCACCATGCCATCTATCTCATAAGGGTAGGCTTCCCGTTTTTCTTCCCATGAGACTACTTTTTGGATAACTTCATCTATGTTTTCACATAGAAGTTCTGCCGGATCCTCTAACTTAAAACCAAGTTCATAGAGGAGTTCGATCTGTTGTTGATGAGTGTTAATTCTGTTAAGGCAGTCCTGACCATCTTGATCAACCGCATATCCGAGTTGATATAAAAAGACTTCTATTCCTCTGTCTCTAGTCTCCGATGGTTTTTTCATGCGCAGTCCTCCTGCTGCAGAGTTTCGGGGGTTAGCAAAGAGAGTTTGACCTTTAGATTTTCTTACTTCATTAAGCTGATCAAAAGTTGTTTTTCGGATGACTGCTTCTCCCCTGAGCTCGGCGCGAAAGATTCCCTCTTTTGAAAAGGGAACATGAAGAGGCACTGATGACAGCGTCTTTATATTGAGACTGATATCTTCTCCTCTAACGCCATTTCCTCTTGTAGCAGCTCTTACGTATTTGTCATCCTCGTATACAATTGCCACACTACCTCCATCAAACTTTGGCTCCAAGCAGTAAGAGATCTGATCTTCAGATGATAGTCCTGCCAGTTTTTTTATCTGCTCATCAAATTTTCTAAGATCCTCTCCATTATAGGAGTTGTCTAAGGACAACATGGGAGTGAGATGTTCGACTGTCTCAAAGTTTTCAGTGAGATCACTGGTCACTCTTTGAGTCGGACTATCTGTAGTTATTAATCCTGGATTCTGTCGCTCTATTTCTTCTAGTTGCTTATAGAGAAAGTCATAGTCAGTGTCTGATATCACAGGATCGTATTGGATACTATATTTCCATTCGTGATATCTCAAAACATCCTTCAGCGTATCAATGTCAAGAGCTGTTGCCGTGGTCTTGAGATATGCCTTACTTAACTTGTAATATTCGTCCTCAGTTCGGTTAAGGTGCATGTATGTTCTAATTAAAAAACGCCGTCTTCGGGATTCTTCCCTTTGATGCCTTTGAATAAATTTCTTATTTCTTCTACTTCAGAAAGTCCATCACCACGCATATACATCAAGGGCATGATTCTGATTTCTTTCCTCTCATAGTCAAAGGTAATCGGAAGTACACCGGCACCGCTTTCTACAGCGATATAATAAAACCCCGTCTTGAATTTTTCTGTTCGCTTTCGTGTTCCTTCAGGAGTAATAAGAACGTAGTGCTTCTTATTCGTCTTGAAGTCTATGACGGCTTCAGTGACTATATTTTGATTCTTCGATCTATCTACTGGTCTTCCGCCTAGATACTTCATAATAAAACCTAGTGGCCATCTGAATAAAGACGCTTTCGCATAATACTTCGCCTCGATATTCTGCCAGAACTTTACCAGTATACCTAGAGGAAAATCCCAATTGGAAGTATGTGGCGCAACTATTAAAATCAAGTGGTTTACTTCATGAGGAAACCGGCCAACTAACTTCCAACCTATGAGATGAAAAACTCTTTTTGTTATGCCACCAATCATGATAATTGCCTCCTACGACCAAAGTTAATCAACTCATTTTCTTTGTTATTTTCAGTAACCAACTAAAAATTGATATTCTGTAATCTTGACATATCAAGGGTATACCTCCACTTTTAAACATGACGGACACCATAATGCTTAAAAACAGATATACCATTTGGCGAATATATTGTAGCGTGACATTGAACAACTTACATCATTTTGAATGATACATAACATTTTATCAATATGTGTATTAAACTGTAAAACAGACATATGCATACTCTTGCTCATGTAAAAATTATACTCTCAAATGTGGAAAAAAAAGAGGTCTATAAATTCTGAGAGATGGTGTTTTACTTATCTTGGCACCTGTAATAGTCCCTTACGTATAAACATCCTATGGATAGTAGAACGAAAGTTTCACTTGATCTAATGACGTTCATTGAAGAATACGAGAGCAACATGCAAAAAGGTGTTGTCAGATATCTCAGTGATCGCGAATATCAAGATATAATCAGCTACTACGAAGAGGAAGGCGAATTCCAACAAGCAATCAATGTTATAGACACTGCCATAGTCCAGTATTCTTTTCGGTCAGACTACTTAGCACTTAAAGCTAGGATGTTGATCAAACAAGGACTGATGTATGATGCAATGGAAGTGATAGAGAAGGCTGAAGTGATGGCGCCTGCCGATATCGAGTTACAGCTGCTCAAAGTGAATATATATATCCACACAAAGCAACTGGACGATGCGATTATATTGATAGAAGATCTTAAGTCTTTTGCTTCAAAACAGGATCTCGAAGATATCCTTGTTGCTGAGTCATATTTTTACGAGAATGTGCAAGAGTTTGAGTTGATGTTTCAATGCTTGAAAAATGCACTCGTGCTGAACCCTGATCATCAGGAAGCACTTCATCTCATGGCTGCAAGTGTAGAGCAAAGTAAAAACTTTGAAGAAAGCATCTTGCTTCATAATATCATCGTAGATAATCATCCTTATAATTATCTGGCTTGGTTTAATCTTGGTCATTCTCTAGCTAATGTTGGAGAGTATGAGAAAGCGATCGATGCTCTAGAATATTCCTACATCATCAATCCGCAATTTGAAGCGGGATATCTTGACTGTGCGGATCGATGCATGGATCAAACGAAATACGATCAAGCACTCGACATCTATAATGAGTACCTGCACATGTTTGGTGCTGACTTCGATCTGATGATGTCTATATCAGAATGTCAATACGAACTTGGATTAGTTGACAAAGCCAAGAGATCTTTGTTCAAAGCGATCGAGATGGATGCTTACAGTGATGAGGCTTACTTCCTCCTTGCTAAGTGTTACATGGACAATAAGGATTGGAGAAGTGCGGTCAAGGTTTTACGCAAGTCCATCTCTTTAGAGTGTAATGTAGAAGAGTACTATCATGCACTTGGTAAGTGCTATGTATCTCTTAAAGATAAAGGTCGTGCTATCCACTATCTCAAGCGCGCCGCGACTACTGGAAGCGAGCTAGCATCATACTGGGAAGACCTCGTACTATACTTGATAAGTCATCACGAGTATGCACAAGCACTAGACTGTATAACTGAAAGTGCTCAGTATACTTTCAGCTATAGATTACAATATCTAGAGGCTGCTTGTCATATCGGTCTTTCGAATATCAAAAAAGGTTTAAGGCTTCTAGAAGAAGCACTTTTAGAATCATATAGAGACCATATTGTTCTTAATGAAACTCACTCTCTCATTTATGATCAGAAAGATGTGGTATCGATCATCCACTACTACAAAGACAACTACTAGAATTTATTTGAATTATATATACTCAATTCAATAACCAAAACTGGAGGCTGTTATCACCTAGATAACAGCCTTTTTTTATTCACTTCCGTAAATGCTAAATGGTGGTGACTTTGGGGCATAAAAAAAGCCCATCCCAATTGCTCGGGATGAGCTCTGATATCAACGAAAAATAAATCGGTTATATCAAATGTATGCCGCTAAACTTGATAAATCAATTATCGCGACTCTTTTCTTTCAATTTAGGCGTATACCCTTGATTTATAGCGCGTAAGAAAGACCGAAGTTGTAATATGTTTGAGTATCAATAGACTCAAACTCAGCATTTCTTAGACCAAATCCTAGGTTCACTCCGATACCGCCCGCTAAAGTGTACGTAAGATTATTCAACCAAGTGTACTCAAATAATGTAGGCTGACCTTCAGACGTACCTGAATAAGGTAAGAAGGAAGTAAGAGTAGACGACCATGCTAGTCCTCCTGGGAACTCGTGTGTATAATCCGCTCTAATCTTTGCACCAAGAGCCCCTTCTGAAGATACACCATCAACACTTGAAAAAGCGATGTGGTAGTTAAGTGGGTGTATAACAACAACTAGATCTGGGCTTGGCGTCCAAGTTACTCCAACACCTATGTCAAGTACACCAGGATTAAAAAAGTTACCTACTGAAGTATTAAGTTCTCCAAGTGCCGATAAAGCCCAATTGTCACTTATGTTTTTACCATAGAGTGAAGAAAGGTTTAAAAGGTCAGTGTTTCTGTCAAATCCTGTTCCGATCGCATCGTCATTAGTATCAGGATCCACACCCTGCCATCCGAGAGTAACTACACCCTTGTTTCTCCAAAAGCTTCCTTCATTGATACTATTCGCAAAACCAGTAAGTCCAATACCTAAGGCTGAAGTTGAAGAGTTAGGGTTAGCACTACCTGCCCAGTTAGACTGGTTACCAAGATTGAATCCAACGCTTCCTAATAGGCCTGTCTGCCATCCGCCTAGGATATCAAGCTGACCATTGATGCCATCTATCTCTCCTTGAAGAGCGTCGGCTTGAGCTTGAGCTTCAGCTTGCTGAGCTTCAAGAGTTGCCATCTTTTCTTTTAGTTCCATGACGGACTCTTGCCCCATCAGTCCAAAGGACACAAATGCCGCCATTAAAAATGTAAATGTCAATTTCATCTTAATATGAATTTTAGTTATAGAGTTTGAATATTAAATTACCTAGTTATGAGTCTATCCTTCTTCTAATTTTTTGTCAGAAGAGTAAATAGCAACTTTTTCGTTGAGCAGGTACTTAAGAGGGAAGATTACCCTCTTATCCGGTGTTGCAATAGTGATACTTGTTTTATCGAGCATAGTTACCTGACCTCGTTGGTCACCTATCTCGATAATATCTCCGACACTCACCTTATCTTTTGTATAAAGTGAGGATAGAAAATTAGAAACCACATCACGAGATGCTAGCCCATAGCCTATAGCAAAGGCAAGAACTCCTCCCGCGATAATAATGGATATATTTTGTTGTAAAAACGTAGTGTTAATCTCTGCTTGTTCTATAGCAAGTATGACTACGTTTATAAATAGAAAGTAAAAAAGAAATGTCCCGATAATCTTTGATGACGGGATCCCAAGAGATCCTAATGTGGCTTCAATCACTGAGCGAATTAGTTCTGCTAGCAGTGTACCGAAGATCAAGAAAACAAAGGCTACTAACAGTTTAGGAAGGAAGTTGAACATATCAACTACCAACTGAGATATCGACTCCATCTGGAGGATATCCGCCGCAAAAATTAGAAAGAAAAGTAAAATGATATAGTAAAAGAACTTAGCTACTATGGCACTAATCTTAATGTCGATATTGGCTTTATTGATAAAGTCTATATCGTTTAGCTTCTGTCCGAAGCTATCAATCTTAATCTTCTCAAGTATCTTTTTAACTACACGAGCTATAATTCTAGCAATGATTAATCCAAGAATGACCATGACGATCGCTCCGATTAACCTAGGTAGAAATTGTGAGGCTTGTTCCAAAAGTTTATTAAATGTATCAGACAGCAGGTTCATAATAGCAGTTGTTGGTGAGTGATATTTATTTGTATTCTATTCCGCAGTTTCTTCTTCGCCAGATTGTAGTTTATTTGATAAAGCAGAGCTTCCAACTATAGTCGAAAATATTTTAGGTATGTAAAGTTCAAATAGGTCACCTATTAGGTCCCACATTCCCTTCCTTTTGACCACGTTATTCTTGATCTTATCAGAAGACTTTTCAAACTGCTGCTCCATCTCTTCTTCAAGACGCCGAAAGTTATTCTTCTCCATCGGTTAAATTTTAAAAATTCTTGGGGTTACGGTTGTCATGCGGCATATAGTGAATCATGAACTTTCACGAATCTCATCTTGGCTCTCTTGATTTGCATCTTGATAGCACTTTCTGTTTTATTTATCACAGCACAAATCTCCTTGATCGACATACCATCTAGGTACTTCATCATCAAGACTGACTTGTCGTCTGGTGGTATTTTATCTAATATTTGTTTGAGCCTTTCTATACGAACTTCGAGCAATACTTTATCTTCTATCTCATCTGCTACACCTTCAAACTGACTTACATCCTCGTAAGACTGACTTTTGTCTTTCTTCCTCTTACGGATAAAATCGATGCAAAAGTTGTATGTGATAGAATACACCCAAGTTGAAAATTTTGACTTTCCGCTGAACTTTGACAGGTTCAGAAGAATCTTCATCATAACATCTTGAGTTGCATCTTGCGCTAGACCATCTTCTTTAAGAATAGTCAAGCACTTCCCGTAGATCTTTGCAGAGTAGCGGGAATAAAGTATTTCGAAGTAGTAGTCGCTTTGGGTTCGCAGGTATTCTTTAACTACTTCTTCATCTGTTAGCGTTGCTCTTTCACTGCTAGACAATACCGCAAAGAGAAACTTTAACATAACTAGGGTTTAGACGCACAAAGATGAGAAAGTTACTTTTGACAGAGTAAAAATTCAGCAAATAGTGACAAAAACTTAGCAATGAAGATACTATGGATAACGATCTTAACATATATTCTCAGCCCAATCCACGGTCAAATCGACCATGAGAAAGACGCTCTCTTCGTCAAGTCCATCCATGATCAGATTCTTCTGGATGGGGCTTGCTATGGTTGGTTAGAGCATTTATCCGAGGTAATCGGAGGGAGATTAGCTGGCTCTGCTGCTTCTGAAAAGGCGATATACTATACCAAAGAGCAACTGAATGAGATCAGTGACACCACATATTTACAAAAGTGTGAAGTGCCTTACTGGACAAGGGGAGCTCAGGAAAAAGTAGTCTTGATAGACCCTCTTACATCCGATAGTCTTGACATAGGAGGACTGGCACTAGGTAATAGCATAGGTACTGGCCCATCAGGTGTGAGCGGAGATATCGTAGAGGTACGTACACTAGATGAAGTAAGAGAACTAGGTCCAGAGCGCCTAGCCGGGCGGGTCGTCTTCTATAATCGGCCGATGGACCCTACACAGATCAGAACCTTTTACGCATATGGTGGTGCTGTAGATCAACGCGTCAATGGACCTTCCGTCGCAGCTGCCCAGGGAGCTATCGCCGTGCTTGTAAGGTCGATGACTACTGCCATTGATGATTATCCGCATACAGGCGTAACAAGGTATGACCCTAATCACCCTGAGATACCTGCTATAGCCATCAGTACAAAAGACGCGGAGTTGCTGCATGAGATGCTAGTCCATCAAAGTATGGATGCTCATATAGTATCGTCTTCGGAGATGGTAGACGAGCACAAAAATTCTTACAATGTGATCGCAGAAATCAAAGGAACCACTTATCCAGATGAAATCATACTCGTAGGTGGTCACTTAGACTCATGGGATGTAGGCGGTGGAGCACATGATGATGGTGCGGGATGTGTACATAGCATGCAGGTACTTCATACTCTCCATCATCTAGGCTATCGCCCACAGAGAACGATACGCTGTGTTCTCTTTATGAATGAAGAAAATGGCTTAGGTGGAGGTCTCGCTTATGCTGACGAATCAAATGATAATGGCGAATGGCATATGGCCGCCATAGAGTCAGATGCAGGAGGATTTACACCACGTGGATTTTCTTGTGATGCTACTGATGAAGTCTTTGCTGGTTTTTATAGACAGGTGACACAATGGGAGGATATCCTTGACCCATATTATCTATCATTTACTAAAGGGGGATCTGGAGCAGATATCAGTCCACTCAAAAGTCAAGAAGGATTACTCTTCGGATTTAGGCCGGATTCTCAGCGTTATTTTGATTTTCATCATACCGCTGCAGACCGCATAGAAGCTGTGAATGAAAGAGAACTAAAACTCGGTGCAGCAGCTATGACTTCGCTTGTATATTTGCTTGATAAATATGGTCTAGCAAAAGGTGAGTAACATGAAAGAAACCATACAGCTCCACGACAAGAAGTTTGAGATGTATCTCAGCGAGGATGAACTGCAGAAAAGGATAAAAGCTCTTGCTGCTCGTGTCACTGAAGACTATCATGACAAACAACCCATCATCTTGAGTATCCTCAATGGGTCTTTCATCTTCACTGCTGACCTTGTGAGGTATTTTGATTTCCAGATGACTATAGAGTTCGTCAGATACTCCTCTTATGAAGGAACAGAGTCGACAGGCCAAGTCACGAAGATGTTAGGCATGAAGTCTGATATAAGTGGTCAAGATCTCCTGATCGTCGAAGACATTATCGATACAGGCCGTACACTTCATCATGCCTTACAAGATCTCAAAAAACAAAACCCCAAGTCCATAGAGATCGTCAGTCTTCTGGTGAAACCAGATGCTGCCATACATGATGTCCCTTGTAAGTATGCGGGCTTCAGAATACCTAATGACTTTGTCGTAGGATATGGACTTGACTATGACGAACTAGGTAGAGATCTACCTTCTATCTACAAGCTTGCATAGATTCCTATAGGACATCAATAGTCTGTCGATATAATGCACGATCTGCTATTCTTTGTAGCCAATCCTGCTATCTTCATCCCATAACTGTTCTATTACAGCCTATGAGATATTTGCTAGTTCTGGTCTTCTTCATGATCTATGTAGGAGCATCATCACAGGACATACCACCCGTAACTACTAAGATCATGATAAAGAATGTCATGATTACCTCCACACCTACATCGAGTCCTTACCTCGGAGATATCATCATCGATGATGGTCTGATCACTCAAGTAGGTAGAAGTATCAGCACGCCCTATGATGCTAAGGTCATCGAAGGTGACTCTATGTATGTATATGCAGGTTTTATAGCACCCGCATCGCATATCGGATTAAAGTCACCAGAACCACTAGAAGATACTAATGTCGAAAGACGTGGTTATCCACCTAATCATATAGCAGGTGTAACGCCAGAGAAGACGATCGCGGACTACTATAGTCAGAAAGAGTCATCCATAAAAGATTTTAGACAACAAGGATTCGGCATCGCTCTATCAGTACCAGAAGGTATGATGATGCCGGGTCGAGGATCTATCATCTCGCTAGGAGGAACTACTCTCAATGAAAGTGTGGTACATGAAGATGCTGTTATGTATGCACAGTGGGAGACCGCCGATGTCTTCCCGAGCACTATCATAGGTATCATGTCTAAGTGGAGAGAACTCTATCGAAACTCTGAGCTCACTTTGCAACATGCCGATAACTACAAGTCTAATCCCCTGAACAGAAAGAGGCCATCCCAAGACGTAGCAACCGAAGCACTCTGGCCAGTCGTAAGCAAGGACATGCCTGTCTTCTTTAAAGCTGAAAAACTGCGTGATATCACACGTACACTCCAACTTCAGAGAGACCTAGGATTTGATCTTGTGCTCACCGAAGTTCGAGATGTCGATCGCATACTTGACTATGTAAAAAGTGCGCGGGCAAAAGTTCTTTTATCTCTCGATCTCCCAGATGAGATGGATGATGAAAAGACTGATCAAGATTCTACTATGACAGAACCTACTGATGCGGAAAAATCTAAGGAAGCTCTTCGCTTACGCAAATCTGCAGCTATCGACCGCTATACCGGTCAGGCCAAAATGCTTTCAGAAAGTGGTATGCCCGTGTCGTTCTCTTACCTCGAAACAAAGGGAAAAGATGTCCATACAAACATTATGAGACTGATAGAAGATGGACTCTCCAAAGAAACAGCATTAGCAGCTCTGACTACACAAGCAGCGGATATGCTTGGCTTATCTAGTGTGGCCGGCACACTTGAGAGAGGTAAACTAGGTAATATGGTCATGACCACTGGTCCCTTGTGGGAAGAGGATACAAAAATCAAAAATGTATTTGTAGATGGCATCATGCATGAATTAGATATCAAGGAAAAGAAAAAGAAGAAAGACGGAGATGACGATGTCGTTTTGGACTTAGCAGGCACATGGACTTACTCGATAGAGATACCTGGCATGACTCCAAAAGGCACGATGGTATTTGAAGGATCTGGAGATAGTTATGATGTAACGATTACGAGCAATCAAAATCCAGGCGAAGATGCTCAAGGCGAAGATGTAGAGGTTGATGGATCTGACGTGTCATTCACATTCACGATGGAAGCTGGTCCGGGCATGAGCATCACAATAGAAAATAGTCTGCAGTTTGATGGCAATGATTTTGAAGGAACAGTCACCGTAGCTGATTTTGGCTCATTTGAGATAACTGGATCCAAATCAACACCAGAATAATCAACTCCAACCTAACAATAAGAACATGAAAAATATAATCATATACATCACTCTCCTCTTGCTTACTGGAGCTCTATCAGGTCAGATGGAAAAAGGTGATATCCTTATACAAGATGCCACTGTCATCACGATTACTAATGGCGTCTTAGAAAACGCTGATGTGCTTATCAGAGATGGTATCATCAAAAGTATAGGTGAAGATCTTGCTGCACCAGACGGAGTGAAAACTGTCGATGCCAGTGGCATGTATGTTATGCCAGGCATCATCGATGCACACTCTCATATAGCACTAGATGTGGTCAATGAAGCCACAGATCCTAATACCTCTGACGTCTTTGTAGGTGATGCGATAGATCCATTTGATGTGTCTATCTACAGAGCCCTTGCTGGTGGATGCACGACCTCTCATGCCATGCATGGATCGGCTAATGCCGTAGGTGGTCAGTGTGAGACGATCAAGCATAGATATGGCGTCTTTAATCCAGACGATATGAAGATGGATGGTGCACCGAGGACGATCAAGTTTGCACTAGGAGAAAATCCTATGCGAGTACATGGCGAACGAGCACGAATCGTACCTGCCACCAGGATGGGAGTCGAGCAGATCTTTAGACAATCATTTGCGAAAGCGCAAGACTATGCTGAAGAGTGGAAGGCATATAAAGCCAATCCTACAGGCGTTTCTTCACCTCCTAAATATGACATGAAGATGGAGACGATGAAGGACATCTTAGATGGAGAGATCATCGTACACTGTCACTCATATAGAGCAGATGAGATACTGATGCTGATCGACGTCTTAGATGATTATGGTGTCAAGAAAATTTGCTTTCAACATGTCAATGAAGGCTTTAAGGTAGCTCCCGAACTCGCAGAGTACGGTGCCCAGGCATCGGTATTCGCCGATTGGTGGGCGTACAAATTTGAAGTGTATTACTCGACAGCATATAACGCTACGATACTCACTCGTAATGGTGTCGTCACTTCGATCAACTCTGATAGTGGTGAGCTGATCAGACACCTTTATCATGAAGCAGCAAAGACTCAGCGATATGGAGATCTTACTGATAACGAAGCTCTACGATTAATCACACTCAACCCTGCTATACAGCTGGGTATAGATGAGAGAGTTGGATCGATAGAAGTCGGTAAAGAAGGCGATATAGCCATCTTCGATAAGCACCCATTATCTACTTATACGATACCGCAAATGACCATTGTCGACGGCGTTGTTAGATTTGATATCGATGATCCAGCAGATATGCGTATGGATGTCGATCCTGAAGAAAAGCTCTCCACATTTACTGAGCATAGTCATGATCACGAAGTGGATCGATGCATGCAAGATGTTCACACTTTCTTCTCAGACCAAAAATAGAAGACCATGAACCAGATATATAAAATACTCTTTCTGACCACCCTATTCTGCTGGGCACTGTCGAGTGCTCAAGGACAGCAGGTAGCGAAGTCTACCTATGGAGAAGTCATCCTTTCTAATGCCACCGTACATACGATAACCAAAGGCACCTTAGAGGGTGCAGATGTCCATATTAAAGATGGAAAGATCGCTGGTGTCGGTAGTAATCTCTCGGTCACTGGTGCTCAGACCATCGACTGTAGTGGTAAGCACATTTATCCTGGATTTATAGATGGCGGCACACGTCTTGGTCTGTCAGAAGTAAGCGCGGTATCACTTACTAACGACTTTAATGAGATAGGCGATGTCACTCCCCAGATGAAAGCTCTTACTGCCGTTAATCCCAACTCAGTTGCAATCCCAGTCACTAGAGTTAATGGCGTGACTTCGGTTATAGCTGCACCTACGGGTGGGATATTTTCTGGCACCGCTAGTCTTATCAATCTCCATGGCTATACACCAGCTCAGATGAGTGCTGGGTTTCATGGTATCGTGATGAACTTTCCTTCGGCGGCTAGAAGAAGTAGATGGGATCGAAGGTCAGATGAAGACATCAAAAAAGCACAAGAGAAGGCAACTAACAAGATCCAAGAACTTTGGGATGAAGTAGCTTTATATCATCGCATCGATAGCGCTGGAGCTAAGGTAGCTGATGCTCGTATGAACTATCAACCAGAGATGGAAGCCTTACTACCGGTATATCGTGGAGAGTCAACTTTGATGATCAGCGTGAATAAAGACAAAGACATCGAATCCGCTCTAGAGTGGATCGAAAAGATGGGAGTTAAGGCCATCCTTGTAGGCGTGGCTGAGGGACATCGCGTGGCTGATAAGATAGCGGCGGCGGGTATACCCGTGATTACTGGTCCAGTCCAGACTGTTCCTGGTCGAGATGAGGATAGTTATGATATCGCTTACGCAAATGCTGGCATCATGCAAAAAGCGGGTGTCAAGGTTGCACTGCGCACTGATGATGCTGAGAATGTACGTAACCTACCTTTCCATGCCGGATTTGCAGCAGCATATGGCTTGGGTGTAGAAGAAGCCCTCAAGGCCATTACTATTAATCCAGCTGAGATATTTGGATTAGGAGATCAGTATGGAAGTATCGAAGAAGGAAAGATGGCTAATCTCTTTGTATCAGATGGTGATCCATTTGAGATGAAGACGAGGATCACTCATCTCTTTATCAAAGGATGGAATATTCCTATGGAGAGTCGACATACTCTACTTTATGATGAGTTTCTGGAGAGGTCGCCGGGTTTAGATAGATAACCTGCTAGTTTGATCAAGCACATCATTTTTGACTTTGGTGGTGTATTGTTGGATCTGGACTATGAAGCCTCATGGTCAGCACTAAAGACTTGTCTTAATCTGGATGATCTTGGCACACCAGAAGTACAACGGATTCTTCTTCATTATGAAGTAGGCAAGATCAGTGAGACAGTCTTTGTAGAGAAGCTTCAGAGACTTGCCCAAGGTTCACCTACTCACCAAGAAATCATAGATGCATGGAATGCTATGCTTGGCCCTCTTCCAAGCCAGCGTCTCGACATGCTGAAAAGCCTTGCTAAAGATTACCAAATCCATCTCCTAAGCAATGCTAATGAAACCCATATACGACATGTATATGCCTATCTCATGGAGACATATGATATCAGCGACTTTGGTGCAGAATACTTTGATCGTACTTACTTCTCCCACCTCATCCATATGCGAAAGCCCGATCATGAGATCTATCAAAAAGTGATCGACGATATAGGAGCGCCACCAGAGGTGATGATATTTATCGATGATCTTATCGAGAATGTTGAAGGTGCTCGTGCTTGCGGCATGTATGGACAGCATCATGACAGAACCAAAGATGTAATCAGTTTGATTAGAGGCTATCTCGATATTGCTAATGCAGTATAGTTATGCTGCAAAATGTTGATTTTCCACCCTCTTTGTCTCCCTGTATGTACAAGGAACATGGTTTACAGCGTACAAGGGACATCCTTTACAGTTGATGTAAATTAATAGTCTTTATTGTTACGTTGGCATATTTGACTTCTAACTTGTCTTTATCTGTTCTTCTTAATG
>CAZXIE010000021.1:0-37819 GCA_964640065.1 uncultured Saprospiraceae bacterium
GAAGTGCTTGTGTAGGATTATCTTGAAATATGGCCATGATGCCATCTCCTAGATACTGACTTATAAAACCACCTCTGTGTTCTATTATAGGCCCCATACGAGATGCATACTCTTGGACAAAAGCAAAATTATCTGATGGGGTTAACTTCTCACTAAGTGTGGTAAAATTCCTAATATCTGTAAATACAACAGTTACCTCTTTTTCTATTTGATCTCCCAGCTTCACATCGGTTATCTTATCACTGCCGATTGCGTTTATAAAAGCCATCGGAACAAATTTGGACATAGCCTGATTCATATCTTTTTGATACTCCGTGATCTCTTTTTGTTTCTTGAAGCGCATTCTTACAAAGAACATATATGCCAATCCTAGCCCTGATAGCATTGTAAAGGCATAGAGATACATCCTTTGTTTTGCCTGCTGATCAGCTTGTTGTTGTTCTAATTCTCGTTGATGCTGTTCATCTTTTAGGCTTTGCTCTATCTCATTCACTTTAAATTTCGTCTCATGCTCTTTTGTGATATTAATTCTATCCTCATTCAGAATTTGATCTTTGAATTTGATCCATTCCTCGCTGTAAGCATAAGCACTCTTATAATCTCCTATCTTTTCTGCATTGATTTTTAATTGTTCATATGCATCTCTTATCTGTTCGGTAAAATTTAAATCTACTGCCCGTTGCAGACCATCCTCAAGAAGGTCATATGCGGACGAATAACTTTTTAACTCATTAAGAGATTTGCCCTGATTAACTAATGAAAATGCCTGTTCTCTCTCCACGTCAATAGCTTCAAATAAATCGAAAGATTCTTTGTAGAATTCAAAAGATTCTTGATGCATATCTGTAAGCACACCATCGGATACTTCTGGATTAATTTTTAGAGTTTTTGCCTCTTCATAAAGTGTTTCACCTTTGCCGTTCAAAATATAGCCTCGATAATAATTTTCAGCGAAGTCACCATTAACGTACTGTAGGCCTTCTAGAGCTTTGTCGAAATATTCGTAAGCACTTTCAAATAATGCATACGACGTATCCTTCACTGCCAAGTCCTTACAACAGAGTCCGGCATTCAAATAAATAGGAGTAAAAAGACTTTTAATCTCGTCAACTTGAGCTTCTGGGATTTCATCGAACTTTTCAACAATTTCCTCTATGTAGTCAACATATTCTAGGGCCTTTGCATCATCCTTTTGATCCTTTGCATCAGCCATCATATTGACTAAAGCATAGACTTTACCTGCATGATCAGATATTGAGTCACTATACATAATGACCTTTTGATAAGTCTCGATTGCGTCCTCATATCTATTGGCCCTCTGGTATAATAAGGCTAGGTTGTTCAGATTTTGGGCTATCCGGTTTAGATTGTTTTCTTTTTGAAAATACTCTAGTGCCTCATTGATATAACCTAGTGCAAGACTATCATTACCAAGGTGTAAGTGGTTACCACCAATATTTTGATTTACGATAGCTATCTGGTCTGCATCTCCGATCTTTTTGGCAAGAGCCAGTTGTTCTTCAAGAGGTAGCACAGATCCTGCGCGATCGCTCTGCTGAAGTAACCTCGTTAGAGCATTATAATGACTAAACTTGACAGTATCAACTGCTTCGCTTTCTATAAGCAGTCGTATACTATCAACTTTGGTCTTCACATCATCATCCAAACTCCATAGACTGTGAGGTGTAATAAACACTACAAATAGGAGCAAACACGATATGTTGATACAAGTTGGAGGCATATGTTAGAATACAGTGTAAAAGTAAGGTAGATCTATTCTTGCCTTATCACCAAAAATAGGGATTTTTGGATCGTAACATATTGATAATGAGGAGCTCTAATTACCCTAGAAGCGACTCTAATAATGTAGCCATTAGGAGACCAAAGTAATTACCAAGTGCTAATCCGATTAAGGATATAGCGATACCTCCCGGGATGATAGATCGATTACGAAGTACTTGTGATACTTGTGGTATAAAGACTGGTCCGTAGATAGCTGCAGTTATGGCGATAACAGCTGTATCCTTCTTAATCCGAAACAACCTACAAAAGATCAACATGAACACTACGGTGATTAGAAAAATGACTCCGACATATCCAAGATAGTATCCGCCCTCTGCCATCACCTTGCGTAGATCTGACATCATGCCAACCGCTACACCAAAAACTAGCAGTAGATAATCCCCGGCCTCAAAGGATCCCTGCCAGCTTCTGACTCCCTTATGAAGGGAACAAAAGATGGCTAGGGTTGTAATCGATACGATCACCAAAGTCTCATGTGTGCGACCAAACACAACTTGGCTGAATCCTATCGAGATCGCTATCAAAGCACTCGCTAGTGCTATCGAGTAGATAATATCGCTAAGCTTTATGAGATCGTGGCGCACGTAAGACTCGCCTCTGATTTCTATAGGGCCCTTTGGTGATATCCCAAGGAAGTACTCATAGACGCGATGCCCGACTGATAGGATAAATAGTAAGTGGACAGCTCCCCATAGAACTTGCGAACTATGCGTAAGTGTGACGATCGTGTCCGGGGCATTAGTGGCCAGAGCGACTGCAAAGAGATTCGGAGTACCTCCTGTATGTATACCTGTCATCATGCCAGAAGGGGTCCATATCTCGGGTATGAGATGCTGATAACAGATAGCGCTAAAGACCACCGCTATGATAGTAGCAATAACTGCCGTAGCATACCCATAGATCAGGTGCCTAGAGTTTCTGATCCACTTCTTGATATCTGAAGAGAATAATAAAAGAGGCAGCGATAGAAGGATAGCTGGATCTCGTATGATCTTCACTGCGGCCTCATCGACTTCCATGATTTGTAGGTTAGCTATAATTATACCGCATGCGAAGCATAAGACGATAGGGCTAAAAAACGCCGCCATTTTGTATCTCTTAGTGAGAAGTATGGCGATCAGAGGGAAGCCTAATATGATAGCTATTTGAAGAAATGTGTTCACCGATGACATGAAGGACACATATATAAGGGTTTTGTGATTGGATGAAGTGAAACCTTCTAGAAGACTTTAGCGAGCTGACCTTGATCAGGGCTGAAGAACCCTATGATCTGAGCTATAGATATTACATCCTTTGTCTGATAGAAACCCAACAAGAGTGATCCCTTCCGCCTCAGCTGTCTCTATGGCTAATGATGAGGCAGGTCCTATCGATAGGAGGATAGGCGCTCCATACATAGCAGTCTTTTGAACCAACTCATAACTCGTCCTTCCGCTTACGCAAATGATGTGAGGCTGGATATTTCTTCTGATAGAGGCACCTATCAACTTATCCAACGCATTGTGCCGCCCAATGTCTTCTTTGATATCAATCAGCTCGCCTTCCTTAGAAAAAAGAGCTGCTGCGTGAGTCCCTCCAGTTATTGCGAATAACTCTTGTCGGTCCTTCATCAATTGAGACATTTGCGAAAGCGCATCGATGGATACTGATATAGTCGATGACCATGGGAGCTTGTCGCTTGTATACTGTAAGCTGTTGAGATCCTTTTTGCCACAGACACCGCAGCTACTACTCACTAGTAAGCGCCGCTTGATATCTGATAGTTCGAATCCGCAGTGAGGAGTTAGTCGAACTTGAGCGATATGATTAGATATAACTATGGATGCAATCTCATCGATAGACTTGATGATGCCCTCGGTATAAAGAAATCCGGCGATCAACTCTTCGTCATCTCCCGGTGTCCTCATCGTCACGGCAAGTTGGATGGAGGAAGCTTGGCCTTTAGTTAGCCTTATCTCAAGTGGTTCTTCTAGAACGATATGATCACTGGAAGGTCGGATCTGACCATTGTTAGACTTCAGAATATTCATGGATTTTACTCCTGCTAACTTCAGCTCTATGTCTTCCTCATTCATTACAGCATGAATATATAGATGTATCTTGACCTATGTAAGATAAAGTGAGATGAGATATATACTTGTGCTACTTATGATGTCGATGTCCGTTTGCCTGAGTGCTCAGGATATGGATAACGACCAACTCGAAGAAATCCTAGTGGAGCTAAGTGATTCTATCGGTGGACAGTCCGGTGCTTGGCAGATGATGATCGAAGAAACATTCCTGCTCTGCTTCACAGATGAAGCTAATAACAGGATGAGGATCATCAGTCCTATCGCGGAGATGAATGACATCACTGACGATCAAGTCGGCGCGGCGATGGAGGCTAATTTTCATAGCGCTCTTGATGTGAGATATGCCATAAGTGATGGTGTGATGTGGTCCGCATTTATACATCCACTCAAGGAGTTGAGTCCTGCTCAAGTCATAGATGCAGTGATCCAAGTCTATAGTGCAGCTATAACCTTTGGAGATACATACGCTAGTACAAATCTGTCATTTCCTAAGGCTGCATCAGCTGATCAACAGCGATATGACTAAGCCAGACCATATAGCTCATCGATATCCACCTACCTCAGAATATTCCTCCTCTACTGCTAAGAAAGAGTCAGTAGGTTGGCCTGCTATACTATCCTCGCTCAGACATATGGGGAAGTACATGGACTGGCCGCAAGCCTTGAAAGCATCTCTGAAGATGAACCAAAAGGAGGGATTTGACTGCCCTGGTTGTGCATGGCCAGATCCTGATGATGATAGGTCGGGTCTTGGAGAATACTGCGAAAACGGTATCAAAGCACTAGCAGAAGAAGCTACTAAGAAGAAGGCGGATCCTGCATTCTTTGTATCACATAGTATATCTGAGTTATCAAGTTGGGGCGAATATCAGTTAGGTAAGTCAGGCAGGATTACCCATCCGATGTATCTAGCTACAGGTGCTACGCATTATACGCCCATATCATGGGAGGATGCTCTTGAGAAGATCGCGACTCATCTGAATGGTCTCGAGGATCCAAATGAAGCCGTTTTTTATACAAGTGGAAGGACGAGTAATGAGGCGGCCTTTCTTTATGGCACATTTGCGAGAGCATATGGCACGAACAACTTGCCGGATTGCTCCAACATGTGTCATGAGTGCAGCGGCTATGGCCTAAGTAAAACCCTCGGCATAGGGAAAGGAGCCGTTACCTTGAAAGACTTATATGAAGCCGAGGTCATCATGGTGATCGGCCAAAATCCTGGTACTAATCACCCTCGTATGTTATCAGCACTCGAGAAGTGTAAAGACAACGGAGGAAAGATCATAGCAGTTAATCCCCTCAAAGAAGCAGGACTCATCAAGTATACGAATCCCCAGAATCCTAAAAGGATGATGACTGGAGGTGTAGATCTTGCTGATTTGTATCTACAAGTCCTAGTCAATGGTGATATAGCATGCTTAAAGGCAATCATGCTTTTACTCCTCGAGAAGGAGAAAAAGGTGGGTGGTATCATCGATCATGACTTCATCTCTCATCACACAACAGGATACGCAGACTTTATAGCGGATATACAGCAGGCTAACTTAGATGAGTGCGTGGAGCAGTCAGGTATCCCGCTTTCGCAAATACAAGCTGCTGCAGATCTCCTAGCCCACAACGAAAAGATCATCATCTGCTGGGCCATGGGCATCACCCAACATGCTAACGGCGTACAGAACGTACAAGAGATTGTCAACCTACTGCTACTGAAAGGTGCAATAGGTAAGCCTGGAGCTGGTCCTTGTCCCGTCAGAGGTCATAGTAATGTACAAGGGGATAGAACCATGGGCATCTGGGAAAAGATGCCTGATGCTTTCCTAGATAAGTTAGGTGCATCTTTTGGATTTGACCCTCCTCGAGAACATGGTTATGCTACCGTGCCGGCTATTCAAGCTATGTATGAGAAAAAGGCCAAAGTCTTTATAGGCATGGGTGGCAACTTTGTATCGGCAACTCCTGATACTGATTATACTGCGAAGGCCCTTCGGCATTGTGACTTGACAGTCCATGTGAGCACTAAACCTAATCGTTCGCATCTCGTCCATGGAAAAGAGGCATTGATACTTCCAACTCTCGGGAGATCAGAGATCGACTTTCAAGAGAGCGGATATCAGTTTGTAAGTGTCGAGAATAGTATGGGCATCGTGCATAATTCCAAAGGAGTGCTACCACCTAAATCGGAGCATCTTAAAAGCGAAGTGGCGATCATCTGTGCGCTAGCAGAAGCGACGTTGAAAGATAGATCAGATGTCAACATCGATTGGATGTCACTAAGCAGGGATTATGATCTGATCCGAGATAAGATAGAAGAAATAATAGCTGGCTTTGATAACTATAACGTTAGAGTTAGAAAAGGAAGAGGATTCTATCTGCCCAATGGAGTAAAAGTTCGAGACTTCAAGACGGCGAGTGGCAAAGCAGAATTCACTGTTAATCCACTTCCGGATTTAAACAGGACAGAGGGTGACTTTGTACTTACCACCCTCCGAGCTCATGATCAGTATAATACCACTCTTTACGGCCATGGTGATAGATACCGAGGTGTGAAAAGTGGGAGAGAAATCATCTTTATGAATCAAGATGATATGAAAGACCGAGGCTTCTCAGCTGGAGAACACATAGATGTCTATTCTAATTACGAAGGTGTAGAGCGTAGGGTAGAAGCCTTTGCTGTCGTGCCTTATGATATACCCAGAGGTTGTCTTGGTGCCTACTTTCCAGAAGCTAATCCACTAGTGCCAGTTCATCTGGTCAATCCAGAGACGCATACACCTGTTAGTAAGAGTGTTGTTGTAAGAGTAAAAAGATCTTTTTAGTAATTGAGTTTAAATAGCCTAAAGAGATTAGTTTAGATTGACCTTTTAGTTTTTACTCTTGATTTTCCTTGTCTCTTTGTCATTGATACAAAGAGACGCAAAAATCTAGTCACACTAATGCTCGATTGGTTATTCTCTTAATCTTTTCGTTTACAATAATCCTTCATTCTCTTAATCAACTTCGTGATAAAATCTCTGGCTTTTTTCGTCGTGCTTAAAAGTTGCGTAAGTCCGCAATCCAGTAGGTTGCGGTTCACTCACCATGATGCTCTTGCATCATGGTAATGCCTTAGGCATTACTAAACTCGTTCAAACTACGAGATTTTAAGCCTAGACGAGCAGTACTGAGATATTATAGTCTAATAGACTCTTTTAATATTATCAACAGTGTTGTCAGAATCTTGAGTGATAAAAACATCCCCGGCTAACATGTTTTTAAAATTTATTTTTAATCATGCTTTGCATGACTCTGTTGTGGTCTGATTCGCCCTAGGAGATCGGCCATGTGAGATTGGCTTGCGGGAGGGATGGACGATCCAATGAGGAAACCAGGAGTCTGCATCAATAAGACAAACGATTAAGCATTAGAAAAGCGAATATTAGCACGACAAGATTTTTGAGTTCTTTTGTATCGACTGACAAAAGAACAAAAAGAGCATGTAGGGAGACTCGTAGACCAACGTGATAGTTGCCTAGTATGAAGAAGTCTGTCAACTTAAGCCTCTTGATTCTAATCTGATTCAAAAGATAGGATAAGCAAGCTCAAGAGCACGAAGAGAGGCTAAGATACCAAAGCGACTGTTACCAATAATGAAGAAGCCCTGCAGTCTATACTGGCATCTTAATTCAGATTATAATCATCTGACAAGACTTGTAGATAGAGATTAAAATTCATAAGTTTTTAAAAACAAAAAAAGCCTGATGATTTTATTCATCAGGCTTTTACTATAATCGATAAGGAATACTACTTCCCTCCATCTAACTCATCCTGCAGCTTTTCAAGAGCTTTCCACTTTCCATCGGCAGCTAGGCCAGCTTGCTTTGGCCATGAACCTGGATTGTGCATTTGGAATCTTGGACCTGCAGCCTCTAATATCGCCTTGATAGCACTTGGGTTCGCTTTAGAAAGCTCTCTAAAGGAAGTGATGCCTCCTTTATGAAGAAGCTCAGCGATCTTAGGTCCTATACCTTCGATCTTTGTAAGATCATCGCCTTTGCCTTTCTTTCTAGCGATCAGCTTGCCCTTCTCTTTAACCTCTCTACGCTCTACGACGTTAGCCTCACCTGCGGTTCTAGTTTCACCTACTACTTTACGGCTCTTCTCTTTTAGAGTCGCTTTTTTCATAAGTGCCATCATCTGCTTCATGTCGATTTGCTTGACAACCTCTCTGATCACTTCGATCTCCTTTGTCACCTGTACTTCATTGACAGTCTTGATCTCCTTGATAACTTCGACAGGTACCTTCTCGACAACCTTTACTTCTTTGATTACCTGCTTGTTAACTATAACAGGTACCTCTTTGACGACTTCTACTTCTTTGATCTTAGTCTCAGTCTTGTGGACAGGTACATTTACTTTCTTCTCTACCTCTTTCATTACTTGTACCTCTTTCACAACTGGTACAGGTACTTCTTTCACTACTTCGACTTTCTTGATCTTCTCCTTAGTCTGTGGGACAAATACTTTCTGAGAAACAGCTTTGAATTTATCTTCTCTTTTTATTACTGCTACCTCCTTCTTGATCTCCTTGACCTTCACCTTGTTAACTATAACAGGGACTTTGATCTCCTTGATCTTTTCTTTGAAGACAGGCACCTTGATCTCCTTGATGACCTCTTTGATTACAGGTACCTTGATTTCTTTGATCACTTCTTTGATCACCGGTACTTTAATCTCTTTGATCTTTTCTTTGATCACAGGTACTTTGACTTCTTTGATCACTTCTTTGATCACCACTACTTTGACCTCTTTGACAACCTCTTTGACAACAGGTACTTCTTTTACAATCTCTTTGATCTTTATCACCTCTTTGATCACAGGCACCTTCACTTCTTTGACTACTTCCTTGATGACCTCTTTGATCACTGGGACAAGTACCTCTTTTACTACCTCTACTTTCTTGATTTTCTCTTCCTTCTTGTAGAGAGGTACATTTTTATTCACAGTAACTTTCTTGATCTTCTCGATCGTAGTTGGCTTAGCAACTATCTTATTCTTCGTCAACTTCACTTCCTTTACAGTTGCTGGCGCTGGTACTTTTACCAGCTTTTCTTTCACTGCTTTAGTAACCTTGTGAGATTGCTGTCGGAAGATAGGGTTGTCACTAAGTAGGCAGTCATAAGCGATAAGGGCCGCCTTCTCTGATATGTTAGCCTTATTTATAATTTGCTCTATGAGCTTGGATTTTTCAATCATCTGATTCTTCTATTAATTGTGTTATAGATTGTTGTGAGATAGTCACTATCGACCACCGTCTAATTCGTCCTGAAGCTTTTTCAGGGCATCCCATTTGCCATCTGCTGCAAGTCCAGATTGCTTTGGCCAGCTACCTGGGTTGTGCATTCTAAATCTTGGTCCAGCATCTTCAAGTACTTTGTTAAGCTTTTTAACTGGTGCTTTAGAAAGTTCTGCGAAAGTGTGGATGCCCGCAGCATTCAGTAGTGAGGCGATTTTAGGTCCGATTCCCTCGATCTTAGTGAGGTCATCTTTAGCACTTTTCTTGACTGCCTTTTTCTTGACCTTCGCCTTTTTCTTAACCTCTTTGCGAGAAACTTCTTCACTAGATACTTCGACTTGTTCCATGTTGGCCATCATACCCGCTAACGATTCGAAGTCGATCTCTTTTACAACTTCCACTTCTTTGATCACTTCTACAGGTACTTCTTTGATTACCTCGATAAACTTCTCAACTTCGACAATCTTCTCAACCTCCTTGATCACCTCTACAGGCTTCTCGACGATCTTCTCAACAATCTTTTCAACTTCGACAATCTTCTCAATCTCCTTGATCACCTCTACAGGCTTCTCGACGATCTTCTCAACAATCTTTTCGACTTCGACGATCTTCTCGACTTCTTTGATGACCTCTACAGGCTTTTCGACTTCGACGATCTTCTCAACGATCTTATCTACCTCAACGATCTTTTCAACCTCTACAGGCTTCTCAACGATCTTCTCAACAATTTTTTCAACTTCGACAATCTTCTCAACCTCCTTGATCACCTCGACAGGTTTTTCAACTTCGACGATTTTCTCTACCTCAACAATCTTCTCTACCTCTACGATTTTTTCAACTTCAACGATCTTCTCTACTTCGACTGTCACCTCTTTGACTACCTCTACCTCTTTAGGCTTAGCATCGAGCTGAGCAAGTAGGCCCATCTTTTCCGTATTCCATCCGTCAAATTTTCCAGTCCAATCAGCTAGCTGAGCTTCTAGACCAGACTTCTCTCCATTCCATCCGTCTTCTTTAGTCTTTACAGAAGCATTTAGATCATCATATTTGGAATTCCATGAGGCAAGTTTGCCTTCATAATTGATTCTTTCATCACCCCACTTGTCAGCTTTCGCTTTCCACTCGTTGTCAAGGGAGTTGTACTTCGTCTGCAGATTACCGAGCTTACCGTCATAGTCAGCTTTCTCTTTATTCCAAGCGTTAAACTTAGCTTTCCAGTCAGAGTCTAGTTGATTGTACTTCGTGTTCCAATCGCCGAGTTTAGTTTCGTAGCTGGCTTTTTCTCCATTCCAGCCCTCAAGTTTGCCATTCCATTCTGCATTGAGGCCATCGTACTTAGTAGACCAATCTGCTAACTGTGTGGTATAGCCAGCCTTTTCAGTTTTCCATCCAGCAAACTTAGAATCCCAATCATTTCTTTTGATATCAAAGTCTGACTTTAGACTATTGTAAGCATTTTGACTTTTGTCATATTTGAGTCCCCAGTCTTTTTCTTTGCTGGCAAATGATCCGTTCAAAAACTCACGCCCTAGTAGCCATCCCAAAAGAGCTGTACCCATCATGAAAAGAAATGGAAGGATGAGACAAAGTGGACAACCTAGGAACCAGCCAAGTATCCCGAGGATAAAAGCGATGACCAGAATCCAAAATATATATGTTGATTTCATTATTGTTATTTTATAGTTTAGTTATTTCAATGTTACCTCTACACGGCGATTTTTCGCTCTTCCTGCATCTGTACTGTTAGACTGAACAGGCTTGTCAGGGCCAAATCCATTTACATTCATTCTTGCTAGTGAAATACCGCCATTTCGTTGGAGATAGTTTTTAGCAAAATCTGCCCTTTCTCGTGATAGGTTAACATTATAATCTCTATTACCTACGCTATCTGTATGCCCATCTACGCCTAGGCTTGCACCACTTACATTGTCTAAGTAGTAGATAAGATCTGTGAAGTCAGTTCTCTGCTGGGCGCTCAGTGTTAGGTTGTCAGAGTCAGTCGCGAAGTAAAGTGTAATCGGCTTTCCAAATAGTCGATCCTTGATAGCAGCTAATCTTGTATCATTATTAGCGATGTCACCAAATGCAAGACTGGCACCAGTAAGAAGAGTATCATTTCTATAACACTTGTCTTCAGCTAATCTTGAGTCTATATTGATCCTATTAGAAGCGATTCCTTTATCCGTGAATAACTTTTTAATCGTATTCGCTCTTGCTGCACCAAGGTTGGCTAGAATACTTCGATTCGATTCGTCTCCATCATAATATCCTGTAATGGTAAGGCCTCTTTCTGCGTTGTTAGAAAGGTGATTGGATATGTTGTCTACGGCAGTTGTAAGATCAGAGTTAAGAGTTGCTGGCAGAGCAAAACTTGAAGATCTAAATCTAAAGTTTCTATCAACCTTTCCAGAGTTGAACAAGCTTCCATCTCTGACTGACCACGTAATGTCGCAATCATCAGATATCACTGCTGGTGCCGCTGCTGCTGCGGCTGCAGGAACTGCGGCGCTCAAGCCACACAAATATTTATTACATAAAAATAACCCTACGATGATCCAAATAATCAACAATAGAAGTAGTAATAAGATTCTACTATTCATAATCTAAGTTAAGTTTCTCGTTTACAATAAAATACATAGTCGGACTCTGGGATAAGTCGGTAGATTGGGGAGGTCGATAAGACTTTATTAAGACTTTGGTAAATCAAAAAAGTAACTGATTTACCCACCTTTTATTCAGAAATATTGTCTTGTGAAGCCTTTGAGTTTTCAAGACAGGTTAGATCCATTCTGACCTGCGCGTAACGTTAAGTTAGCAAATGAGATTTGTACGGACAAATGAAAGGAAGGTAAATGTTAAGATCGTTGACTCAAGATGCTTGAGTGTACTTCGAGGATCTGAGGGATGAGCATCTGTTCACCGTCGTTATGTATGACGTAGTCAGCGAGTTTGACTTTTTCCTTTTGACCATATTGTTTTGAGATACGCTCCTTGACTTGTTCTTCGGTTGAGTTGTCTCTTGACATGGTTCTTTGGATTCTCACTTCGAGTGGGGCATGTACGACTACGACTTTGTCAAAGCTCTTATATGATCCAGTCTCAAAGATCAGGGCACTCTCTTGCATGACATAACTAACCTCCGTTTGCTCCGAGCTCCATTTACGAAAGTGAGAAGCTACTGCTGGATGGACGATAGCATTGATCTGAGCGAGCTTACGACTATCTGTGAATATGACCGAAGCGATATGCCCTCGGTTCAGCGTACCATTCTGTTGATAGCTCTTTTTACCGCACAGCTCGATGATGGCATTCTTTACTTCTAAGTCTTCCACCATGATCTTCTTGGCCTCGATATCGGAGTTATAGATCGGTACAGCCAACCATTCGAATATCTGCGCACAAAAGGATTTTCCTACACCGATGCCTCCCGTCAGGCCAACTAGGAGTGGACCAGTCTGAGGTGTGTCAGTATTGCTCTTTTTCATTCGGGAAGTCTCCGTCTTTCACATCTTTACTATAAGCCTGAGCAGCTTCTTTTATAACGTCGTAGAGCTCTAGGTAGCGTCTTAAGAATCGAGGTTTAAAGTCCTTAGTAATCCCAAGTAAATCATGCGTTACTAATACTTGTCCATCTGTATGCGGACCAGCACCTATGCCGATAGTTGGTATAGAGATAGATTCTGATACCTCTTTAGCTAGAGCGGCAGGGATCTTCTCTAGCACGATACCAAAGCACCCTGTCTCCGCAAGTAGTTTGGCATCTGATTTTAGCTGCGTCGCTTCATCTTCACCCTTTGCTCTGACTGTATAAGTACCAAACTTGTAGATGGACTGAGGGATCAAGCCTAAGTGGCCCATAACCGGTATACCTGCCGACAAGATTCTCTTGATCGATTCAACCACCTCTGCGCCGCCTTCTAACTTGACAGCGTGGGCACCACTTATCTTCATGATCTGGATCGCACTTTCTAGCGCTTTCATGGAGTTGCCTTGATATGTACCAAATGGTAGATCGACCACAACCAGCGATCGCTTCACTGCTCTGATCACAGAACTTGCATGATAGATCATCTGATCAAGTGTGATCGGGAGAGTCGTCTCATGACCTGCGATCACATTAGATGCGCTGTCTCCGACTAGGAGTATATCTATACCGGCTTCGTCGAGGATGCGCGCCATCGAAAAGTCATATGCAGTCAGCATAGATATCTTCTCTCCTTGACGCTTCATATTATATAATACATGCGTCGTAACTCGCTTTACTTCTTTCTTCGCTGCAGACATCTAGTTGTTAATTTACAGACGGCAAAATAGCGTATTTCTGCGCTACTGTCACATTGTCTGTCTTTTTGTCATACCACAAGTTGCTTTTATGCATGAGTGGCAGATATTCATGGCTTTTCAGCGGTTGGCACATAGATTGTCACTTTCACTTTCGTAAATGATTCAGACAAAACATACTAATACATATTAATGGGTAAAATTATTGGAATAGATCTCGGAACGACTAACTCGTGCGTAGCCGTGATGGAAGGAAAAGAACCAGTCGTCATACCTAATGAAGAGGGTAGAAGAACGACGCCTTCCGTAGTCGCATTCTTGGATAACGGAGAGAGAAAGGTAGGTGATCCGGCTAAGCGCCAAGCGATCACTAATCCTCAGAAGACGATCTCATCTATCAAAAGGTACATGGGAAGAAGATTCACTGAGTTACAAGGTGATCAAAACAAAGCTGCCTATAAGGTGGTCAAAGGTGACAACGACACAGTACGCGTAGAGATCGATGATCGTAAATACAGTGCTCAAGAGATCAGTGCTATGGTTCTTCAGAAAATGAAGAAGACAGCGGAAGACTTTCTAGGTCAAGAAGTAACTGAGGCAGTCATAACAGTACCCGCTTACTTTAATGATTCTCAGCGCCAAGCAACAAAAGAAGCTGGTGAGATCGCAGGACTAGATGTAAAGCGTATTATCAATGAGCCTACGGCAGCAGCGTTGGCTTATGGTCTAGATAAGCAAGGTAAGGACTCGACGATCGCAGTATATGATCTTGGAGGAGGTACTTTTGATATCTCTATCTTGGAACTAGGAGATGGTGTCTTCGAGGTGAAGTCAACTAACGGAGATACTAGATTAGGAGGTGATGACTTCGATGAAGTGATCATCGACCACCTAGCAGATACATTCAAGTCTAATGAAGCGATCGATCTACGTAAAGATCCGATGGCACTACAGCGTCTAAAAGAAGCTGCTGAGAAAGCAAAGATCGAACTCTCTTCTTCTACAGAGACTGAGATCAACTTACCATATATCACTGCAGTTGATGGCGTACCTAAGCACTTTGTACTCAAGTTATCAAGAGCAAAGTTCGAGCAGCTTGCAGATGATCTTGTAGCAAGAACTCTTAAGCCTTGTCAAGAGGCGCTTAAAGATGCAGGGTTATCTAAGACAGACATAGATGAGGTCATCTTAGTAGGTGGATCAACTAGGATCCCAAAGATCCAAGAAGCTGTGGAGCAGTTCTTCGGAAAGAAGCCTAACAGAAGTGTGAATCCTGATGAAGTAGTAGCTATAGGAGCCTCTATCCAAGGAGGAGTGCTTAGTGGAGATGTACAAGATGTATTACTTTTAGATGTTACTCCATTATCCCTTGGTATCGAGACGATGGGTGGTGTATACGATGTAGTGATCGAAGCGAACTCTACGATCCCAACTAAGAAGAGTAAGACGTACTCAACAGCAGCAGATAATCAACCGTCTGTTGAGATCCATATCCTCCAAGGAGAAAGACCTATGGCCAATGATAATAGATCTGTAGGTCGGTTTATCCTAGACGGCATACCACCGGCACCAAGAGGAGTGCCTCAAGTAGAAGTATCATTTGACATAGATGCTAATGGTATCCTCAGTGTCTCAGCTAAAGACAAGGGTACAGGCAAAGAACAAAATATCCGTATCGAAGCTTCGACTGGTCTCTCTGATGACGAGATCGCTAAGATGAAGGCAGAAGCAGAAGCTAATGCAGAATCAGACAAGCAAGCAAGAGAAAGAGTTGATAAACTCAATGCTGCCGACACACTAGTATTCTCTACTGAGAAGCAACTGAAGGAGTATGGTGATAAGATACCAGAGGATAAGAAAGCTGCTATCGAGACTGCTGTTGCTGATCTTAAAGAGGCTCACAAGACTGAGGATATCGCTAAGATCGATACAGCTTCAGAAGCACTGAATACAGCTTGGCAAGCAGCAAGTCAAGATATCTATGCAGCACAGCAAGCAGCTGGAGGTGCAGAAGGTGCAACAGCTGATGCAGGTGGTGATCCAGGAGCGGACGCAGGTGGCTCAGATGATGCAGAAGATGTCACTGATGTCGAGTTCGAAGAAGTGGACGATACAAAGTAATAATAGCTACTTACTGAAAACAATAAGGGGCGATCGATTGATTAGCCCCTTTTTTGTTTTCATGATGGAGGATAATATAATGTACGCCTGCAAGCCGCTGTTTGCAATTCTCTTGTAAAGGTGCTTTAGCACCTTTGCTTTAAGGACCAAGTTCATTCATCTCGAGGGGGGGGGATTCGCCAAGGCGGATTAATCCTGTTATCACCAGCATAGTAAAGGATGAGTTGGTTGCCATCGAGATCCTTAAGCCTTGCTTCTCGCCACATCCAACTTTGATCAGTTGGCATGAGATCAAATTCAATTCCGAGCTTGATAAGCTCATCTACTTTCTCATCTAGATTGTCACATTCGAAGTAGACATAGATACCATCACCTATCGGTAATTCGTCAGTATGGTGTAAAGAAAATGTACATCGCCAGACGGGCAAAGGAATCTCGCATATGTAGGCAGCGACTTAACTATCAACTTTAGTCCTAATTTTTCGTAGAATTCTATCGACTTCTCTAGATCTAAAGATGGTACTGTTATTTGATTAAGATTCATAATTAATTCACTTCCATATTACTTCGTTATATCCAACCCACATGCCGTCTCCATATTTCGTATTCCTTATTTCTACTTTTTAAATCGGATGGAGGCTTGCCGCCTTCTTGTTTTGTTCGTTCTCTGATAAGTCTTGTGTTTTCTTCTACGGTGCAAAGACCGATAGAATTTCTTCTCTTATTTACCTTTTGAATATCGTCATATTCTCTTGGGCTCAGGTTGCCATGCTCATCCCAGTCATATTGAGTGGCATAGGCTTGTGGTCTTCCTTCGAATACGGCTATCCTATCAGATAGGGACGCTAGATTTTGAGGATTCACTTTCTTCTCTATAGTCGCGCTCTCTAGCAGTCGAAGGCATTTTCTCATGAAGTCAGGACTACTGATAGAGTGTTGTATGATTATCCAGGTGGCTTCACTTGCTTCTTGACCTACCTTATCGATTGTTGGATATCCGATATCATCTATGATCTCTTCGAGAGTATGGGTGTTCTTCAGATGTAGCAGTTCCATCTCTTTATTATATCCTTCATTGAGTTCTCCTCTGTCTAGCAGCTCTTGTCGCAGTTTAAGATCTTGGTCTCTTAGTGCGATGATCTTTAGGCTGTATTCAGGATAGGTCATACCTAATGCTGCTGATTAATTAATGAGATGTCAAGAATTGGATGAAAGCTTTGATAGCATTTGCTCGGTGGCTCATCTGATTCTTGATATCAGCAGAAAGTACACCGAAGGACTTCTTATATCCCTCTGGGATAAATATCGGATCGTATCCGAAGCCACCTTTACCCATGCGTTCTAGAGCTATAGTTCCTCTGACGATTCCTTCGAAGTAATGATGGTTGTCACCTGCCCATACAGATAAGACTGTTCTGAACTGTGCTCCTCGCTTACTTTCTCCATCTAACGCTTGCAGTAGTTTGGACATGTTAGCTTCATGATCACCATGCGTGCCAGCATATCGTGCACTATATATACCAGGTGCCCCGTCCAAAGCATCTACTTCTAAACCTGAGTCATCAGACATGATGTATGTATGCCCCTGACTCCTTATCGTATCAGTCTTAATCTTGGCATTAGCTTTCATCGTATCTCCATCCTCGATGATCTCTTCGTGGTAACCTATGTCAGAGAGACTTTGAAGCTCGATGTCGTAGGGCGCTAACATCTTTCTGATTTCATCAGTCTTATGTTGGTTGTGGGTTGCAAGGATGTATGTAGTCATGAAAGTCCGTAATACCTTTTGAGAGATATCCAGAGAGCCTTGCGTTCTTCTGGGCGATTAGGTAGCTCAGCGAGAGATCGAGAAAAGATGTAGGTGGTACTTCCTATCTTACGAAGACCATAAGGTCGATTATCTATCTGTAGCTGAAACTGTCGTGGATGTAGACCAAAAGAAAGTACCAAGATATCCTTTGAGCTGGTGAGGCGTAAGTCATCTTCTTTGCTCTTATGATGAATCGACGCCGTTGATAGATCTTGCTTTACTGATGCTAATATTTTGCCGAGTAAGACTTGGGCACTTTCGTCGTAAGAGTCATTGACCAAGAAGACATGTATGCTGTTGTCGAGTGCTATACTTTCTATGGTATTAGATATATTATATACCTCACGATTAAAGACTGGCATGGCGCGGATGGATCATTTACGAAAGTGAAGATATAAGAAGAAAAAATATGTAGATTTTATTTAGTGGTGAAGTAGTGGAGAGGGCGAGGTTTTCGACTCATATATTATATACCTTTGTTTTAACAAAAGGTGCTGTCATGAGTATACATATCCATAAGACCACAAACTCAAGATTATCAGATGTAGATTTTAATCATCTTCCATTTGGAAAAATCTGTAGTGATCACATGTTTGTGATGGACTATAAGGATGGTGCATGGCAGCAAGGAGAAATACGTCCGCTCGAAAATTTTTCTATTCATCCAGCGAATCTCACGTTGCATTATGGACAGTCTATATTTGAGGGGATGAAAGCATCGGTCAGCCATGATGGTACGCCGCTCTTGTTCAGACTTGATAAGCATCTTGAAAGAATCAATGCTTCTGCGGTGAGAATGTGTATGCCGGAGTTACCCGGAGATATTTTCTTTGAAGCTATAGAGACACTTGTAGATCTCGAGAGAGGATGGATACCTCCTCAAGCAGGTAGTGCACTCTACGTGAGACCTTATATGTTCGCGACTGACGAGTTCATAGGAGTACGGCCATCTGAGACATATAAGTTTGTCATATTCACTTGTCCGGTAGGTCCTTATTATACTAAGCCAGTAAGCTTGATAGCTGAAGACAAATATGTACGTGCCGTCGGCGGTGGAGTAGGAGAGGCTAAGACAGCGGGTAACTATGCCGCTTCCCTATATGCGGCAAAGAGGGCGAAGGATCGTGGATACGATCAAGTGATGTGGATGGATCCTTTCGAATTCAAGTATATACAGGAAGTCGGTACGATGAATATATTTTTCATCATGAATGGCAAGGCCTATACACCAAACTTAAGCGGAACCATACTACGTGGGATCACAAGGGATAGTTTGATTACGGTCTTACAGGATCAAGGTATCGAGGTAGTGGAGGCACCACTATCAAAAGAACAAGTCTTAGAGGCACATCAGTCAGGCCAACTTCAAGAAGTATTTGGAAGTGGCACCGCGGCTGTTGTCTCTTTTGTATCTAAGATCGCATTTGGAGATCAAGTAATAGATCTGGATGTAGATAATTATAAAGTAGCTCCTTCATTGAAGTCATATATCGAGGAGTTAAGATCTGGTAAGAACGAGGATAAACATGGTTGGATTCAACCTGTTAGGGCTCTTCAGCCAGCTTAGTTATGTAAAGGGGTTTGTAAACTGGCTAACAGTTTTGGGTTAAGATTCATATAGTAATTATTTGGCATATATATTGTGCTCTATAACTCGAACCAAAACCAGTTGCAGTATGCTTCACCGTATAAACCTCACTCTTTCGTTATGTTTTGCAGCACTATTATTATCCGCTCAAAGCACTTCCCTCCAACTCAAGGCATTTTTAGAAGGTCCTTATAATGATGTTTCTCGTACGATGGATACGAAGTTGCATGAATTAGGCTATTTGCCAGGAATGGAACCGACAACATTTTTTGGTAAGTCTGTACCTTCTGATGACCCATATGGCTTACCAACCCTTAAGTCTTCTAATACCTTAGACATATCTCTTTATAGTGCTCGGAGCGTGGACTGGATACTTGTATCTATCATGGAAGAGTCAGGCCGAGAAGTATGGAGAAGGACTTTATTACTTGAGAAAGATGGTAAGGTAGTTACTGAGCAGATCAGCAGTCTTTCACTTGATCAAGACAAAAGATATTCTGTAGGTATATCGCATAGAAATCATCTTCCTGTGCAAAGCCCACTTCTCTCTATTGAAGATGATATACTCAGCTTTGACTATACGATATCCGATATAGTCGGACTAAAAAACATCGGCGGCGCGTCAGTATTAAGAGGCGGCGCACTTCGGATTCCTTCGGAGGATATTCATATGATAGAGATGGCAGACGTCGAAAGATGGACCAATTTTGTTGGACAGAATTCGAGTTATCTACTTGCTGATATCGACATGGACGGTGATGTATCTATTCATGATAAGTCAATTATTCTGGGAAATCTTGATGCTTCGGTAACACTTAAGTAATACAGAGTCACTAACTACTCTTAGATTTGTGTATCTGAGATAGGTATGAGTAAAATAGTGCTGAAAGCAGGAGCCACTGCTTTTAAAAAGATCCAAAAAGAAGGGCTTTCTCCCGATCACGTCTATGGGGTTGTAGCAGCCGCTGGAGGCCCTAAGTGGTTTACAACATATGGTTTAGTGAGATATTTGATATCTGACCTTTTGGGTGACTCCCATCAGGACCTTCACTTTCTGGGTGCTTCTGTAGGAAGTTGGCAGATGACTGCAGCTCTTGCAAAAGAGCCCGGCGAGGCCTTAGATAAATTACGTCATGCTTATGCTACTGCCGTCTATGCATCTGCTACTCCTTCCAGAGCAGATATTTCTGAGGTTTGTCATGATATCATAAAAGCCGCTATCGAACCAGAGATCGATTACATCTTATCTCACACGACTAAGAGTCTAGAGATCATAACTACTCGGGGAAAAGGGTGGCTGTCACATGATTCGGATATAACAAAAGGGATAGGTTTTGGCCTTGGGTTTCTGACCAATGCGGTAGGAAGAAAGTACCTTGATAAGATATCAGAGAGGGTAGTATTTCATCATGGGAAAGAACTTATCTATGCAGTAGACCAAGACATACTATCAACTACTCAAGTCAAGCTTGATAAAACAAATCTGATCCCGGCTCTTCGAGCAAGCGGTACGATACCTTATATGATGAAGCCTTTGAAAGATCTATCTGGAGGACCAGATGGCACATATTGGGATGGCGGATTTACTGATTATCATATCTCCTTACCGTATCGGCAAGGTATTGTCTTACATCCTCACTTCTTGCCTTACGTCTTGCAAGGATGGATGGATAAAAAACTACCTTATCAGCGAGTAGCTTCTCCAGAGATCATGGACAACGTACTACTTATAACTCCATCTCAAGCTTATGTCGATACACTACCTCGCAAGCAGATCTCAGATATGAAAGACTTTAAGCATTATGGCTTAGATCAAGAAGCACGCATGCAGTATTGGTTAGAAATATCAGAGAGAAGTCTTGAGCTTGGAGAAGAATTCAGAGTTCTCTGCGAATCAGGCAAGATAGCGGAGCTGGTGTCACCTTACTAAAAAGAAGATGCCCAACACCTTGAGGGGCACTGGGCAATCGTCATCATGAAAAAGGTATGTCTTTAATACGTTAACACAAAGAAGTACAATTCTGACGTAACAACCAATTATATGTTGTAAAAAATCCAAAAGAAAAACATAAAATTGGCACTTTGCAAGACTAATCCTGATTATATAGTTCTTTCAGTGATATATCGAAATAATATAATTTAAGAATATCAAGCCTTTTTAGCGAGATATTTCCATCAATAAGATCTCGTTCTATTTGATCGATACGAGGTCTAATTCGTCCAATAAGCCAATCTTTAGCACCCCATTGTTGAAGTCTTTTGTAGAAGTCTATGAGTCGAGTACTGGTGATTTTCTCATCAAAATAGAGTTGAGCAAGATTGGCCACTGCTTCTTTTTGTCCAGATAAGAACTCATCAGCTTTTTTAATACCACGATGGATGATAGGATTATCGATGTGTAGGATCCGACTATCTTCTTTCTCTAAGGTTGTGCCCATCAGTATGTCCTCATACCCATAAGTCTGAAGACTTTGGTCGAAGGGATGCTTGAGCAATAAATCTCGCTTAATGCACAGGTTGCTAGTCATGAAGTATCGCTCTGGATGTTTGTTACGATGCTTTACTTTTCGAGACTCTCGAGTGCTACCGTACGTCCAGTGTAGTTTCTTGTTTTGTGGTTTTGGTGCTTTTGGTGAGTAGGTGATGCCGCCTACTATGGCGTCGACTTGATCAGATATATGTTCTAAGTACCTTTTGATGAACTTCTTGCTCTTCACTTTGACATCGGCATCTAGCAGTAATACCCAGTCATATCTAGCTAACATGGCGAGGCGGTTTCTGATTTTAGCTCTGCCTAGGTTTTCTGAAAGCTCGACATAGTTTACGCCAAGGCGTTCATTGACGACTCTGTTAGCCTCGCGATATTGATTCTGTGAGTTGTCATCCAGACATATGATCTCAAAGGAGATTTTGGCTTTAGCGCATTGAGTGATGAGCTCATCGATGAGTTTGACAACCTTGTGATTATAGATGGGGACCAGGATGGACAGCACTTGCTTTATATTCTTTTGAGGTCTTTGACTGTTAGTTCACTTTCCACATCTCCGGTATGTTTGGTCTGCGATGGCTCAAAGAGCATGATCCAACATTCCTCTTTAGCGTAGGGTCGATGTTCTACTCCCTTTGGTACCACGAGCATATCACCTTCAGAGATCGTCTGTATCCCATCCCTAAATTCGATAGATAGCTCACCTTTGATAACAAAGAAGAGTTCGTCCTCGTCTGCATGGTCATGCCAGATGAAATCTCCTTTAACCTTGGCGATCTTGACATCTTGACCATTGAGAGAAGAGACGATGTGAGGTGTCCAGTATTTGTCGATGAGATCATACTTCGACCTTAGTTTTACTACTTCTTCCATGGTGCGGATTTTTATAGATCAATTATAGAGTAATTCTTTGATCCCTTTCGGAAATGTTGATTCTGTAAGGAATTTATCACTCCGCTTGGTACTTATGATGTTTGGAGCGACTTTTGCGCTCTCAATCTAGATAATAGACCACCAACTGTGATCAGCTATTTACAACATAGAGATGGTAAGATCGTCGAGGCACCACCCGAGACCTCTAAATGGGTGCACGTAACTGCGCCCCTAGATCACTCTGAGTTGGAGAAACTAGCAGAGGCAGAAACTATACCTCTAGATTTCCTGATAGATTCACTTGATATCGATGAGCGATCTCGATATGAAAGAGAAGATGACATCAAACTCATCGTGATCAATGCACCTGTGGTTAACACAGATGAGAAAGAAAGTGACGCCTTATATATAACAGCACCGATAGGAATCATCTTAAGAGGAGATCGAATCGTTACGATCACAGCCTCTTCATATGGCGTGGAAGATCTTTTCATGAAGAAAAAGATCAAGTCTGCGGATCTATCTGATCAAAGGCATTTTGTGTTACTGATCTTCGAAAAGATTGTATCCGAATATCTCAATGTCCTCAAGAAGCTTAATCTCAAGCGAAATCTTATAGAACGTGAGTTATACAACTCTAGTCGTAATCGAGAGCTACAGCAACTCCTTAAGATCGAGAAATCCCTGGTCTACATGTTGAACTCTCTGAGTGATAACGACCTGCTTAAGCAGAAGATGAAAAGGACTGATTTTCTGAAGATCAGAGAAAGTGAAGATTATCAAGACCTTTTTGAGGATATCATCATCGATAATAGCCAGGCCTTAGAGATGGCCAATGTCCATACAAACCTGCTTAATGGGACAATGGAGGCTTATGCTTCTATTATATCTAATAACCTCAATGTAGTTATCCACCGACTCACAACTATCACTATTGCTCTGATGGTCCCGACTATAGTCTTTAGTTTCTATGGAATGAACCTGAATTTGCCATGGAAAGATGCTATTTGGACACCATATGTTATGATATTTATCTCTATAGCGATAGCATTTGGTATGATCGCCCTTGTTCGCCGTTCTGGCAAACTATAGATTTCATATTACTCTTCTAACTAATACGTTACCTCCTTGATATCAACGTTTTGGAGCGGTTATCAACATTGAATATAAATGGTAAAATACATATATCGCTGATTTTTAATGTGTTATGAATTTTACCAACATTGTGTTGATAACTCTTACCTAGCGCGATACTCGTATTAGTCTTTTTTTGCATTTATTTGTTGAACGATTTTGACACCGTAAAAGAGTCACCTTTATCGATCCAACTACCGTCGACTTCGTATATAATAGACCATATTAATTAAACCTGAGAGGCATAAGGCGTAAGCTAATTGCACAGCCCCCTGTCTCTCTAGATAAACCATAGCGTACTATGTCGCAGAAAGTCGAGCCTCTCCTCAAAGAAAATCCTAATCGCTTTGTTCTTTTTCCTATAGAACATGATGATATATGGGCATTCTATAAAAAATCAGAGGCGAGCTTTTGGACGGCAGAAGAAATAGATCTTCATCAAGATCTCAGTGACTGGGATAATAAGCTTAATGATAACGAGCGTCATTTTATCAAGCATATCCTTGCATTCTTTGCAGCCAGTGATGGTATAGTTAATGAAAATCTCGCTGAGAATATGGTGAGTGAGGTGCAGTATACAGAAGCCAAGTTCTTCTATGGGTTTCAGATCATGATGGAGAACATCCACTCTGAGACATACTCTCTTCTAATAGATACTTACATCAAGGATAATAAAGAGAAGAGCTATCTGCTTAACGCTATAGAGACCTTAGACTGTGTCAAGAAGAAAGCGGATTGGGCATTCAGATATATAGAGAATGGATCCTTTGCAGAAAGACTGATAGCATTTGCTGCAGTAGAAGGTATCTTCTTCAGTGGATCATTCTGCTCCATATTTTGGTTGAAAAAAAGAGGCCTTATGCCAGGACTTTCCTTCTCTAATGAGTTGATCTCAAGAGATGAAGGAATGCACTGTGATTTTGCCTGTCTATTATATAATCAGCACATACAGAATAAGTTACCCAAGTCTACTATCCATGACATGATAGTAAGTGCTGTAGAGATTGAGAAAGAGTTTGTATCAGATGCCCTCCCAGTGAACTTAATTGGGATGAATTCTGATCTCATGTGCCAGTACATAGAGTTTGTGGCGGACAGGTTGTTAGCAGCACTGGGCAATGAGAGAATATATAATGTCGATAATCCATTCCCTTGGATGGAGCTCATATCGCTTCAAGGTAAGACCAACTTCTTTGAGAAGAGAGTTGGAGATTACCAGAAAGCCGGTGTGATGGCGGACAAAGACAAACAAGTCTTTTCAATGGATGAAGACTTCTAGATAGTTTACTACCAACCTGACCCAACAACGTATCAATCAGAAGTATCCTTAAAATCTAAAAATCCAAACTATGCAGGTAGTAAAGAGAAGTGGCAAGACAGAATCGGTATCATTTGACAAGATCACCGCTAGAGTAAAGAAATTGTGCTATGGACTAGATGCTAATCATGTCGATGCCTTAGAGATAGCAAAGAAAGTTATCCAAGGATTATATGATGGAGTAAGTACTACAGAACTGGATAATCTAGCAGCCGAGACATCAGCTTCTATGGCAGCGCACCACCCTGATTACGCCATCCTAGCAGCTCGTATAGCTATATCTAATCTACATAAGAACACAGATAAGTCTTTCACACGTACGATGGAGGCCTTATATAATTATATAGACCCCAAGACAGGAGCAAAGGCAGGTCTTATAAGTGATAAAACTATCAAAACGATCCAGAAGCATAGTGATGTCCTAGACTCTGCTATCATCTATGATCGTGATTATGACTTTGATTATTTTGGGTTTAAGACGCTTGAAAGATCTTACCTGCTGCGTATGGACGGTACAGTAGTAGAAAGACCACAGCATATGCTCATGAGAGCTGCAGTTGGTATACATGATGAAGATATCGAAGCTGCTATAGAGACTTATAATCTGATGTCAGAGAAGTGGTTTATCCATGCAACTCCTACATTGTTTAATGCTGGTACACCTAAGCCACAGTTGAGTTCATGCTTCCTACTATCCATGACCGATGATAGTATATCAGGCATCTTTGAAACTTTATCGAGATGTGCAAAGATCAGTCAGTCAGCAGGAGGTATCGGACTTAGCATTCATAATGTCAGAGCTAAGGGTAGCTATATAAAAGGTACAGGAGGAACATCTAATGGTATCGTCCCGATGCTAAAAGTCTTTAATGACACAGCGCGATATGTAGATCAAGGTGGCGGAAAGCGAAAAGGTGCCTTCGCGATGTATCTAGAGCCTTGGCATGCAGATATATTTGACTTCCTTGACCTGAAGAAAAATCATGGTAAGGAGGAGATGAGAGCAAGAGATCTCTTCTATGCGATGTGGATATCGGATCTCTTTATGCAAAGGGTAAAAGAAGATACCACCTGGTCTTTGTTCTGTCCTAATGAGTGTCCTGGACTTTATGATAGCTATGGAGAGAAGTTTAATCAACTTTATACTCAGTATGAGTCAGAAGGAAGAGCGACGAAGACCATCAAAGCTCAAGAGTTATGGTTTGCGATACTTGAGTCACAGATAGAGACTGGTACACCATATATACTCTACAAGGATGCCTGCAATGAAAAGTCTAACCAGAAGAATCTTGGGACGATTAGATCAAGTAATCTCTGCACCGAGATCTTAGAGTACACTTCACCCGATGAAGTAGCAGTATGTAACCTAGCTTCGATATCTCTACCGAAGTTTATTAAGAATAACCAGTTTGATTTTGAAGAGTTACATCGAGTAACTAGAGTTGTCACTCGTAACCTCAACAAAATTATAGATATCAATTACTATCCAGTACCAGAGGCAGAGCGCTCTAACATGAGACACCGACCTATTGGTATAGGAGTCCAAGGTTTAGCGGATGCATTCATATTGATGAGACAGCCTTTCGATAGTCCAGAAGCGAAGCAGCTTAATAAAGACATCTTCGAGACGATCTATCATGCAGCTGTCCTCGAATCAAATGAACTTGCTAAAAAGAATGGAGCTTACGAAACCTTTGAAGGGTCTCCATCTAGTAAAGGTCTACTCCAATTTGATATGTGGGATGTTACACCTTCTGATCGGTATGACTGGACTGGACTTAAAGAAGAAATCAAAGAGACAGGTCTTCGCAATAGTCTCTTATTAGCACCTATGCCTACTGCATCTACTTCACAGATCTTAGGTAACAATGAGTGCATAGAGCCATATACATCTAATCTTTACTCACGACGTACACTCAGCGGAGAGTACATCATAGTGAATAAGCATCTACTGAAAGACTTGATCGAACAAGGATTATGGGATGAGGACATGAAAGAAAGACTTATGGTCTCTAATGGAAGTGTCCAAGACTTCCCTGATGTTCCTCAAGATCTCAAAGATCTTTATAAGACGGTCTGGGAGATAAGTCAGAAGGTCATTATAGATCTCGCTGCTGATAGAGGAGCGTATGTCTGCCAGAGTCAAAGTCTCAATCTCTTTGTAGCTAATCCGAACTTCGGTAAGCTTACTTCGATGCACTTCTATGCATGGCAGAAAGGACTGAAGACAGGTATGTACTACTTAAGATCTAAAGCGGCAGTTGATCCGATTAAGTTTACGGTTAGTCAGAAGCATCAGAAGACATCAGTGCAAGGAGCCGAGGCCCAAGGTCCTCAACAAGAAGTAGTAGAAGGCGAGGTTTGTACGATGGAAGATGGATGCTTGATGTGCGGTAGCTAATCAAGGGAGTTTAGTACTTCATTGATAGCATCATCGATGACTTTTGTAGCAAGTCCTTCATAAAGAAACAATCGATCTTTTTGTTGACTCAATTCATAGTTGATCTGCGGTCTAGGATCTATGTAAAAGATCTTAGCATGAGGAGGAGCATATGCAGTTAAGCTAGCAGCAGGATATACTTGCATAGATGTGCCGATGATCATAACAAAGTCAGCGTCAAGTACTTCGTTGATCGCACTTTCTAATTCTGGTACGGCTTCACCAAACCAAACGATGTGAGGACGAAGTTGGCCTCCTTTAGGACATAGATCTCCAAGTTGTATATCTCCTTCACAAGAAGTGATGTAAGAAGGGTTTTTGATGCTTCTTATTTTTCGTAATTCGCCGTGGAGATGGATAATGTTTGTACTTCCAGCTCTCTCATGTAGGTCGTCTACATTCTGAGTGATGACCACCGTGTTGAGATGTTTTTCTAGACCAACTAAAGCCTTGTGGGCGTAATTAGGTTCTACTTCGTGAAGTTGCTTTCTCCTTTGATTATAAAAGTCAAGGACTAAGGATGGATTTTGAGCATAGCCTTCGGGAGATGCTACTTGCATCACATCATGCCCTTCCCAGAGACCATCTGCATCACGGAAAGTCTTGATACCACTTTCTGCGCTCATGCCAGCACCACTGAGTATGCATATTTTTTTCATGTCGATAGTTTTAACATCGATTTGTCGATGTACTTGATAAGCAAGTTAGGAGTTAGCGTAGACTCATGATGATCTTCCACATATAGATCAGCGGCGAGGCCATGTATATATGCAGAAGAATAGCCCACTTCGTGAGCATTTAATTCGTGGCGAGCTCTAAGAGATGCGATCACGCCTGTCAGAATATCACCAGAACCACCTTTAGCCAAAGAAGGATTGCCTGTCGTGTTATAGTATATATGACCATCAGAATCACAAGTGGAAGTATACGGTCCTTTTAATACTATAGTGATACCCATTTTTTCGCAAACCTCCTTTTGTTTTGAGATTCTACTTTTATGAGTTTTACAACCAGGGAAGAGTCTCTTGAACTCACCGATATGAGGCGTCAAGATCGTACCTATCGGGATGCGACTTAACCAATCTTCATCTGCGATAATGTTTAAGGCGTCTGCATCTAGGATGAGTTTTACATCATCTAGTTGTAAGATTTGATCCAGGCACTCTTTGGATTCTTTCGTGCGACCAAGTCCAGGTCCTATGACGATCACGTCCATCAATCCAATGACTTCTTGATCTCTGATGTCTTTGATCCATGCTATCTCTGGATGGACTTCTGTAGCTATAGATCCGATGCTATAGGCATAAGTGAGACCTGCTCCAGCAGCTAGGGTAGCATTAGCTGCAAGGATGCCAGCTCCCATCATATTGTTATGACCTATGATATGTAGAACTCTACCTAAGTCTCCTTTGTGCGATGCAAAATCTCTATAGTCTATGATCTTACGAACATCATCACTCTGCACCAGATGAGTCTTTGAGGAGAATGACCCGAGAGGAGGTTTGTCCAAACCAATAGATGTGAAAGACCAAGAACCAGTATATTTTTCTACCTCTGGGTTGAAGAAAGAGACCTTCGGATATTCAAAAGCTAGTGTAGCAGTACATTTCATTGCCAGATCTACTGTGCCTTCAAAATCTCCGAGACCAGAAGGCGTATCGACGGCATAGATATCTTCATACAAGTCATTGCAGCGCGCGACTATTTGCGAAAGCGGACCAGTTAGAGACCTATTGATACCATTACCAAGAAGGGCATCTATCAATACGGCTCCTTTCATCGGGGTCATCAGATCGCTGGCTTGTGATATATCACTGATGAGGATATCCGTTTTTTCGAGGATAAGACTCCGATAGGATGTCAGGGGCATGACCGTCTCACGAGTATTATGTCGACATGCGAGTATACGTACCCGATATCCTCGATCGAATAATCCCTTAGCGATCAAAAAACCGTCAGCTCCATTGTTACCTTTTCCACATATGACGTCTACATGACATGTAGCAGATTGGATATGAGTAAACCACGACAAAAAAGTGCTAACTGCCCTAGACATTAACTCTTGTGCAGAAGTCCCGTTTTTGATTGTAGCCCTCTCTAAATCCAATATGTCACTGTTATTGATTAGTAATAGCATATATATGAGAACTATTTTATATATATTTAAAATCTAAATTGATAATTACATTCTGAGAGCAATCAATAATACGTACATTTACGTATTGAATTGGACTGTTGAAACCACTGTTTAAGGGTAAATACTAGAGGGAACTATAATATTTCCTTCTTACTTTGCCTGGCAAGTGGCTTTATGCTGTCTTGTATTCTATGAACAAACCATGCCTGAGATGAGACAAATTCTACTTTTCTTGTTTCTGCTAATTCTAGCAGGGTCACTAAGTAGTCAGGATATACACTATTCGCAGTTCTATAATCAGCCACTTAACGTAAATCCTGGTAAAACAGGAATATTCAATGGCGACAAACGGGTAAATCTCAGTTATCGTAGCCAATGGAGATCAGTGCCTGTGCCATGGACGACTTTTAGTGGATCTTTTGACAGAAAATTCTATCCCAAATACGGACAGCAGCATTTCTTTTCTGCTGGCGTTCTATTCAACTACGATCTTCAGAGTCAGTTAGTTGATATCAATCTAACAAACATCAATATCACAGGTAGTTGGACTAAGATCCTCAACGAGCAGAATCTTTTAACTATCGGAGGTCTTATTGGATATGCTACAAGAGGTTTTGATGCGACATCCCTAAGATTTGATCGACAGTGGAATGGAACACAATTTGACGGAAGTCTTCAGACAGGAGAAACATTCAATACTAGCCGCATAGGATTCTTCGAAAATGCTCTTGGTCTAAACTATAGATGGCAAAAGTCTGCCAGGACTAAACTAGATCTTGGTCTCGCTGGATATCATCTGATTAGGCCAAACATCGAGTTTATAGAAGATGCCAATCCTAACGATGATCCACTTCGACTAGGAACAAGAGTAACACTAACAGGTATCGGAAGCTTTCAGTTATCAGATAAGCTTGATATCCAGTTGAATGGACTATATCAGACTCAAGAGGATTCAGATGAAATCATCCTCAGTGGTCTAGGTAAAATATATCTTAATCAGGATAGAGGAAAGGAATTACAACTCCATCTTGGTTTTGGTTGGAGATCGGGCCAGTCCTTATTTCCTATCATAGCTATCCAGCATCGCCAGTTGTATTTCTCGCTTAACTATGATATCGATGTGACTGACTTCGCGGAGATACATGATACGAGACCTACTTCATTTGAAGCACACTTTTCTTATATCATCACCGACGTAAAACCCAAAGTGAAAGTCTGTCCGATTTTCTAAAGATATGAGCATGAGACAATTATATGTGATAGGGCTGTTGCTTCTGACGAGTGCTATGTGTCATGGACAGACACGTAATGCCTTCGTACGTGCGGCAGAAGATGCATTTGCAGATGAGAACTACTATGCTGCTCTAGATTACTATCTAGAGACAATCAAGTTCGATACATCTAATGTTGAGATGCATTACAGAGCAGCTGAGGCTGCTAGAAACTTTGATTCTTACTCAGTTGCTGAAGAGCAGTATACCTACGTGATCAGTCAGGATAACGAGGCTAGATACCCATATGCTACATATCATCTGGCCTATGTCCAACAGATGCAAGGGAAGTACGATCTAGCCAAGAGAAATTATGAATTGTATCTCAGTCAATATGATGGAGATAACCCAAGATTTTCAGAAAAAGCAAGAAAAGAAATATCATCTATAGAGTGGTCCAACTCTATGATGAAGACACCTGATGAAGGTATTACAGTTACTCCACTAGAAGGAGTGAATACACCTTACTCAGAGATAGGTGCCATCATCGATGGGGATGATGTGGTTTACACTTCCGTGAAATATTTGCCCGAGGATAGAAAAGCATATAGTAATAAGCACATCGGAAAGGTGCTCAGCCATAGTGAGACGCAAGTAGGTGACGAGATTGCTGAAGGGTTCAATAAAGATAATCTACATACTGCTCATGTTACATACAATATGAACAGATCTAAGGTCTTCTACACAGTATGTCATTACATCAACGATGATGATGTACGATGCGACCTGTTCTGCAGACAAGTCCTTGGAGATGGAACATTTGGTGAAGAGCTGAAGCTGCCATCACCTATCAATATGGATAGTGTTACAAGTACTCAACCTAATATTGGGTTCGACAAGGCTAGTGGACAAGAGATACTTTACTTCGTATCTGATCGAGATGGAGGTAAAGGAGGAATGGATATATATGCTTCTAATATTACAGGTATTGAGTCATTCGCTGATCCAGTGAATGTCAGTGCTGTGAATAGTTCTGCAGATGACATCTCTCCTTTCTATCATAACAATTCGCAAGTGCTATACTATAGTACTAATGGCAATATGTCATTGGGTGGGTATGACATTTACAGAAGTGATAAGAGTGGTGGCACATATACATCGCCCCAGAACTTAGGTGCTCCAACGAATACAAGTTATAACGACGTCTTCTACACGCTGAATGAAAGTGGAGAAAGAGGTCTCTTATCATCTAATCGACCAGGTTCGATGTACATAGATGAGAATAATCAATCATGTTGCTACGATATCTATAATGTCGACATCGCGCCGCTTGATATAAAGTTGAATGCACTGACATTTGATGCTAAATCCCTAGATAGTCTTGAGGGAGCAACTGTACAACTTGTGTGTGCGGCAACTGGCGATGTCATGAATACGATAACTAATGATCTGAGTGCAGATCATATGTTTCAACTTGAAAGAAATAAGGACTATCTCCTGATCACAACCGCACCTGGATACCATCCAGATACGATGGCCTTTAATACTAGGTCTGTGTTTCAATCAGGTGATATAGACAAGAAGATCTTTTTGGAAAGAAGCACCCTTCAGCTTGATGTGCTAACATTTGATGAGATATCAAGAGAAGCACTTCCAGGTACTACGATTACTTTGATGGATCTAACAGACGGTACCATACAAGAGATTACAGTGACTAATGAAACGGGTAATGATTTCTCATTTGAAGTCATACCGGGGCATAGTTATAGATTGATAGCTTCTCGTGACCGATACTATGAGGACTCAGTAGAGTTTGTGGCTAAAGATGATGATGGATCGGGAGTGATCAGAAAAGAACTCTATCTCACAAGAAGAGATCTCAATATTTATCTCCCTCTAGCTCTATACTATGATAATGATATACCAGGAAAGAGAACCGAAGAACTAACTACTGAGATGACATACTCACAGACTTTTGATGAGTATGTGATTCTCAAGGATCAGTTCAAGCAGCGATTCTCAAGAGGTCTTGGTGGAGATGAGAAAGCTCTGGCTGAATCAAGAGTAGAAGAGTTTTTCGAGAGTGATCTCAAAGGTGGTTATGATAGGTTCTCAAGATTTGTGGATTACCTGAGTGGTCAGCTTGCTGATGGTAGATCATTTGATATATCTATCCGAGGATTTGCAAGTCCAAGAGCGGATACACGATATAACCTTGCCTTGAGTCAGAGAAGGGTAGTATCAGTCCAGAATGAACTTAAAGATTATATGAACGGAGCTTTGCTCAAGTACATTAATAACGGACAACTTAAGATCACTGAGTTATCTTATGGAGAAAGCCTGGCTCCAGATAATGTAAGTGATGTTTTATACGATAGACGAAATTCCATTTACAGCCCTGATGCTTCGAAAGAGCGAAGAGCTGAGATAGTAGAGATCAAACAAGGATCTCTTTAGAACAAAAAATAATTAGCTCATCATAAGCGATCTTAAATGAGTCACTTAAAGAATTTAATGAATCACTTCTCGACTGGCATATTCGTCTTGCTGATGTTGGTATCATCCCAAGTGAGTGCTACTCACATTGTGGGATCGGACATGACATTTTCATGCAATGGCAAAGATTGGTATACGATCAATTTAACTGTAAGAAGAGATTGTCTAAATGGTGATCCTGAAGCAGTTTTTGATGATCCTGGCTTTGTCGGCATTTTTGACGGTATTGGTACTCCTTTACCATGGTTAGGAGAGCTGGGTACAGTGAGGATGGAATTGCTAAGTGTAGAAGATGTAGAAGTGTTGGATGACGAATGTACTCCTGGAGGAAATCCAGTATGCGTATCTGAGGCTACATACTCTGGGCAAGTATTCTTACCAGTGATAGAGAATGGATATGTCTTATCCTATCAGCGATGCTGTAGAAATGCGACTCTCACAAATATTCTTAATCCTCTAGAAACAGGAAATACTTCATTTGTTTGCTTGACTAAGGAGACACTTACATCATGTAATAATTCTCCTGTGTTTGGTGATTGGCCCACGACTGTGATATGTAATGATGAACCACTTGTATTTGATGCTTCAGCAACTGATGCAGATGGTGATGAGTTACGATATAGTTTGTTTACTCCTCACACCGGAGGAACACTAGCTAATCCGCAGCCGATACCGCCTTTAGGTCCAGACTTTGATGAAGTCATATATGCTCCAGGGTTTAGCCTTGACAATGTATTAGGTGGTGATTCTGGATTATCTATAGATCCTGTGACAGGAGTTCTTACAGCTCAGCCAGGAATCATAGGCCAGTTCCTTGTAGGGATACTAGTTGAAGAAATAAGAGACGGTGTTTCACTGTCTAAGACAAGAAGAAATTTTGAATACAATGTTAGAGACTGTAGTCTACTAACAGGCGTAAGTTTTGATGCTCCTGAGTTGTTATGTGAAGGATTTACTGTGACTGTTGATAATACGTCATCTAGTGATGTTACATCATTTAGTTGGAATTTTAATGCACCAACAAGTGACCCATCATTCATGTCCACAGAGGCTAATCCAATGTTCACATTTCCTGGGCCAGGTACATATACCGTCACATTAACTACAGATGACGATGTGTGCCGTATGTCAACTTCAAGGGTGATAAGAGTTGTAGACTCAGGTTTAACCTCACCTTTTGAAGCAACAGATGTATTCTGTGATGGGGACTTTATAAACATAAGTGTAAGTAGTCTAGCACAGGAGACAAATTCTAATTTTGGTATAGCCTCAGTTACCTATGAAGTAATCATCGGTGATGATGTCTTTACTTTTAATAGTGGAGAGACAGTACTTACTGTGCCTTGTACTACGGCATTGACGATAAGACATACTGTAGTTTCTACGAGTGGTTGTGATTCATCAACTGAGTTATCTTTCGATGGAATCACAAATGGTACTGATACCGACGGAGACGGAGTTACTGACGAGGACGAGATAGAAGATGGCACAGATCCTAATGATCCTTGTGACTATAATCCAGAAAGTGTCACTTTACCTCAGTCTGATGAGTTCTTAGCTCTTGATTGTGACGGAGATGGAGTTACAAACGGAGACGAGATAAATGATGGTACTGATCCATTAGATCCTTGTGATTTTGTGGAAGATAGTATCACATTACCACAGACAGAACCATACCTATCTACAGATTGTGATGGAGATGGAGTAACTAATGCAGATGAGGATGCAGATGGTACAGATCCATTTGATCCATGTGATTTTGAAGAGTCAAGCGTTACCCTTCCACAGTCAAGTCCATTCTTGGATGTAGATTGTGATGGTGATGGAGTAACCAATGGTGACGAGATAGAAGATGGTACAGATCCATTTGATTCATGTGATTTTGTCCTTGATAGTGTTAGCCTGCCTCAGTCACCTGAGTTCCTTGCTATGGATTGTGATGGAGACGGAGTAAGTAACGGAGACGAGATAGCAGACGGCACAGATCCTTTGGATCTATGTGATTTTGTTTTAACAAGTGTGAGCTTGCCACAGTCACCGGAGTTTCTAGCACTTGATTGTGATGGAGATGGAGTGACTAATGGAGATGAAATCAGAGATGGTACTGATCCTCGTGATCCATGTAACTTCAACGCTGGAAGTGTAACACAAGAAAGAGCAGAACCCTTCTTAATAGTTGATTGCGATGGTGATGGAGTGACTAATGGAGATGAGATTAGAGATGGTACGGACTTTTTTGATCCGTGTGATTTCTTACCATCTAGTATCACATTGCCTCAGACAGATGCATTCTTCAATGCGATGTGTCCTGACATGCTTTCGATTGCATTCATAGGCGATCCGATTGTCATCTGTGAAGGAACATCTACAAGGTTGGTTGCAAATCCCAATCCGAATTTCACCTACACATGGACACCAACTACTGGATTAGACTTTAGCCAAGGAGGTATGGCTGATCCTATAGCTAGACCAACAATGACAACAACTTATACAGTTGATGTATCTGACGGTACCAATACGATAAGAGAAATGGTAACTGTAGAAGTGCTCAATACACTTCTGAATGTTGGTATTACGAATAACAACACCTCGGTATGTAACCCAGTGGCTAATCTTTCTGCCGCTGACTTAGGTAATACTGGGGGTGCTATCAATTATGACTGGTCTTTTGATCCGAACTTCACGACTGTCGTGGCAAGTGGTCAGACTGTTATGATTCCTTTGCCTGCGGGACAGAGCACGACTATTTACTTGAGGGCAGGTGGTACAGAGTTTTGTGGTTCAAATGTTCCAAGTATTACATTGAATGCAAGCGGCATAGCAACATCCGCGGATGTTAATCCAATAAATACATGCTTTAGCCCTAACGGATCTGTGTCTATCACAGGTGACCCTGGAGCCACAGTAGTGTGGGAACCAAGTGGCAATATCACATCTGATCTTAATGCTCAGACAGTGGACGTTATAGCCATGGATGGTCAAGAAAGCTTTACACTCAACTATACAGTAACGACAAGTGATGGTTGTTCTTCAACCAATTCCGTGAACGTAGACGTGTCTATGTCACTTGACTTAGGTATCAACGCCTCGCCCGTCTCATGTGATGGTGTAGGATCTTTTCAAGCTTCGGCTAATGGTCCAATCGAAGATGTCAATCTCGAGTGGTCATTAGATCCAAACTTTGACACTGTTATTAGCACAGATCAAACAATAGAATTAAGTGACCCTGCTGGAACTGTGGTGTATCTACGTGGATCTACAGCGACTTGTCAAAGTGAAGCGGTGACATCCACTATAGCTGAAGGAGCTGCAGAGTTTATGCTCATGACAGACCTTGCTACGGATCAAAGAGCCTGTGAAGGAGACTCAACGGTATCTCTAAATGTAACAAGTAACGGAGGCAACATAGAATGGTTTGACCAAGATGGTAATCTCATTGCTATGGGAGGAGACATCACTATAGACCGTGGAGATATAACTACAGCTACCGCTATAGTTGTTGATGAAAATGGATGCCCAGATTCTATCGTATTTGATGTAGGGCTATTCATGTTCGATTTCACGATTGATGGATTTGATCCTGATGCGAATGATCCGATCTGTATGCCTACAGTTGATCTTAATGTAACTGACAATACTGGTTCTAATATTACATATGAATGGATATCAGTTTCAGGTGGAGTAGTAAGCGGTGGAGATACTGCTAACCCAACAATAGATGTCACTCTTGGAGATGACCTCATTTTAGTTGTTACTAACGATGAGTTAGGATGTATGGATTCTATACCATTCCCAGTGAATGGATTCCCAGGCATCACCGCCGATATCAACGCAGATCCAGGTACAACGATAACTGAGGGAGAAGCGGTTACGCTTACAGCTACCACGGATGGAACTAATGTCACCTACTTGTGGAGTAACGGAGAGACGACCCCTAGTATAACTGACATGCCAACTGAGACGACCACTTATACAGTAGTTATAACAGATGAGAATGGTTGTGAAGCAGAAGCTTCGATCACGATTACTGTAGAAGAAAGTCTCTGTAGTACTTTCGACTTGCCAGATGCATTTACTCCTAACGCTGATGGGGAGAACGACGAATTGATCGTAAGGAGTGATGGAGAGTTTGATGCTATAGACTTCCAAGTCCTCGATAGATGGGGTAATGAAGTATTCCGTACCACAAGTATCAATGACCCTTGGAATGGTAGACACCAACAAACAGGAAGTGAATTATCTCCGGGAGTATTTGCATACTGCTTACAAGTAACTTGTAATGGCATGGAAGAAGTACAACACGGAAGCATAGTACTTATCAGATAAGTACTTCTTAAAAAATATTAAAGTAAGGGGCGATACTTTGAAGTATGGCCCCTTTTTTATTTGATACATCGCCTTCTTCCTATCTCCTTGACGTAGAGACGAATCGGCTAACATCCAGAACAATATATTTCTAAGTTTCCATGGCTCAAAGTCCTAAGCAAGGTTATATCAAGCCAAAAAGTTAGCACCGACATACACTAGTTGGATCAACCTATTTACTTTTATAGAAGTACACGTTGGTGATAGAATGAGCAATCAAGATTGAACCCTAAGAAGTCTTGAGCTCGACTGAGTCAATCTCAAAAGGCTGCCTTCTAACTTCTATTCGGTAGCTATAATTATAGATTCAACTTAGTTGCCACTTATTTCCGGAAGTTGATAGGCACGTCGAATATCTGCAGGCATGCTTGCTCTGGCCTGCTCCATAAGTTTGACATAGTAATCTA
>CAZXIE010000022.1:0-16868 GCA_964640065.1 uncultured Saprospiraceae bacterium
GAAGAACTTTAGGACCTAGGATGCCCGCTGGTAGTTTCATAGCTTTTCCATTAGGAACTTCATTAGTGATGCTGGCGCGAAGTTCTCGAGTCATCAAGTCTACCATATAATCGTCAAGTAGACCTCCACCATTAAAACGCTCATCGATAACTGATATCTGGCTGCCGCAGTAATCGTGTGCCAAGGTCTTCTTGACCGATGACTTGATTAGTAATAAAAGTTAGAAGTAGAAGAGGTAATAATTTTCTCATTAGGTCGAATTAATTGTCTCAATGTAAGATAGTGCTTAAGTATCTAAGAACGTACGGTCATGAGTTCTCAAGTTCAAAAACAAGCTAATAATGTATATACTTAGGTACCTAAGAACAAAACCCAATTGCTAATTAAAAGCTCTGACTTCAGGGCTAAACTGATTACCTTCCGCTAATAATCGAAATATTATGGCAGTAGCAAATCCACCAGGCATCGAGAAGATGTTACCTCCTATCACGAGGACCATAGCAGAAGAAAGACTACATCGTAAGCAGCAGCTCGCAGGTGCTCTTAGGGTATTTGGAAAGTTTGGGTTTTCTGAAGGGGTAGCAGGTCATATCACCGCACGGGACCCTGAAAAGACCGATCACTTTTGGGTAAATCCATTTGGTGTTTCGTTTAATCAGATGAAGGTCTCAGACCTCATCCTTGTCAACGAAGAAGGGGAGATCGTCGAGGGCAAACATACTCTACTTAATAAGGCAGCATTTGCGATTCACTCTCGGATTCATATCGCAAGACCAGATGCGGTCGCGGCGGCACACTCTCACTCTACTTATGGTAAGGCTTGGTCTTGCCTTAAGCGACATCTAGATCCTATCACTCAAGATGCATGTGCCTTTTTTGAAGACCATGGTATCTATGATGACTACCAGGGTGTGGTACAGGACAGTAGTGAAGGTGACGCGATCGCCGAGGCTCTCGGAGATAAGAAAGCTGCGATCTTGATGAATCATGGCTTGCTCACTGTTGGACATAGCGTAGAAGAAGCTGCGTGGTGGTTCATAACTATGGAGCGATCTTGTCAAGCGCAGATGGCAGCAGAAGCTACAGGCACTAAGTTGCACTTGATATCTGATGAGGTGGCGCGGAAGACAAGGGACTATGAGTTAGGATTTCCGATGGCTGGCTGGTTTAACTATCAACCTATCTGGCAAGATATGATCACTGCTCATCCGGAGTTGATGGAGTAGGTTTTAAGTTCCTCTAGGTTTCTGGCTTCAAGAACAAAAGAACTCAAGAACAAAAGAACCAAGGAACTTAAGCACGTAGTAACGTAGTAACGAAATAGAATGGTAAGAAGAAAATTTATCCAACAAGGTTCCTTAGGTATAGCAGGACTCAGTGCATTATCATTTTCTAATTGTAAGTCAGATACCAAGACGATCGTGGAGGAACCAGTTAAAGATCTATTCTTCAAGATTTCTTTAGCACAGTGGTCCTTGCACAAAACCATACAAGCTGGAAAATTAGATCCTGCTGATTTTCCTAAAGTAGCGATCGAAGACTTTGGCATCAGCGCTGTCGAATATGTGAATCAATTCTATACTGATTATGCCCTCGATCCTCTCTACTGGCGACAGCTCAAAGAACGTACTGACGATCTAGGAGTTACTAATCTTTTGATCATGGTAGATGACGAAGGTGAGCTAGGGTCAACGACAGACAACAAACGTATAGCGGCAGTACAACAACACTATAAGTGGGTAGATGCAGCAGAGATGCTAGGTTGTCATAGCATCCGTATCAATGCTTTTGGTGATGGACCTAAGGAAGATGTAAGTCAAGCACTTACTGATGGACTCATCCGACTCTGCACCTATGCCAAACCTAGAGGTATCAATGTACTTATAGAAAACCACGGTTTATACTCTTCAGATGCTAAGTGGGTGGCCAATGTCATTCAACAAGTAAATATGAGCAACTGCGGAACCCTGCCCGACTTTGGTAACTTTTGCTTGAGTGCGAAGTGGGGGAGTATACAAGACGGCAGTTGTGAGGAGGTATATGATATCTACCAAGGAATCACTGAGATGATGCCATATGCTAAAGGCGTAAGTGCAAAGTCCTATGATTTTGATGAACAAGGTGGTCAACCTTTGATTGATTATACTCGTATGCTGAGTATCGTACGCGATGCAGGGTTTAAGGGATATGTGGGTATCGAGTACGAAGGATCTAGCAATACTGAAGCGGAAGGTATATTGGCAACAAAGAAACTTTTAGAACAGATAGGTGAACGGGGATGATATCACTGGAGGATAGCTTAAAAACCCGTCTTATTATGTCGTTTAGGCCTGATTTATAGGATATTTCTTCTCGTCTCTGATAAAAATTATCGCAACTTGTTCGTTAGTTTTCGACAACGGCCTAATTTATCGCTATGACAACTAAGTATAATATCGCTAGTACCTTGGCTATGATCCTCTTGTTCTCTTTGTCTTCACAGGCGCAGGATAAAGAAGAAATGCACAAAATTCCTTCGAATCTAACTGAGACAGTCGATCATACTTTTCATTGTAAGAAGTGCAAGGCTTTTTTGTTTGATGATTCGAAAGTGTCCATTGATGCTCAACAAGAGATTCATTTTAAAAGTCAATTGGCTGGGCATATTGAAGGAGGTTACCAATGCCCCTGTGGGAAACATATAGGAGCCTACGATGCCGATCAAAAGCACTATCAGGTTTCTCTTGATAATGTTCATGAAGAAGGTTCAGGTGACTATCATTGTTCTGGCTGTCATAAGAGACTTTTTGAAGGTACGGACTTACTAAATTCTGATGATGAGCAAGCCTACTTTAGTCGCCCTATAATCGAACAGAAGTCTCGACCAGCGGATAAGAAGAATTATTATAAGGTTGATATAGCAGTACAGACGATGTCATGTCATGGCTGTGAAGCTCCTATCGGGACTGTTACAGACTCTGATAGTCAGACTTATGATGCGAAACTTGATCCGACTATGCTAATTAAAACAGGCTCCTAAGAGAGTCTTGTTAATGTCTTTCTTGACCTTGAGTATCAAGTGGGAAAGTATATAATCCAGAATGATGGTAAGTTAACAAGAGATAGTTGGCTTCCTTATAAAACTCGTACTTCTTTATTTCCACCTTATTGATGATTTAAATTGCTTTGATGATGTTCAAAAAGATGCTGTGTTTACTATTACTTATTTGGTCCACGAATGTATATGGCCAAGTTGTTCACGAGAACACGTTACATAAGGTGAGTATCGATAGCTCATATCACTGTAAAAGTTGTGAGCACTTCTTATTAGATGCTGCAGAAGGTATTCATATCGATCATGATCATGACCATGTTCATTATCAGGGAATCCTTCCAGATACGGCTCATGCAAGTTTTCAATGTGCCGGCTGTGATGCTCATCTAGGTGAATTCAGCCCAGTGGACGGCGCATATAGAGTGCCTCTTGCTAGTCTTCGATTTGATGATCAATCAGGATATCACTGTGCTACATGTGGTAAACTCTTGTTTGATGAGCAAGACCGTGTACGATCAGATAATTCTTATTTGTACTTCTCCAAGCCGATTAAAGAGGGTAGGATCACAAGTGCACCTCAAAGTGCAGACAGATTTTATCGAGTAGATATCCCTAATGAAACTGTCCACTGCAAGAGGTGTGATGCTAGGATAGGTCGATTAACTGATAGTAGTCCTAGTTCTGGATCAGTTGGTATACGTTTTAATTTAGGAGCACTTAAGAAGAAAAGGAAATCATAGATAGTTGTGAAAGAAGTTAGTCTATGTTATTGACTTTTTTTAATGCACCGAGTACTACCAGTGTAGAAATAAGTAAGAGCACAGCAGCTGCCATGAACGATGCCCCAGGAAAGTAAAAGCTCGCTTCATCTCCTGTAAATGTGTAGAATAGAAAAGTAGCTATAGCCGGTCCGATGATCGTGGTAAGACTGATCATGCTGGTTAGTGCTCCTTGTAGGTTTCCTTGTTCAGATTCTGAGACTTGATTAGAAAGTACTCCTTGGAGGGTAGGCCCTGCCATACCACCTAGTGCATATGGAAGTAAGAAGGCGTACAACATCCATCCTTGACTGGCCAATGAAAAAAGAAACATACCACAGGTCCATAGCGAGAATCCTAAGATGATGACTTTTGTTTGTCCTAGTTTCTTCACAAGAGGACCTACTAATCCGCCCTGCACTATCGATACAAATATACCCACCACCATGAGACTGATACCGATCTCTCTCTCAGACCATGAGTACATCTCGATGGTGAAAAACGACCAGATGGCCGGAAGTGTTTGACCAGCGATGTTGGCTAGAAACAGCGCGAAGATGAGCCCACCGATGCCAGCGTACTTGCCGAGGTTAGCTAGAGATACCCCGGGTATCATCTTTCTAGGCATCATAGACCTTCGCCTTTCTTTAGGTAGAGATTCTGGTACAAAGGTTAGGCCGACTAGAAAATTTACGAAAGTGAGACCAGCTGCTATATAGAAAGGTAAGCGGATATCTATCTCTCCAAAAAATCCCCCGATCGCAGGCCCGATGATGAATCCTAGCCCAAAAGCGGCGCCGAGCATACCAAAGTTTTTAGCTCGTTCTTCAGGAGCAGAGATATCAGCTATATAAGCATTGGCAACGGTGTGGCTCGCTCCACAGATACCGGCTAGTACTCGGCCCACGAATAGCCATAATATAGACGGCGCTAGGGCATGTATCACGTAGTCGATGCTCAGTCCAAAGAGAGCGATTAGCAGCACAGGCCGACGACCAAATCGATCACTCAGCTCTCCAAGAATCGGAGCAAATAGAAACTGCATAAGAGCAAAAGAGATGATCAGACCACCCCCGTATGCCGACGCCTCACTGATGCCCAAGCCTGTTAGCTCGAGGATGAGGTTAGGTATCACAGGGATGATGATGCCCACTCCGATCATATCGACAAGCACCGTACAGAATATAAATATGAACGCTATGCGTTTGGATTTCATAGTGGGCGAAGGTGGGTATATTCTTTGAAGATCAGATTCACTTCCGTAAATACTTTTGTTGACAAGGTGTCTTTAGCTCCTTGCAGCATAAACAGAGTCAATGGGTTAAAACCCATAGCCAAGAATCGTCTGATCGCTAATTAAGCCTCGTATAAGGACTTCGTATCGGATTATCTTGTCATCTAATTAAGTTAGCTGCCATGACAAATGAGGAGATCATCAACAAACTCAACCAAAACAGACCAGCCTTCTTGGATCGATTTGATTGTGAGATTGTAGAAGTAGATCCACAGAAAGGGGTGTGTGTTATGGAGTTTCAGGTATCTGAAGATTTTTGCCACTCTGGCAACGTCATTCAAGGAGGGTTTATCACTGCGATGTTAGACTCTGTTAGCTCGCATGCCGTCTTCGTTACAACTCCCAACATCGCCAATCTTTCCACTATGGAACTCAAAGTAAGTTTTTATGCGCCTAGTCTGGCAGGTAGATACAAAGCAATAGGTAAGATCGAGAAGCAGGGTTATAAAACCGCATTTTTGAGTGCAGAGCTCATAGATGATCAAGATGTGACAACAGCTGCACTGAGTTCTACTGCTAAGATCGTTCGAGGCCCTTCTGCTAAGTATTAGGTTGACATTCTATTTGAGGCTCCTCTTTTGTAGGAGAGGGGGATAATTTCACTTGTGGAAATTTAGGGTGAGTACAGGTTATATCAAGAGCTGGAGAATCATATATAAAAGACATTCTGAGGTCCAATAAATCATCCTTGTGCTTAATATCAAATAGTGTATATTTGGCACCCCTTAGAGAAGGGAAAAACATAACATCGCGGCGTGGAGCAGTTGGTAGCTCGTCGGGCTCATAACCCGAAGGTCGCAGGTTCAAGTCCTGCCGCCGCTACTAGTAAGGTCATCATGAAATTCATGGTGACCTTTTTTATTGAGCCAAATCTCAAGTCTAAGCTTGACTGAATATTAGAAGATCGCGATAAGTAATATCATCATGAACAGTATGTCCCTCTTTTTAAAAAGTAAATAAAAAAAGCCCTGATCGTCCTTTGAGGATCAGGGCTTTTACTTACTATAATCAATATCTTTAGTTGTCTACTTTTAAGAGTTGTTCTGTCGAGATGATACTATCTGTTAGAACATCACTTACCTCGACTTGGTAGGTCCCAGTCATAAGGTGCGTAAGATCTATTCTTAGTTCTTGGATACCAGCGCTTGCTACTTGCTTATGAACTTCTCTTCCTAGCATATCTAGTATTCTTACGGTCGATGTATTAGTTAGGGCTTGTTCAAATCTGAAGTTCGCGTTACTGCCTACTGGATTAGGGTAGATAGTCAGATCTACAGCTGCACCTTCATCTTCTGTACTGAATGCTGCATCTATATACGTGTCAACAGCTGCGGCTCTAATGTTGTTAGGACCTTTCCACTCCATCACTTTTACAAAGGCTGATGCATATTCGCTTGTTTTATCTGCAGTGCTCCACGTGATTTGGGATAGCGCTTCTTTATCTTCTACTTTAAAATTTAGGACTGCGATCCGCTGCCATGAGTGATCTTCTGCTATCGATATTCCTCCTTCTTTATTCTCTTGGAGATCTATGCTGAAGTTTACAAAACCAAGTTCGTCATCAAATGACAACTGATTGATATGATCTGCTTCGAGATGTTCCATGACCTCATGCCACTGTATGGAGGAGTAAAGATCTTGTGGTAGATCACTTCTTGAGTGGTCTTTGACCAACTCTAGCTGGTCAGAATCATAGAATAATCTGATATTTTGATCTGCTAAATAGAAATGACCTACGCCATTATAGCGTATCTCGACGTCGACATAAACTGTCTGCGTCGCCTCATCAAAAAAGCTTGGGAGCAGTCGTAGGGAGACATCCTCATTTGCACACGCCATATGAGACATGAATGCAAGGAGAATGCACATGATTGTTTTCACGGTTAAAGTACGTTAGGTTACCGATTGTTGTGCGTGAAGAAGATTTTACTCTGTCTTCACATAAAAGACAACAGTAACTAGTGTATCCACCTATGAAGGGTAAACCAATATATAAGGTAATTTATACATGACGAATATCCTCAAGGTATAATCAGCTTATACTCAATATTTTACGACCATTTAACATAGACTATTCGGTCTTGGTGAGCTTGTTAAGAATATTCGATATGTTATGTGTTAGAAATTCAGAATTATCTATGTCAAAACAGAGAGGCGGCTTTACTTTAATAACATTTTCAAATGGTCCATCGAGGCTTGTTAGGATATTCTTTTCTCTGAGTTGATTAACGATTTTTTTCGCCAATATCGGGTTGGGGTCTCTCATATCACGATTATGGATAATATCAAACCCCAAAAACAGCCCATTTCCACGTACATCCCCTATCTCTTCATAGTTGTCCATCAAAGACTTGATGAGAAGCTGTAGATGCCTACCAGTCTGAGCGGCATGAGTCATCAGCTGTTCTTCTTCTAAGACTTCTAACACTGCATAGCCGATAGCACATGAGACGGGATTTCCACCGAAAGAAGAAAAGAACTCCATGCCATTATCAAAAGCATCAGCGATCTCTTTAGTAGTCGCAACAGCTCCGATGGGATGACCATTTCCTATGGGCTTTCCCATGATGATGATATCGGGGACGACATCATGAAGTTCATATCCCCAAAATCCTGAGCCCGTACGTCCAAACCCAGTCTGTACTTCATCTGATACGCATACTCCTCCTTGACCTCTAACGGCTTCGTACACTGCAGCTAAGTATCCGGGTGCGAGAGGGACTTGCCCACCGCATCCTACTATGGGCTCTGCTATCAACGCAGCTATATCGCCTGCTGATGATAAAGATGTGATGGCCTCGGTTGCATATGAAGAACCAGCGTCTTCGCCTCGAAAAGAACCGCGATATGTATCGGGTAGATCTAACTCTATCACACCGCTTGGTTTTCCTCTACCACCCTTTTTGCCATACTTGTAGTGACTGATACCTATAGTAGCTTCAGTGTTACCATGATAACCATGTTTGATCACTGCGATATTTTCTCGTCCGGTATATGTCTTAGAGAGTCTTATCGCTAAGTCCGCCGCTGCACTACCACTATTCACTAGAAAAAGTTGATCGATATGATCGGGGAAGTATGAGAGTAATCGCTCGCTATAATCAGCATGGATGTCATACATGTATCTCGTATTAGTATTGAGCTTGGCCATGGCCGATTGTCCTGCCGCCACCACTTTTGGGTGACAGTGTCCTACGTGGATGATGTTGTTATATGCGTCCAAGATGGTATGGCCCTTGGCATCATACATATACTGAAAGGCGGCTCCAGTCATATGTATCGGAGACTCATAACTGAGAGAACAAACTTTAGGCATATATACATCTCTCCGCTTTCGCAAATGCCCATCCACCTCCACGACCCTCAACCCGATTGCTTGTCTCCACATATTTGTGGCATGAGTTGGGTTGATTTTGATCCAATGGTCTAAGAGATGCCATGCTCCTTTGTTGCTCACCTGAGTATAAGAGTTGTCAGGTTGGTTCTTTTGAGCAAGTGCTGACTGCAGTACACTCGTGCATAATCTTGCTGCGATGAAGTAAAAGAGCAGATCTACTTCCCTTTCTTGGATTGGCAACTTGCTGTGATACCCACTCAGAAAATTAGAAATGATTTCGAGAGGATGATCTTGACCAATGGCGAGATAAGTGCTCGTGACAGCCAGCTCGTTCAAGAGATATGAGAAGACCATATCTCCAAAATCGATTATACCGGTCGGTTTGCCCTCCTTCGATAAAATATTATAGTCATTAGCGTCATTGTGGATGAGACCTCTTCTGAGTGATGGGAGATGAGGAAGTACTTCATGCTTCCATTGTAGGGTAAAGTACGAGACGAGAGCTTGCTTTTTAGGATCAGCTATATACCGAAGATGTGGCAAGTTGTCCAGGAAGTTAGCTAGATCCCACGGGGTCCTTCTGCTATTGATTACGGGGGCGGTAAGCTTGGCGAGCTTGTTATCTAACTCTCCGATTTTTTCACCAAGTTCTACTATATCTTTTGTGCTGTGATTAGTCTCTGCCCAAAGTGTACCATTTACGAAAGTGATCAGCCTAAAAATTACTTTTTTCACACTGTCGATATAGAGGAGCTCGTCTTCAGTGGATCTCATCGGTTGTGGCAGCTCGATGGGGACAGATCGAAGTTGAGACAAAACTTGGTTTTCAGCACTGACGTCCGCGAGGATGGATTCAGTAAAACTGTAAATCTTCAAGACATATGAACTGTCTGACGACGTGACCTTATAATTCAAGCTGTTATATCCATCTAACCGACTGATAGTCGGATCTGTGAGACCATATCGTGATGATAAGATGTGGATGATATCCTCTTGTGTCATAGTGCGAAGGTAGTTAGATGCAGTGGAGATCACAGAACTCCATTAATTTAGCCGCATGACCTTAAAGAGAGTAGTAATAAAAAATGATCGGATCCGAAGTATCGAGAGAAGGCATCCTTGGATTTTTTCGAGAGGTATCGTAGCATCTGATGATTGTGTGGATGGAGATATCGTAGAGGTATACAGTAAGAAAGACAAATACCTAGGAGTAGGATACTGGCAGGACGGAAGTATCATGGTGCGGATCTTGTCATTTGATAAAGAACGGATAGATCGTGACTTTTGGTTGAGGAGACTAGAGCAAGCCATAGAGCTCAGGAAAAAACTGGGTTATCCTGGACAACAGACCAATGCTTATCGCCTAGTCCATGGCGAAGGAGACAGGCTACCAGGTTTGATAATAGATATCTATAATAATGCGGCTGTTATACAATGTCATACAATCGGCATGCATATGCAACTGCAGACTATAGCCGATGCTCTGAAAGATCTCATGGGGACATCTCTCTCAACTATAGTGTCTAAAAGTGGAGCAACCTTGCCTTCAAATTATGCCCAGGAGCATCCCGATGAAGTCATCTTCGGTAAGAGAGAAGAAGTCACAATCATAGAACATGGACATCAGTTTATCATAGATATAGAGCACGGACAAAAGACAGGTTTCTTTCTAGATCAGCGAGATAATCGCGAGCAAGTCGGTAGATATGCGCCAGGTAGTAGTGTCCTTAACCTATATAGTTATACGGGTGGATTTTCGATGTATGCGCTGGATCATGGGGCAACTCGAGTCACATCTGTAGATGTATCATCGAAGGCCATAGATATCTGTAATCGCAATGCTGATCTCTCTAAGAACTCTGATGCGCACGAAGGAGTCACTGCCAATGTCCACGAATATCTCAAGACGCTAGAAAGTGATGTCTATGATATCATAGTTGTGGATCCTCCAGCATTTGCGAAGAGTCAGCGCAAAAGACATAATGCCATACAAGCCTATAAGCGGATCAATGCTGCGACTATCAGTAAAGTGAAAAAAGGTGGATTAGTATTTACTTTTTCATGTTCGCAGGTAGTTGATACACCTCTTTTTTATAATACGATCATGAGTGCTGCTATAGAAGCTGGAAGACCATGTCAAGTACTGCAGAGATTATCTCAAGGAGCAGATCATCCGGTAAGTATATATCATCCAGAAGGAAGTTACCTGAAGGGTTTATTACTTAAAGTAGGATAGGGATTTGCAGAAGTAGGAAGTAGTCTTAGGATACTTGTCTCATGAAGTCCGACCACGCATCATTGGCGTCTATCTGCTTGTACTCTAATGACTCGGAAAGGTTCTGTTCTATAATGACCTCTACAGGGTCTGTCTGATGGGATATAGACAAACTGTCATCTACTCTGCGGGCAGATGTTCTAACTGTACTAGTAGCTACATATCTTTTAGGTAGCTTGGTCATCGTAATCGGTTTTGTCGAATTTTCATCCGACTAGCTATTAAATAGCTCAAGGGTTAATTCAAATATAATGGTAAAGCCAAGGTGAATTGTTGTTTTTAGCCACAAGTGATGTCAGTTACTATACACTTGAGCCTAGAAAATTAACTTTGAGTAAAGTTATTATGAGTTGTAACGCACGTATTAGTGATACCTAAGATCATCTGGATATATTGGCATCAAGGGGCTGAAAATGCTCCAGAAGTGGTAAAAAAGTGTGTTTTATCCTGGAAAATACTCAACCCCAAGTATGAAGTAAGATTGCTGAGTGATGCCGATTTATATGGATTTATAGACTTATCACATCCTGTATATGCCAAGACCATAAAGAAATCAATAGCTGCATACAGCGATGCGATCAGAATCAATTTGCTACATCAGTATGGAGGCATATGGGTAGATAGTACATTACTATGTCTTCAGCCTTTAAACCAATGGCTTGAAAAAATGGAATTTGATCTATTTGCTTTTGCTAACCCTGGACCAGATCGGATGATATCTTCTTGGTTCCTAGCGGCTAGTACAGACTCATATATTGCTCAAGAATGGAAGAAGGCTGCAGATCAGTATTGGTTAAGATGGAAATGGAAGAGGCCTTATTACTGGTTTCACCATCTCTTTGCAGACCTTTATCAGTCTGATGATAAGTATAGGAAGATCTGGGATCACGTGGAAAAAGTATCGAGCCATGGTCCACATCATTTAACTCCTTTCAGAGAAAAATTTTTTCAAGAAGCTACAGAAAAGAGAGTTAGGGAATTAAGAGAAAAAAACTTGACGGTTTTAAAACTCACATATAAGTGCCTACAAGATGGGTATCCTAAAGGGTCTATGATTGACTTTGTCCTTCACGACACATAGATACACCAATCTCGTAAGCGTTATACTGTACGTTGTGATGTCAAATTATGCCAGAGCAGCCTTGTCTAAAAATTCAAGCCAAGCGGCAGAATGATCTACACGAGTGTAGTCCATGTCTTCAGCAAGATTTCTGTCAATAAGATTCTCTGCAGTGTTTTTGGTCGAAGCAAAGTTTGTGATTCCATACGAATTCGCACAGAAAGCAGTCTTTAAGACTTGGGCAAATTGTAAATAAAACATACCTCTGAATTGGTCTAACTATTATCACCTCTGATAATAGATCGGGGTTAGCAATGAAATCGTCTCAATTGTGGTACGTGTATTGAAGATATGTCAATGGCATTCGTCCTTCAAGTGATGATGCGTATGTGGTTGCAAGATAGTTGACATCTGAAGATGATTCTTGGAATAATGCATTGGTATTCACTTAGTATTTCAGATAAAAATTCTGCTTTTGATCTCTTAGTCAATAGATATCGGTGCGCTAAACTTGTATATAAGGCTCTTTGGGCTACTTATCTGTAAGAATCATTTCTATCTATCTTTAGCTCATGAGCGAGTTTCGAAAGACTACAGAAGAATCATCTCTATATCGGCATCTGGAAGAGAAAACCACTTTAGATTTAATTACATCTATCAATCAAGAAGACCAAAAGGTACCTAGTGCTATCGCTCATAAGCTCCACCAAATCGAAAGTTGTATCGATGCTATCGTCCCACTGATGAAAGAAGGAGGGCGCTTGTTTTATATAGGAGCCGGTACAAGTGGAAGACTGGGAGTGGTGGATGCCTCGGAGTGTCCACCGACCTTCGGCGTGTCTCATGACATGGTCATCGGTATCATGGCTGGTGGTGATGTGGCCATCAGAAAGTCCGTCGAAAGAGCAGAAGATGACTTGGATCAGTCTTGGAAAGATCTATCGGCTTATGATATCGATAAGCGTGATTTTGTCATCGGTATCGCCGCTTCTGGCACTACTCCTTATGTAGTCTCAGGTATGCACGCATGTCGCAAGCACGGTATTGGGACTGGATGTATCACTTGTAATGAAGGAGCACCTTTAGCACAAGCAGCGGATCATCCAATCGAGATAGTTGTTGGTCCAGAATTCGTCACAGGTAGTACACGTATGAAGTCAGGTACAGCTCAAAAGCTTGTGTTGAATATGATATCAACATCAGTAATGATCAAGTTAGGTCGGGTAAAAGATAACCGCATGGTTGATATGCAACTCAGTAATGACAAGCTTGTAGACCGCGGCACAAAGATGGTGATGAAATCTTTGGACATTACTTATGAGAAAGCAAGTGCTCTCTTATTAGAAACAGGAAGTGTAAGAGCTGCCATAGATTCTTACAAGTCTTAAAATCTTGGATTGACAATGTTATTGTTCTTCGACCCGAACCGATAATTAAACCCAACATAGCTGAAGTAGCTATAGCTGGTATCTAATTGTCGATTCTGAAGAATGATGTCTTGATCTGAGATATCTCCTTTGGAAATGTTGATTCTATCTCCAACGTAGGAAAGAAACGTACCAAAACTCAAACTAAGTCCTTTAACGATATTCAGTTCCACCTCTGGATTGAATGAAATGCTAAAGAGCCCAAGGTCATGTAGAAACTGATCAAACTCCAGCTCTACAGATATATCTCCCCACTGCTGGGTGAGTGCGTATTCTATATCAAGGCTCTGCCTCCAAAGGGTTTCTTTTTCTTTTTCAAAAATGGTCAGCTCTGTATAGTTGTTATGTACTGGACCAACGGCATATAAAAATGTGAATCGCCTAGTGCTGTTATCCTTGTATGGATATATGTTATATTCTACTGCTGGTCGCAAGGTGGCTTCAAAATCAATATTCCCAAAAGTGGACGAACCGGCAAGTGCTCTTGCTCCAACGGACCAATGATCGCTAATGCTAATAATGTATTGTGTAAATGTTCTGATGCGTTCGTTAGAACTTTCGACAACTGAGCTATCTGACAGGGTGAATTTTGATTTATCAAAGTTATACCAAGTGCCAATGAAGAACTTAGAATCTTCCGTAATCCGCGAACCAGACAATCGACCAAAGTAACTTTGTTCTTCAAAAGTCTGTTCGCCGTTAAGGTTGAGATTGCCAGTCACATCAAAGGACCAGTAGTCCCATGGGTCTTCTTCAGGAAGCTGCTCTTCTTCTTGCGGAAGATTTACTTCGTAATCCAAGTAATCTATAATATTAGAATTCATAAGGGCGGGTAATACTCCTTTCTTGAAGTGCTTCATGAAGAGCCGTCTTTCTTCATCTTCTGAGATATTAGCCGGCCGGATATATTTCATAGTATCGACTGGTTGGTTTTTGTCCTCATAAATGAATATTAATTGCACCTCTCTTGCACCAGCACTTGCCTGCTGGCTAGTAGCAAGCACATAGACTTCAGCCCCTTGACGTTCGCGTTTATAATCTACGAAGGTTACTTCTTGTCGAAGAAAAGTGAGAAAGCAGTTGGTTTGGCAATCCAAAAACACAGAAGGCTTTGTGTTTTGATTTTGTGCCCAGCTAGAAGAAGTGAATATAAGGAAGATGCTTAAGTAGAGTAGTTGCTTCATTGAGCTACTAAAACGTTTTTATACTTTGTTTAAGTTTATCTCATTGCCATTACTTATGTACATGCTCCTTCTTGCTTCATGTGTTGATGTTCATTCAGATAGAAGACGATTCTAAAAATATCGATGTGATAACACCCGTTTTGGGTTTATGCATGAAGTCGAAGGTGAAGAACGGTATATAGCAGTATTTGACAGTGGAGTAGGAGGGCTCACCATACTTCACGATGCCCTGAATAAACTGCCACATGAAGATTTCCTATACTATGCTGACAGCGCTAATGTCCCATATGGATCCAAGAGTGCTGAAGAAATCCGTGACCTAGTCAATCAAGCAGTACAAAAGATCATGCTGTATCCAATAAAAGCGATAGTCATAGCGTGCAATACTGCCACAAGTATTGCTATCTCTGGCCTAAGAGAAAAATATGACATACCGATCATCGGTATGGAACCAGCTGTGAAGGTGGCTGCAGATGTACACCCATCAAGTAAGATCTTGGTGATGGCGACAGAAGTGACCTTGAAAGAAGAAAAGTACCTCGATTTAGTGAATAGGCTTGATCTCGGAGATCGTGTAGAACCACTTGCCATGCCAGGATTAGTTGACTTTGCTGAAGACTTTACATTTGAAGGAGGAGATGTAAGTGCTTATTTAGATGAAGCATGGAGGCACTTGAACTTAGAAGAGTATGGTACCGTCGTCTTAGGGTGTACGCACTTCCTTTACTTCAAAAAAGTAATAAGTGAGAAGTTACCTAACAATATCAAAATAGTCGATGGCAATATGGGAACTGTCAACAGACTACATTCCTTAGTACCCAAAAGATCAGATAACAATGAATCTACCATCATCACCTTCTTATCAGGGCACCAAGTTGAAAATGAAATTATACAACCATTCTTAAGAGCCTATGCACATGGGACGCTGCTATTAGGTGGGCATAGATGAGCATTTACGAAAGTGGAAATGGGATATGATCAGTCTTCTTCTTTAGCCAAGACCTAACGAAAAGTAGGATGACTGATGCCATGGTGATGAAACAAGCAATCTTCCAATTAGCTATCAATGTTACCACTGCGAAAAGTAAAACCCACCAGATCACCGATACATAAAATCCGATAACGTACTTAACCGACGACTCAAACTGACGCTCCTTCAGCTTCGTTTTCTTTATATAGTGAAATCCATAGATGGCCAGAGGATTAGCAAGAGAAAGTAGACTGGCTAACCATTTGAGCGAGGGGTAGTAGTTAGCAGTTTTAAAAGTCCGACTTGTCAGTTGACTACGAAGAGTATCGAAAGAGTATCGCTCGTTATGCCGATTAAACGCAGGATGCTGATCTTGATAATCATTTTTTTCAGGGATGAGCAGTAGTTGTTTGATCCTAGCAGATAGTTCATCGCGTAGAGCTATCAAGGCCTTGGCTTTATGCTCTTCATAAGCACCGATATAATCACGTACTAATATGGGAGGGCCATAGTTGAGGATGCACTTGTACCGCGCTTGTTCGTGATGAAAATAATTGATCCCTACAGGAAGTATATAGATATCTTTTGTGATCTCAAGCTGAGACTGGATAGCCATCCGCGAAGTACCCTTGGTAAGTGGACGCAGGAAATGCCCTTCGCCCATATTCCCTTCTGGAAATATCAAAACGGGATTGCCCGATGACAGGATCTCTCGGCACCTAGCGAAGACCTCTTCATTCTTACTCAGCTTTTCATAACCATCGCGGATGCGATAGACGGGCATCATATTAAGCGCAGTTAGCACTTTCGTAAATGGCTCTACAAATACATCAGATCTAGTCAAAAAAGACACTGGTTTGCGATGGAAACATCCCATCAATACAGCATCTAAAAATGCAGATTGGTGATTAGGGGCGATGATATAGGGAGCGTCACGGGGTATGTGTTCCTTCCCATTGACCTCTAGTCGTCCGAAGTAGAAAGGAAGGGCCATCCGGCCAGAGCGACTAAGAAACTGATATAGTAGACTCATTGTTCAATAGAGAACTTATATAGATTGAGTATAGGTTTAGGCGTACCATTCAAATCGAGTGACTTGTTTTACTTATTTTCGCGATCTAATATAGAAGTCTTATGGGACCTTTTACCACTGACTATAATCATAGTGACGAAGCTGAGCCGCATATCCAGCGGTGTAGAGAGATGATAAAGAAGTACCCTCAGATCAAAGATCTGATGGGCCGTAATATCAATACCATCTTTTACATCTTCGGTTTGGTAGCATTACAACTAGGTATAGCCTATGCTGTAAAAGATCTGCCTTGGTACTTTGTACTTGCCATAGCATGGTGTGTTGGCGCATTCGCTAATCATGGTTTGTTCGTGTTAATTCATGAGTGTACCCATAACATGGTCTTCAAAAATCGTATAGCTAATCTTTGGGCTGGTATCCTTTGCGATCTACCTAATGCATTTCCGAGTAGTGCGGCTTTCAGAAAGTATCACCTCAAGCATCATGCATTTCAGGG
>CAZXIE010000022.1:16968-36898 GCA_964640065.1 uncultured Saprospiraceae bacterium
TTCCGAGTAGTGCGGCTTTCAGAAAGTATCACCTCAAGCATCATGCATTTCAGGGACACTATGAGATAGATGCTGATATCGCGAGCAGATGGGAAGCTAAGTTGATAGGTAACACTTTTATCGGGAAGTCATTTTGGTTACTGCTCTTTCCTCTCTTTCAGGCATTAAGACCGCCAAGACTAAAGGAGATCTCATTTAGTAATAAGTGGATCTGGATAAACTTGTTTACAGTAGCAGTGGTCGATGTAGCGATCTTTATGTTTGTAGGCCCGATGGCCATCGTTTATTTGGTAGGCTCATTTTTCTTTTCAGTAGGACTTCACCCGCTTGGGGGAAGATGGATCCAAGAGCACTACTTAGTCTCGGCCCCTCAAGAAACATACAGTTACTACGGCCCACTTAATAAGCTTGCCTTCAACGTGGGATATCATAACGAGCATCATGACTTTTCATTTGTGCCATGGAATAATCTTCCAAAGGTGAAGGCGATAGCTCCTGAGTATTATGATTCTCTTGAGTCGCATGATTCTTGGTCCAAGTTGGTGTGGAAGTTCTTATCGGATAAGAACTTGTCCTTATTTTCAAGAACACTGAGAGACGACAAAGGAGGACTGAAGGTGACGAAAGGTGATGAGTCTGACTTCTTTAATGGAAGGGAGATGAAAGAGAAGGCTCCTCTTGCAACAGCAGCTTCTTAGGTTATAGCTTAGGTATATCCACGAAAGGTGCTCTTTGCACAGTAGCAGGTATCTGCTTCTTCCTGATTTGGATAAACAGGTCAGTTCCTTTCTTATGATGAGGAACTTGTACATAACCAAGACCGATCCCTTTATCTAGCATTGGCGATATAGTACCTGATGTGACCTTTCCTATGATCTCTTTGTCGCTAGATAGTATATCATAACCAGCCCGAGGTATTCCTTTTTCATTCATCACAAAACCTACTAAGCGCTTAGTGGCTCCAGCTGCTTTTTCTGCTGCTAGAGCTTCATGATTGATGAAGTCGTGATTAAACTTTGTGATCCATGACAGCCCTCCTTGTATCGGCGAGGTGGTATCATCTATGTCATTGCCATAGAGACAATATCCCATCTCAAGTCTTAGGGTATCTCTTGCTCCTAGACCTGCTGGAAGTACCTTGACGCCATTGTCAACTGAGAATATCGCCTTCCAAAGATTTTCTACTTTATCAGCGGGAACATATAACTCGAAACCTCCTGATCCTGTGTACCCCGTAGCAGATATGATTACATCAGGGATATCAGCAATAGTCCCTCTGGTGAAATGATAATAAGCAATATCTGAGAGTGACACTTCGGTCAATGGTTGCAACAATTCCGCGGCCTTTGGCCCTTGGACTGCTAAGAGTTCATAATCACCAGATGCATTGTGCATCTTTGCATTCATAGTATTTGCGGCAGCGATCCAATCCCAATCTTTCTGGGTGTTAGAAGCGTTGACAACAAGAAGATATTGTTCTTTATCGAGTCTATAGATGAGCAAGTCATCTACGATCCCACCGTCTTGATTAGGCATGCAGGATAATAATGCCTTACCGATGTATAGTGTGCTTGCATCATTACTACTTATCCTCTGTATTAAGTCAAGAGCATGAGGCCCACTGATGATGAATTCTCCCATGTGGGATACGTCAAAGACGCCGACACTTTCTCTTACTGCCATGTGTTCTTCCATCAAGGAAGTATAACGCACAGGCATATCGTAACCAGCAAATGGTATCATCTTGGCGCCAAGCGCCACGTGAACATGATGTAATGCTGTTTTTTTGACGTCCATGATGATTTTATACTTCTGACTTCTGAAGCTCAGCGGTCTTTTCGTCTTCGTATGCACTGATTGGCGCACAAGTACAGATGAGATTTCTATCTCCCCGAGCGTTATCGATTCTACCTACACTTGGCCAGAACTTACTCGATGCAAGATAAGCGAGAGGATATGCAGCTTTTGATCTGCTGTATGGTGCCGCCCATTCGTCAGCAGTGACATAACCCTCAGTATGTGGGGCATTGATCAAGACGTTATTTTCTTGATCTACTTTGCCATCTATAACTTCTTGTATCTCAGCTCTGATCGATAGCATAGCATCACAGAATCTATCCATCTCTTCCTTCGTCTCACTCTCTGTAGGCTCTATCATCATAGTACCTGGCACTGGGAAAGAGACAGTAGGTGCATGATATCCATAGTCCATCAATCTCTTCGCGATGTCTGCTACCTCAACATTATGCTTCTTATATGATCGACAATCTATGATCATCTCATGGGCACATCTTCCTTGGCTGTTAGTATATAAGACATCATACTGTCCTTCAAGTCTGGATTTGATGTAGTTGGCATTGAGTATCGCAACTTCTGTTGCATGCTTGAGTCCAGCACTTCCCATCATGGATACATATGCGTATGAGATCGCAAGTATACTCGCACTCCCAAAAGGAGCTGCAGAGATAGCACCGATGGCTTTTTCTCCTCCTGTCTTGACATTAGGATTACCAGGAAGATAAGGGCTAAGGTGAGCGGCTACTCCTATGGGTCCGACTCCGGGTCCTCCTCCTCCATGAGGTATACAAAAAGTCTTATGCAGATTAAGATGGCAGACATCTGCTCCGATCATTGCGGGACTGGTAAGTCCTACTTGAGCATTCATGTTAGCACCATCCATATATACTTGGCCACCTAGCTCATGCACTGTCTGACAGATCTCCTGTATGTCTTCTTCAAATACTCCATGCGTAGACGGATAAGTTACCATCAGGGCAGCGAGATGTTCTTTATGTTCTTGAGCTTTTGCCTTGAGATCGCTCACATCTATATTACCATCTGCATCGCAAGCTACGATGACTACCTTCTGACCAGCCATCACTGCACTAGCAGGATTGGTACCATGGGCTGACGATGGAATAAGTGTGATATTACGATGGCTTTCATCGCGATCCTCGTGGTATGCTTTGATAACCATGAGCCCGGCATACTCGCCTTGTGCTCCACTATTAGGTTGTAGAGATACAGCATCAAATCCTGTAATCTCACACAGCCATGTACTTAAGTTATCTACTAACTCATGGTACCCCTTGACTTGATCTTCTGGTACAAATGGATGTATCTGACCGATTTCTGGCCAAGTGACTGGGATCATCTCGGTCGTAGCATTGAGCTTCATCGTACATGAACCTAGAGATATCATCGAGTGAGCAAGCGACAAGTCTTTATTTTCTAGACGCTTCATATAGCGGAGCATCTCGTGCTCTGAGTGATGAGTAGAAAAGACTTCGTGATCCATGAATGAGCTACTTCGCTGCAACTCCTGAGGCCAGTTGATATCTATGGATATCTCCTCTTGATGTATCCAGTTATAATCGACCACCCCAGATCCACCATGCACAGCAAATACTCTGAGTATATCCTCGAGCTCCTCTGCAGTAACAGTCTCATCAAGAGATATACCGATATGAAGGTCGTCTTCGAAGTAACGGAGGTTGATCTCTTGAGACTCCGCTATCATGCGAAGTTTGCTGATGTTATCGACTTTGATTTTTAGCGTGTCGAAGAAGTAAGTATTGACTTGCTCGTATCCTAATTTTCCTAGGAGCACTTCTAGAAGATGTGCGTATCCCGTTATTCTTCGCGCTATATTTTTGAGTCCTTCTGGCCCATGATACACGCCATACATTCCAGCCATGACAGCCAGGAGGACTTGTGCTGTACAGATGTTAGAAGTCGCTTTTTCTCTGCGGATATGCTGCTCTCTTGTTTGGAGCGCCATACGATAAGCGATATCACCATGACTATCTACTGACTGACCGATGATCCTGCCTGGTATCTGTCTTTTATATTTTTCCGTCGTAGCGAAATAAGCAGCATGCGGTCCACCAAAACCTAGCGGTACACCAAATCTTTGTGTAGTTCCTACCACAGCATCTGCTCCCATATCTCCAGGTGGAGTAAGAAGTGTTAGACTTAGAAGATCAGCGCCGACAGCCACAGCGACATCGTTTTCCTTGGCAGATGAGATAAGTGCTGATAGATCTACTACGGCACCATCGTTATTAGGATACTGGACATATATACCGAATAGATCTTGATCAGTCAGATCAAGATCTTCCAATCCTCCTACCACTAAGTCTACGCCAGCAGAGATGGCTCTAGTCTTGATGACATCAAGTGTCTGCGGCCATATATTATTATCGACAAAAAACCTCTCAGCTTTCTTTTTAGTCTTTGCTCTCTTACCATAAAACATGGAGATCGCTTCGGCAGCAGCCGTGCCTTCATCGAGTAAGGAAGCATTAGCGACTTCCATACCAGTTAGCTCGATCACCATAGTCTGGAAGTTGATCAGCGCTTCTAATCTTCCTTGGGCGATCTCGGCCTGATAAGGTGTATAAGCTGTATACCAACCTGGGTTTTCTAAGATGTTCCGCTGGATGACCGTCGGTGTCAGTGTATTATAATACCCCATGCCGATGTATGAGCGATATACTTCATTAACACTCATCATCTCTTTGAAAGAAGAAAGAAACTCGTGTTCGCCTTGTGGATCAGGCAGCCGTAGGTCTTTTTTAAGTCTTATGGATTTAGGTATAGCTTGATCGATCAGCTCAGAGATACTCTTGGCGCCGATATTAGCTAACATCGCATCTTTCTCAGTAGTAGATGGACTGATGTGACGTGAGGCAAAAGGTACCTCCCGTGCAGGTATATCTATCTTCATAGTGGCTTCAACTAAGTTGCAAATATTACGAATATTCTTATATATACCAGCCTCATCTCGCTAGAGTTTTTTAGCGGCAATAATGCAGTACATATCTATCTCCATAAATGAATTCTATAGAGATAGGTTGTGTAACATTTGCGAAAGCGTTATCTCCATCTATATCTCATCCCTGTCACAATCCATCGACCAGGCATCTCGACAAGATTTGTCTCTCTATAAGTCACATCAAAAAGATTAGAGGCCTTCACATAAAGCGTCAGCTTATCTAGATCATAAGAGAGCTGACTGTCTACCACAGTATAGTTGTCTAAAGAGACGCGATCGTTATACTTTGCTGATAGTCCCCAACTTAATGCTGGTAAGATGTGTATGCTAGACTGCAGGATTACCTGATGCTTGAGATTTTCGAGAGTATTACGTGAGAGTGCAAAGTCATTCTCTTCGAACGAAGCATCTAAGTAGAGGTAGCTGAGCGATACATAATCGGCAGATGTATTCAACTTTTGTGTCCAAGCCAAGTCTAATCCATTAAACGATGCATTACCAAAGTTGTCCGGCATCCATCGGTCTTCAGGATCTATCTTAAACCAATCGATCAAGTCGGTGGCGTCCCTTCGGAAGTAGCTCAATTGGAAAGAGGATTGAGCAGTGGTATACTTTCCTCCTAGTTCAAAAGAAAGTGCACTTTCTGACAGGAGATCAGGGTTGCCGATATTGCCAGCATCTTGATAGAACAAGTCTGTATAGCTCGGCACACGTGATGTCTGACCGATGTTAGTGTATAGCTTCCACTGATCACTTAGTCTATATCCTATATCTAGACCTGGAAAGAGCTGCGTGTCAAAGTCGGATAAGCTCAGAGTGTATATACCTGGTGTGACATCTATTTTATCATCAGCTAGTAAGAATCGGTGCTCTATATGAAGACCGATCTGACTACGTGATCTATCACCTAGATTGTTAGAGGCTAGACCAACATTGTTGTACTCAACTCCGATACCGAGGATACCCGCTTTATGGCTATATGAACTATGTACTTCTCCGGTGATAACATCGGAGGTATGAAAGTTTTGGAAAAACTCTGGATTCGATCTTAAGAACTGCCAGTTATCCTTGTTGCGTCTCCATGACGCCTTTGGTTGTATACGCCACTTACCTTCAACTAATTCTGAGCTAGCACTTAGGAAAGTGGTTCTGGTCTCCTCATACTGCTCCGTAAATGTCTCATTACCATAGAAGCTATTAGCACCAAAGTTTCTGGCAGTATGTCCTGCAAGCACTTGGACAGGCGCACTGCCAAGGCTAGCATCGGCTTGATAGAAGAGGTTGGAGATATGATAATCGGTATTATCTCTGTATCCGTTAGAATGATTATAGCTGCCTGAGATTTTTTGCTTGAAACCCTCTAGCGGAATATCTACAGATGCACGAGCATTCAGTAGACCATATGATCCGATATCTACACCTACCACACCACCAAGTTCATCGCGTGTTTTTGTGATGATATTGATGGCACCTGCAAACGCATTTTGACCATAGACTCTAGCACCTGGACCTTTTAATATCTCTATACGCTCTATGTCCTCTAATGTGATAGGCAGGTTCATCATATGATGCCCTGTCTGGACGTCTATCATCTTCACTCCATTGATGAGTATGAGGGCTTGTTCGAAGGTGCCACCTCGGATAGAAAGGTCGGCTTGAACACCATTTATGCCTCTTTGTCTGACATCTAATCCTGCCACGGACTGTAGTACTTCATTGATACTTTGAGCTTTGAGTTGTTCTAATTGGTGCGTATCTATGATGGTGATGTTTCTGGATACATCGGAGAAAGGAATGTCAAGTCGATTTTCGCTTACTATTACTTCTTCGATATCTAGATAAAAGCTGTCTAAAGTTTGGCTAAAAGCGTTACTTGCAGATGATAAAACTATGGCAGTAAATAGGAGTAATGTCTTCATTATTTTCATTTTTGGAAGGCGCGAAATTAGACGAAGCCTCCATATTTTGGCACCTTATTTATGATTATTTCAACCTTAATTTATAGAGTCACATGTCAGACAGATCGTATCGAAAAATTGGTTTTCTGGGACTTGTCTTATTGTTATTTGGTACGACCATAATGGTTGTCAGTCCACCACCAAGTAAACAGTCTGGAGCGCACTCTAGCCAGATTTTATCCTTTGAGTTTGTGGACTCGCCAGAAGAACTACGATCCTTCTTTAGTCAGCTTTGCGAATCCAATCCTCCAGAAGATGGAACAGAGTGCGATACGAGAAAACAGCAGATCGACCTAGTCAATTATATAGACTTTGGGATGATGATCGTCTACGGTCTTTTTCTTTTCTTTTTCGCGAAGAAACTTTCTCGAGAAGTCGATGATCCTCTTCTCGCCAATGGAGCTTTTCTGGCACCATTAGTAGTGATCTTTGATGCCCTAGAGAATGTCCAGATGCTCCTCATGAACAAAGCAACTTTTGACGGTGCTGAGCATATTTTCATCTGTCTAAGTTTATTCACAAGATTGAAGTGGGGACTGCTGGCCGCCTTGATCGCCATCATCGGATATGGGATGCGTGATATGCCTAGAGCGCGATGGTTAGGATACTTCTTGATGATTCCTGCAGCCATCGGTCTATACGCGCTCATCACTGAATCTCATGTCGCTATCGAAGCATGGACAGGTTTGATCTTTCTAGCTTTTTTACTTTTAGTTATCTTCTGTTTTATTTACAAAAGTGGAAAGACTCAGAGTGTGTGATAATCAGATACTAAGAGAGCTCTCTTGGTAGTTTTGCTTGCGATGATTGATAGATCATGATTTTTCATCACCATTAACTTAAGTTATAACTATGGATAAAGCCAAGATAATAACCGATGTAATCAGATCGAGGAGGTCTATCTTCCCGCCGATGTATACTGGCGAGGTAGTAAGTGATGATGTCATCTGGGACATCCTCGAAAATGCCAACTGGGCGCCGACTCATCGGATGACTCAACCGTGGCGATTTGTAGTTATCCCGCAGAATAAAATACCAGATTGGTGTGACTATGCAGCAAGATGGTATGGTCGCTATACACCTGAGGATCAGTTTTCTGAGATGAAGTTGAAAAAGATAAAGACTAAGCCACTCTCAGCAAGTCACATCGTGGTGATCATCATGAAGCGCGATAAGCAAAAGAGGGTGCCCAAGTGGGAAGAGAGGGCTGCCGTGGCTTGCGCTGTGCAAAACATGTATCTCTCAGTCACCGCGATGGATCTAGGCGGGTACTGGAGTACCCCGGCATATGCATTGGCCTCAGATGAATTCTTCAAACTGAAGTCACGTGAAAGATGTCTAGGTCTTTTCTATATCGGCGTTCCACAGAAGGATCTCAAGTTAACTTCCCAACGCGATGACATACGCTCGAAGGTGAGATGGCTGTAGAGATCAAGAATGTAGCTATCATCGGATGTGGATGGTTAGGCCTATCGCTTTCGCAAATGTTGATCGAGGATGGTTACTCAGTCAAGGGCTCCACAAGATCAGTCAGTAAGCAACAAGATCTCAAAGCTGCAGGTATCGAGGCTTATCTTCTAGATATCTATGATGACAAGAAAGTCATAGATAAAAAGTTAGGTGAGGTAGATGCCGTGATCATCAATATTCCGCCAGGTCGTCGTACGGAGTCTGTCGAGACTCTTTATCCGAAGGGCATTATGAGGCTCCTAGAGTCATGTTCTGGATTGGCTGATGCTTATGTTGTATTTGTAAGTTCAACTGGTGTGTATCCTAATACGCAAAGTCTTGTAGATGAAACCAGCGCTACTAGCTCAGAACGTTCAAGTGGCAAGGCACTGATAGTAGCAGAAGGTGTCATCAGAGAGCACTGCCCACGCCATGTTATCTTAAGACTGTCAGGTTTGGTTGGTCCTAAGCGTGAGCCCGGCCGTTGGTTTGCTGGTAAGTCCGATATACCAGGAGGCGATACTCCTGTTAACATGGTTCATCTCTCAGACTGCTTGAACATCATACAGCTCATGCTACAGCGACAACCATCGAAGGAAGTCTATAATGTCTCAGCACCTGCACATCCTGTCAAAAGAGAATTTTACAAAGCTCAGTCTGCTAAGATCGAGGTTGATGCTCCGAGCTTCTTAGATGGAGTAGTGCCTCATAAGGTTGTCAACCCAGAAAAACTAATAAAGGATTACGACTACCAATACCAGTATCCAGACCCTCTAGAATTCTAGTCTTAAGTTAGAAGACCTCGATCTCGCCAAGCCCTAGCAAAAAAGTAAATAAAGACTGAGAAAACGATCACCACTAGAGGCATAAAAATAATAGAACTTAACCCTTTATCAGATAGAGCTCCAGACAAGAACAAAAAGTTTAATTGGAGAATAAGAACAGTAACCAGACTGATTAGCAAGACGGGAACGGCGGATTTCTTCTTCATCAATAATAGGATCGAACCTATTAATCCAGTTACCACGGCGATCGCAAAAACGATATAGGACCACTCTGGAGTGTAGTCATATAGGTCACGCATATTTTCTGGAAGAGCAATGCGAGAATCGGGGTTCTTGAAGTAGTTGTATTCTAAGAACCAATTAAAGCACCCCATCGCATTCCATAGAGTGGCGATGACAGCAACTATCCAATAAATTATAGGTGTTTTTGTGATGGCAGTCATAGTAGTTATTTGTGTCAATATAAGAATGGATCGTGGACTAACAAAAAAGTCTTCTACCTGATCTTGGTCGAATCTCTAAGGGCTACTAGTCCTTTTATAAGTATCCTATATCTAAACACTAATTGATAAATGACCAGATAGTCATAAATTCACGGTTTAAGATGAGCTTATTATGAAGGCAAAATATAAAATGACTGGATGTGCACGATTTGCCATCTTCTTAATCATACTAGCACCTATAGCCTACTTTGGATCAAAATATCTAAGAGATAGTGGCACTTGGGATAAAATAAAAGACAAGGTTGAGTCTACTGAGTCTAACAGCGTGGAAGATGCGATGAAGGATAAATCAGGTGACGATATACTGAGAGATATAGAAAGAGGTTCGTCTACGAATCAGAACGATAGATCAACATCTAGTTCAAGGGATAACGCAGAGCTCGAGAATAATCAAGAAATCATCAGAGAGCAAGAAAGAAGAATCCAAGAGCTCGAAAGACAAAACCGAGAGCTTCAAAACCAAAGATCACAAGTAGAGTCTAGATCACAGACGGATTCTAGAACAACGAGTCCTCCAGTATCTTCACAAAGAGAATCATCTTCGACCAATACTCGAAGTAATGATAATCGTACCACAGCTCCTGGAGGAGCACCATCACTAGATGACCTACTGAGCGAAGCAGATCAAAACTTGGGTACTACTTCATCCTCTTCTTCTGATCGATCCAACACGAACTTGGGAGGTGCGAAGCGCACTCTTGAGACATATTCTTTCACTTTCCAGAATATCAGTGGGGCTCTAGAATTTTATCAGCAAGACGGACGCCTGTTTTCACGCACGGTTTACAACGGTTCTACAAGAGTAGATATTAGCGAGTTGGTTAGACAGGACGATAAATTCATCGTACGTAATAGTCCTACAGGAGAATACTATGTCCTCAGAAGGGACGGAGATCTAGATGCCTATGATGAGAATGGATACCAAACTACCTGTAGACGGCAATAAATGGTAGAAGATTAGTCCATTCATATATATCTAATCTTCAAATAATATATCTTCGCCACCTCATTAGAAAAAGGTAAATATTAATGGCTAAGATTCTCATTAATGACGGTATCAAACCTATCGGAGTAGAGATGTTAGAAGCTGCAGGTCACACTGTAGTTAACGAGCACATCCCGATGGATCAGCTTCCAAGCAAACTTCCAGAATTCGATGCTATTTGTGTGCGTAGTGCTACAAAAGTAAGAACAGATCTAATCGACTTATGTCCTAACCTTAAAGCGATATGCAGAGGTGGAGTAGGACTCGATAACATCGATGTCGATTACGCGAAGTCAAAGAATATAGCAGTTATCAATACGCCAGCGGCATCTTCAAGATCTGTGGCAGAACTCGCATTTGCACACTTGTTCTCTATTGCTAGATCGCTTTACAAGTCTAACCGAGCTATGCCTTCCAAAGGAGATAGCGAGTTCAAAGCTTTGAAGAAATCATACGCTAAGGGATTCGAACTCTATGGTAAGACCTTAGGGGTCATCGGACTCGGACGGATCGGTAGAGAGACAGCTCAGTTGGCACTAAGTGTAGGTATGAATGTCATCGGTGTAGACCCTTATATCGATAGCGCAGAGCTTAAGATCGGTGGCGAACAAGTCAATGCTTCTTATACACTAGCATCTTCTTCTATGGAGGATATGCTAGCTAAAGCTGATGTGATTACACTTCATGTGCCTTTTACAGGTGCTCCAGTACTAGGTACTGATCAGTTTAACCAGATGAAGGATGGTACGATATTGATCAATGCTTCTAGAGGTGGCACAGTTGATGAAGATGCGATGTTAACTGCACTAGAAAGTGGTAAGCTTGCAGCTGCCGGAGTAGATGTTTTCATCAATGAGCCGACACCTAGAAAAGATGTCTTAGAGCATCCTCAAGTATCTCTTACACCTCATACAGGAGCTTCTACATTAGAGGCTCAGCAAAAGATAGGTATAGAGCTAGCGGAGAAGCTGATAGCGCATCTGAAGCAGATAAGCTAAGTCGATCGAGATTCATATAGTTCTTTTCTCTATATATAGTTACTTTTGCTCACAGCAGAAGATGCCCAGTCTATGACGACTCTTATATTTTTCTTTGTTCTATCGATACTCTTTTCGTTCCTATGCTCTGTATGGGAAGCTGTATTGCTGAGTATTACACCCTCATATATCACTCAGAAGGTTCACACGGGAAGCCCCCAAGGTGAGACGCTCCAGAAGTTTAAAGAGGACATCGACAAACCTTTATCGGCCATACTCACGCTTAATACGATAGCCCATACAGTAGGAGCTATCGGAGTAGGAGCACAGGCTGGGAAAGTGTTTGGTACTAGATCTTTGAATCTTGGCCTATTCGAACTGTCAGGAGAAGCTATCGTAGCAAGTGTGATGACTATAGCGATCTTGATTCTTTCAGAGATCATACCAAAGACCATCGGCGCTAACTACTGGAAGAAGTTGACACCGTTCACGATATCTTCACTTAAAATCCTTTTGTTCTTACTTGGACCATTTGTCTGGATAAGTCAGCTGATCACTAAGAACCTGAAGAAAGACAAGTCTGCGAGTGTCTTAAGCCGCGCAGACTTCAGAGCGATCACACAAGCGGGTTATGAAAGTGGTGCTCTGAAAGAAACAGAGTCTAGGACCATAGGTAATATTCTTAAGCTTGATCAGATCACAGTTAAGACGATCATGACACCACGTAGTGTGATGGTGTCCACAGTAGAAAACGTATCGCTTAAAGATTTCTACAATAAAGACATGCCGCTTAAGTATTCGAGAATTCCTGTTTTCGATACAGACAAAGAACAAATCAGAGGCATTCTTTTGAAAGACGATTTGTTCCAAGGGCTAATAGAGCAGGAAGGAGAACAGTCAGTTTCGAATATCATGAAGGAACCTGTTTTCATAACAGAATCTGAGAACTTGACAAAGCTTCAGAATCTCCTCATGGAGACTAATAATCATATCGCTGTTGTCACAGATGAATTTGGTGCAGTTCTGGGTATAGCAACATGGGAAGATCTCCTAGAGACTATACTAGGATTGGAGATACTAGATGAGACAGACGATGTCGAAGACTTACAGTCTTATGCTAAGGAGCTATGGGAGAAGCGCAAGCAGACTACTCGTCCGTAGTTAGATTTCACTTTCGTAAATGAGGATTGATCGTTTCTCCCTTTGGAGAATCTCTAGATTTTATAATTGGTATTGACAATTGGTTTTAACCCATTGAGCCACTTCTCTGTTGTGAGACCACCACTAAGGTTCTAGAAGTCTTATAACATGTAAGTCAGAATTGGAGTTATTTCTCAACTCAAGAGAATGCATACCGTTTCCAAATTCACTGATATCTAATAGTATCGAAAAAGATAAGTTGCTATACTCTTTGACCATTTGGCCGGAGTTGTCTAGTATGGTTACATCGTAATCATCGACTAAGGTTCTTATAAATACCAATCCTAAATCTGGATCTGGAAAAACATTGATTGCAAACTCGGCCAGTTCATAAGTCGGGTTATTCGTAGTTACCAAGTCGTTGATCGAGAAATTAATCTCACTTGCATTCCCAGGAGTTATACATTCATTTTCAAGGATATTTAACTCTAGTATCTCTGAGGACTCGAATATATCGTCGGCTACGATTGTAATAGTATCCGTGACGGAGCTCATACCTCTGGGGATGATGACAAACCCTGGTTCTCTATTATAATCAACACCATACGATGTACTTCCTGTATATGACACAGGTACAGCTAGAGTCGTATTAAGATTTCCTTGTCTATTCACATCATAGATAATATGTTGATCCTGTTCTAGGTAATCTATTTGACTCGATGAGAGATTTGCTTCAGAAGTGGGAAAGGTGTCATAGTAGTCATAAGTAATGGTAACATTTTCTGGATTGGTCCCAATATTGAAGCCGGCGTCGTTGGGATTAACAATATGAAAGTTACCTATCACATTTCCAAGTCCGTCTGAAGTAGGGAGGTTTTCAAAAATATTGAAGAAAGGAATGTCTTCATCGTAGATAATGGTGCAATCTACAAAGCTGAGCCCACCAAAACGCTGGACAGGATTGTCATAATCAGTAACCTCCACAAAAATTGGATTATTAAAAGATATGGGGTTGTTCGAGATATTCTTAAACACACAATCCTTAAAATTCAAATCATAACTATCAATTGTTTTAGATGCATATACAGCAGTCCATTCGCTGCTTTCGATAAAACAATTTTTAAATTCAACAAATCCATCCACACCATTTGAGTTATTATCTGTGGCTGCTATTTCTGCAAAAGCAAAAACGTTTGATGGGTCGTGGTTATTAGACATATATGTATCTTCTATAGTCACGGAAACATCAAGAGAACTGTCTTCCATCATGAATAATGCTAGCTGGACTGCATTGCCATGATTGTTGAATATCCGGCATCCTTTTATCAGAACATTCTCAATTCTTTCTTCTGGAGTATCTGGCTCTATATCTATGCCATCTTCAGGAAGAGTTCCATTAGTCTCCGAAAACTCGCAATTGATGATGCTAGCATTTTTCACCGATGTGATAGATAAACCTTGTCTATAGTTGTTAGAGCAAATGCAATTTTTAATCAATATGTTTTCACAATAGTTTTGCGGACTATTAGGTTGAAAACTCCTGGTCAGTAAGATTCCATCTCCGCCAGTATCCAATATGGTGAACCCTTCGATCTTAATGTCTATGGATGAGTTAAGACTGATCCCATGTCTGAACTCACTATCAGCAAGATCAATGTACTCTTGCTTATTCATGATTATAGTTGACCCGTAGCCGATCAAATTAATATTGTTCTTGTCAGTGAGCGTTATGAAAGAATCAAATATGTCAAATACACCTGGTAGTGCTCTGAGGACGACGCCTTCTTCAAAAATGATAGTTACATTATTACGCTCTACTCTAAGTGGACCAGCGTTCCAATCCATACCAACGTTATCGACGATGATGGTATCTTCTACTGATTCGTCAAACGCAAACTGTAAAAAGGAAGTATTATCTATAGGATCAAAACCTATGTCCGTAGATACTGTTAACTGACTGGCAACAAGGTCTCCAGCGAATATTGTGGTATACAACACAATCAATAAGGTCCGTAGGTTCATAGCGTTCATATACAATCGACGTACTATAGTACTGCGGTTTCATTGCTCAAGAATGCGCAAAGTTGAAGATATCACCAGATATAGGTTAAAAATATAGGGTTTGTGGCATAAAAATGACTTTGTCATGTCAGGACATATCTGTCACTACCTATAAGGACTGAATTCCTACTTATATTAGTCAAAAGTATGAGAAAGTCACATGAAAAATTCAATCAATCTAATTACTCTTCTTCTAGTATTCTGTATGCAACAAACCAAGGCTCAAACTACAATAGAATTACCTATCACTGTGAAGAATGCAGAGGTGCAATGGGAAGGCGATGAAAAGTCATTTCACTCAGAGGTCTGGGATACACCTGTAGTAACTAACGTATCCAAGCCAACGATGATGGCATTCGTACCTCAAGAGAAGAAGTCGGATGTAGCAGTGATCATATGCCCAGGAGGAGGCCAATATGCTCACTCCATAACGAGTGAGGGGACACAAGTTGCAGAGTGGCTCAACGATCATGGTGTTACCGCCTTTGTATTGAAATACAGACTTGTACCTACTGGCGAGGATGGTACAAAAGAGATTATGACTGACGGGCCGATGGTAGAGATAAATGCTAGGAAATTGCTTGTTCTATCAACTTCCGACGCTCAGCATGCTATAAAATATGTCAGAGAGAATGCTGAGACCTACGGCATCGATCCTTCTAAGGTGGGCCTGATGGGATTCTCTGCAGGTGGAGCCGTCACTATGAATACGATTTATACTTCAACGGAGGAGGAGAAGCCTGACTTCATAGCTCCTATCTATCCATGGATGATCGTTGTTGATAAGGGAGAAGTGCCAGTTAGAAAGATACCGATGTTCGTCGCATGTGCTTCTGACGATCCTTTATTACTAGCACCAGCGAGTGTGCAACTCTATCAGGATTGGGTTAAAGAAGGACAGCAGTCAGAACTGCACATGTATGCGAAGGGTGGACATGGATTTGGTATGAGAGATCTCGGTCTTCCTTCAGATCAATGGATAGAACATTTTGGCACTTGGTTATTAGATACCTATCAATCAGAGTAAACTTATGAAACGAAGAAAATTTATTGACTACGCATCTCTGATGGGAGCTGGACTTTTATCAGCGCCACTGATAAGTTGTTCACAGAAGCAATCATCAAGCAAGCCTGCAAAAGAAAAGCTAGGTATAGCGCTTGTCGGTCTTGGTTATTACTCCACCGATCTTTTAGCACCGGCACTTCAATTGACGAAGCACTGCGAGCTAAAGGGCATCGTAACAGGTAGTCCTGACAAAGTCCCTTTATGGCAGGAGAAATATGGCATCACTGATGCCAATGTCTATGACTACGATAACATGCATCAGATAGCCGATAACGATGACATCGATGTGGTTTATATCGTTGTTCCAACTGGTCTTCACTCGAAGTATGCTGCTATAGCTGCCAATGCTGGTAAGCACGTGTGGTGCGAAAAGCCGATGGCACTTGATGTGCAGCAATGCCAAGACATCATCGACGTATGTGCATCGAATAAGGTTTACCTATCTATAGGTTACAGATGTCAGCATGATCCTAATATGCAAGAGATCATCAAGATCACGAAGGATGGGAAGTTTGGCGATATAGAAGCTATGTACGCGGGGGCAGGCTACAAGGGAGGTATAGGTGACAACTGGAGATTTAGAAAAGAATTGGGTGGTGGTGCTCTCTACGATATGGGTGTCTATACGATCAATGCTCTCAGACATGCGAGTCAGATGGAGCCCATCGCCGTGATCAGCGCGCAGCACAGTACTACGAGACCTGAAACATTTACGGAAGTGGATGAGACGACAGAATATGTACTAGAGTTTCCAGGAGGAGTTTTTGGCTCAGGTAAAACGAGCGTCGGAGAAGATGTCAATATCCTACAAGTCTCTTGCAAAGGCGGTTCATATATGCTTTCACCTATGCAGACCTACTTAGGACTCAAAGGAGAAACTACAGATGGTCAGATCATCGACTATCCAGTAGAAAATCAACAGACCATACAGATGGATAATGATGCCATCGCCATCAAAGAGGGTAGAGATGTCTTAGTGCCTGGTCTCGATGGACTAAACGATATCCGCATCGTTAATGCAATCAGAAAATCAGCGAGTACTGGAGAGCAAGTAAAGATCGTCAGTTAGTTACAGCCATCCGAATCCATCGTCAACTCGGCACCCGAGAAAACTGAGATCGAGTTGATCTGTATGTCAGGAGCCGAAAGATGAAGATCCTGAGTTATCTGCACAGTTCCATTGGTTCTAATGGACTGTCGCGCTTCGAGCATATTACTAGAGACGGGATTACTAAGTGTGACAAGATTGTTACAATTAGAATTACTAGAGCAGGCTGTAAAGCAATTGTGACGCGATAGAGCATTGTTGATTTGGTTTCTAGATGCGCTAGACCATGTGGCAGTGTTTTGTACCGATGGACTCATAATAAAAGAGGTGCCATTGGCATCATGATCAGAGCTGAAGTTATGTCCCAACTCATGAGAGGTAAGTACACGAAGGCCCCAATTAGTACTGGTAAAGTCTTCAAGTACGTGATACCTAAAGTTTCTACATACGACATCCAGCCAGGCTAGGCCGACAGTACTACGGAACTGTCTTCCGCTAGCATCTACTCCGAAGACATCTCGATCTGTCCAAAACTGACCTATATCATGAGCTCGATTAAATCCTGAAGGTGCCCACGAAGTAAAACTATCGAGTAAGTCAAAGACATTTGAGCTCGAAGTCCATGGATCACAAGCACTACAAGTTGATACCCAATGCTCTACTATTTCGAATCTTACTTCATCAGCGAAGAAAGAAGCGTAGTCACCAGCTACCATGTTCATCACAGCCGTGGATTGGGCGATGGCGCCTGAGGTGCCTCCATGTTTTTGTTGATAGCCAAAGTCTAGTGCTATCGCCAACTGATAAGTGCGACACCCTGACATTTTGAAGTTGGATGATTCTATTTTCGATGACTTTTTATGTACTTGTGAAGCCGCGCAAGTGCCGGCTTCTAATTGCTTGACATCTCTTTCATCATACAGGACATGAAGTCTTGATTCCTCATTAGTAATATTACTGACAGGCTCAATGTAATATGTAGTCTCTTCGGTCTGCACATACGCGGAGTATAGGCCATCATATATAGTCAACCTGATCTTGCTTGTCGGATCACTCATAAGATAACCAGAGTATGTTTTTGGCATATCGACTAGTGGCATGCTCGATTCTTCTGATGTGGATATGATGTAGTCTGGACTGAACAAGTTATTCTCGAAAAGCACTGCTTCTTGATTCGTCAGATCTCCGATGTCTATCTGCCATGACATAGCTTGGGAAGTTGACCTTTGCGCCATACTGGTCATGGATCCAACTTCATACTTGCTGAAATGCTTGTCGAGCGTAGAAGATATGGGCACTTGACCATGGAGTTCTGAGGAATGAAAAATACAATAGGTTACTAATAGTACAGCAAGTATACTTCGCATAAAACTAGACTTTAAGATTGTGTGATGTACGCCTAGGAGATCATGGAGTCTCTTTCAGAGCATGACCAAAGATTGGGATTAGGCCAGTGGATCTGACCCGTGAAAACACTAGATGAGACCTAGTGTAAATACCTAGTTTCTATGAAGTGTATTCGTTCAGACAATTATCTTGATAGACCCGTCTGTAAGCTAGTTGCATCCTTCAGTATCAGTCGTCAGAGTAGCATTCTTTTCTACCGTGAAGTTGGCACCTAGTTCGATATTAGGTGCGGAGAGGTTAAGGTTGATATTGATGATTATCTCACTTGATGAGATAATGGATTGGTGAGCTGCTATGTGGGATTCTAGCACAGGCTGAGTAAGTGTATATGTCTCATCACAGCCTTCTCCAAGGCAATTAGAATAACAGCTCAAACTGGGTAAGATTTGATTTATAGAATTTTTAGAATTGAATGACCAGTTACGAGTATCTGTTACAGATGGAGTCATGATATATCCAGATCGATCTGGATCATGATCATAACCAAAGTTATGTCCAAATTCATGCGAGGTGAGAGTCCTGAGAAATGGAGCGTGAGACGTATAATCTTCCATGATTTGATGAGCGCCATCACAGACGTTGTTTTCTGCAAACCCTATGACTCCATAGTCTGGATAGCCTAAAGGATTGAACCCGTACCAAAGATTAGTGGTCGTCCAAAACTGTCCGATGTCATAGTTGCTCGAGAAGCCAGTGGAGGCCCAAGAAGCAAAATGATTTAAGAAGACTAGGGCATGATCATCGAGTTCCCAAGGGTCGCATGAGCTACAGTCTGATATATAATGCTCTACTATTCTAAATTGTATTTCTTGATCAAATGCATCATCGAAGTCTCCTGCTACCATATTCATAATAGATATGGACTGGGCTAACGCTCCTTCTATACCTCCATGCTTGACATTGTATCCATAGTCAAGAGCTATTGCCACATCATAGACTCGGCACTCTTCAGATTTTGTAATTCTGTTATGAGACTCTTGGCTGCGCTTAGCTACTTCTCTTGAAGCACATGAGGTCTCTTTTGTTGAGATGGCATGATCACTGTCATACCATACATGAGCATTGCTCTTGAGTTCAGTAAAATTAGATACAGGTTCTATAAAGTAGTTTTTCTTGCCAATCTCAATACTACCTAAAAGATGTTGGTTAGAAACGGTAAGTCTAACCTTACTTTTACTTGGATCTGATACTAAGTATCCAGAGTAAGTTTTGGGTAGATCGAGTCGAAGGTTTTTCTGGGTAGTTGAGTTTACGATGTGCTCTTGAGGTAACAAATCATTTTCATATAGGACCACAGTTTCTCCTTTAAGAGGCCCAAAAGCTATCACCCACTTGATGTTATCAGAGGACTTTTTGGATGACTGATCCCATAAACGAGGTTGTCCCTCAGAGTAGGCTGAGAAGTAATCGTGTAAGGCACTTTGTGCAGGTAGACTTATACTGCTGCAAATAGTAAAGAAAATGAAGAAGGTCTGTCGTAAAATCTTGTTCATATATGAAGTGCATACTAAGAAGTATGATCCGTCCAGCGCAAGTTATCCAATGTTTTTATTATTCAGATTCTAACTACTTCTATGGTTATATTCTTTTAGTCGATATATGAATGACTCTTAGGGCTTCAGGTTCCCTTATTTAAGCTATAATCAGAGTCGAAAAGAAGCGAGTTCTTTAGATGAATTAGCTAGTTACATCCATCGTTATCCACGGTCAGTGTAGTATTGTTTTCTACCGAGAAATTTTCCTCAAGTTCAACGTTAGGTGCGGATAATTGTAA
>CAZXIE010000023.1:0-36086 GCA_964640065.1 uncultured Saprospiraceae bacterium
AAGAGGGAGGAGTCGTCATAAGAGAAAGTCTGTCGCGAGACGCGAAAGACAACACAGTGTTTTTCATAAATTTAAGTTGCGTCTTCGGGCGCAACAATAATGAGGTTTGCATAACTATTGGATAGGCGTGATCAAAGTCTTGCCTCAGGAGACGCTGCACAACGGATAAGAAAGGAACAAAACAAAAAAAGCCCCCTTCATTTGAAGGAGGCTATCATTTACCTTGAGTGATACGATCGCTACTGTGCTGCGTCGTAGTTCGCTTCTACTTTATTCCAGTTCACTATGCTTAGGTAAGCTTGGATGTAGTCTGCTCTTCTATTCTGATAGTGGAGGTAGTATGCATGTTCCCATACGTCTAACCCCATGATCGGAGCGCCACCACAACCGATGCCTGGCATCAGTGGGTTGTCTTGGTTAGCAGTACTGCAGATCTCTACTTTACCGCCTTCTTGAGCACATAACCATGCCCATCCAGATCCAAATCTTGTTCCTGCCGCTTTCGCAAATGCTTCTTTAAATCCATCATAGGATCCATAAGCTGCATTGATAGCATCAGCAAGAGGTCCAGAAAGTCGGCCTCTACCTTCTGGTGCGATTACTTCCCAGAACATTCTGTGATTATAGTATCCACCTCCATTATTTCTTACGGCACCATTAGTCATGTCTAATGATGTAAGGATATCCTCTATGCTTTTGCCGGCAAGGTCAGTCCCTTCGATAGCGGCATTTAGCTTGTTAGTATACCCGTTGTGATGCTTCGTATGGTGGATCTCCATAGTGCGTGCATCAAAAGCTGGCTCGAGTGCGTCATAAGCGTATCCTAACGCTGGTAATTCAAATGGCATATTCTTATTGTTTTAAGATGTATAAACTGACTATGAGCCTATATTATTTGCTCATTTGTCTTATTCTAAAAAGAACATTGACGAAGATAAGAAGTTTACATTTGTATTGATTAGAAGTAAGAATAAGAGAACATCATGAATACAAGAAAAGAGAAAGACTCTATAGGATATATAGATGTGCCAGCCGATGCATATTGGGCAGCACAGACACAGCGCAGTACTCAAAACTTTAAGATTGGTGGTCAGCGTATGCCCATCGAAATCATCAAGGCATATGCCATCTTGAAGAAAGCAGCTGCTATGACTAACCATAAGCTAGGCGTGCTCGATGGGGATAAAGCAGACCTCATCGGTAAGGTCTGTGATGAGATCAGTGATGGTCAGCTTGATGATCAGTTTCCGTTGGTTGTCTGGCAGACAGGTAGTGGTACCCAGACTAATATGAATGTCAATGAAGTCGTCGCCAACCGTGGTCACGTGCTCCAAGGAGGTGCCCTAACTGATAGCGATAAAGCACTGCACCCTAACGATGACGTGAATAAGTCGCAGTCTTCTAATGATACTTTCCCAACTGCGATGCACATCGCAGCGTATAAGATGATCACAGAGGTTACTCTTCCGGGACTAGAGAGGATGCACACGATACTTTCCGAGAAGTCAGCAGCCTATAAGGATGTGGTAAAAATCGGACGGACTCACTGTATGGATGCAACACCTGTGACCCTTGGACAAGAGATTAGTGGCTATGCATCTCAAGTGAGTCACAGCATCAGAGCCATAAAAAATACGCTTCCACATCTCGCTGAGCTTGCACTAGGAGGTACAGCAGTGGGGACTGGACTGAATACACCCAAAGGATATGCTGAGGATGTTGCGCAGCAGATCGCTGACTTAGCAGGATTGCCATTTGTTACGGGAGAAAATAAGTTTGAGGGACTAGCAGCTCATGATGCCATCGTAGAGTCGCACGGTGCACTGAAGACTGCTGCATGTGCCTTGACGAAGATTGGCAATGACATCAGACTACTTGCCTCCGGCCCAAGGAGTGGCATCGGTGAGATAAATATACCAGCTAATGAGCCAGGTTCTTCGATCATGCCAGGCAAGGTCAATCCTACTCAAGCTGAAGCACTCACTATGGCGATGGCGCAAGTCATCGGTAACGATGTTGCGATCAATGTAGGAGGCATGACAGGTCACTTCGAGCTCAATGTCTTCAAGCCGATGATGATCTATAACTTCCTGACTTCTGCGAGACTTATAGGAGATGCAAGTATGAGCTTTACAGATAATTGTCTCGCTGGGCTTGAACCTAACCGCCCGCGCATCAAAGAACACTTAGATAATTCACTGATGTTAGTGACTGCTCTGAATACAAAGATCGGCTACGACAAATCCGGTGACATCGCTAAGAAGGCATACAAAGAGGGCACTACGCTGAAGGCAGCAGCACTAGCATTAGGATACATGACCTCTGAGGAGTTTGATCAGTGGGTGAGGCCTGAGGATATGATAGGAAGCTTGGGGTGATAGTAGATATGGTTGGTGCATGCAATAGGCTTAAAACCATTTTTGCGAGACCATTGCTATTTCCACTATTCTTATACTATCTTTGCGCTCCATTTTGAAAAACTGAACTCTGACATGAGCAGTCTTGATGCGATGACCATACCGTACCTTGGCCTAGCAAATGGAGAGTATTCATATACCTTCAGAGTGGATGAAGTTTTTTTTAAGCACTTCGAAAAGTCGAAGATTAAAGCAGGAAGCTTCAATGTTGACATACAACTAGAGAAAAGAGATCGGATGATCGTCATACTGCTAAGTGCGGATGGCGCGGATCGAGCCGCATGTGATAGATGTCTAACTGAGATCGACGTGCCTATCTCTTTCGAAGATCGCATTATCCTCAAGATCGAGGATGCACCAGAAATCCAAGAGGATGAGGTGTACTATCTAGATACACAGACAAGTCATATAGATCTGAGTACCTATATATATGAATCGATACATGTTCACCTACCTTTGACTAATCTAAGAGATTGTAAAGGTGAGGACTATGTACATTGTGATCACGCAGCTCTAGATGCACTCGACCAAGAACCGAGTCCTGAGACGCCGACCCAAGAAAATAACCCTTGGCAAGCGCTCGAAGATCTCGACTTAGATAATTAAGAAACTATTGAGGTCCATGACCTCTAACATTATAAATGTGAACAATGGCACATCCTAAAAGTAGAATATCAAAGCAGCGCAAGCGTAAGAGAAGAACGCATAAGAAAGCGACTCCTCCACAGGTCGCTATATGTAAGACTACTGGTGAGGCACATCTATACCACCGCGCATATTGGCACGAGGGTAGTATGTACTACAAGGGCCAAGTAGTGATACAAGCTGACGAAGATCTGGATTAAGACTTTGTAAGTTCGTAGCAAGGCATAATTTTATGGCCCTTACGTCATTGACGTAGGGGCTTCTTTGTTTATAATGACACGATTATGAAAGAAATATTAAATACTCCAGATGCACCAAGCCCGGTAGGTCCATATAACCAATCCGTGAAGGTAGGTCAGACGCTTTATCTCTCTGGTCAGATTGCTCTTGACCCAAAGACGGGCGAGCTCGTACAGAATAGTATCGAGGAAGAGACACATCAAGTAATGTCTAACCTTGGAGCTGTACTCAAGAACGCTGGATGCTCCTTCGAAGACGTCGTGAAGTGCAGCGTCTTTGTGAAGAACATGCAGCACTATGGACGTATCAATACCGTCTACGCTACCTACTTCGATGAGGCCACTGCACCTGTGCGAGCATTAGTAGAGGTGAGCGCCTTGCCGAAGTATGTGAATGTTGAGATATCGGCGATAGCTGTCATACCTTCTTAGATCACTTTCGTAAATATTGATTGAACACCAACATCATGAAAAAGACAGTCTTATCCTGCATACAGCCAACTGGGCAGATGCACCTTGGCAACTATTTTGGAGCTGTCAAAAACTGGGTAGATCTTCAGAAAGAATATGAGTGTGTCTATGGCATCGTCGATTATCATGCCATGACTATGCCTTACGATACTAAGAAGCTCCGCAATAACACATGGGAGTTGATCATGGACTTAGTAGCTACAGGACTCGAACCGTCTAACATCTTTATTCAGTCTTTAGTCCCTGAGCACTCAGAGTTGTCTTGGATCTTTAACTGCTTTTGTTCTTATGGACAGCTCACTCGCATGACACAGTTTAAGGATAAGAGTAAGTCGCAGCAGGAGTCTAATAATGAAAGTTATATATCTGCAGGCCTTTTTGATTATCCCGTACTGCAGGCGGCTGATATCCTGATTTATAAGGCCGACTTTGTACCAGTAGGGAAGGATCAAGAGCAGCATCTTGAACTGACAAGAGATATCGCACAGCGATTTAATCATCAGGTAGGTAAAGAATACTTTGTCTTACCAGATACCCTCTTCACTGAGACGCCGAAGATTAATTCTACAGCAGACCCGAGTCGCAAGATGAGTAAGAGCGCAGGAGCGAAGCACTTTATTAGTGTATTTGCAGAAGAGGCATTGTTACGTAAGCAGATTCGATCGGCGGTTACGGATACAGGAGAGACCACTGGAGAGGAGATGAGTCCTGGGGTTCAAAATCTCTTTGAGCTTTTACTGGCTTCTGGGGACTCTCCGAAGGCATATGATCACTTGATCAATGATCACAAGTCAGGACAGCTCAAGTATGCCGACCTCAAGCAAGCTGTAGCGGATAGCTTAGTCGCTATGCTCGAGCCGATGTGGGAGAAAAGAAAAGAACTGACAGCAGATAAAAGAGCACTCAAAGATGCCATCAAGGCGTCGTCGGCCGACATCAGAAAAAAGGCACAAGAGACGGTTAAGGAGGTAAAAGATTTAGTTGGGCTTATGAACGTTAGATACTCATGAAGATCTTTTGCATAGGAAAAAATTACGCTGACCATGCCGCTGAGATGAATAGCTCAGTACCTGATTCTCCAGTGGTATTTATGAAGCCAAAGACGGCTCTACTGCCAAGCGGATTGACTTTTTACTATCCCGACTTTTCTTCCAATATTCACTACGAAGGTGAGATCGTCATCCGAATAGGAAAGTCAGCTAAGTCCTTGGAGCCATCGAGAGTCAAAGACTTTATCAGCGGCATCACAGTTGGGATCGACTTTACAGCTCGTGATATACAGGCAGAGTGCAAGAAGAAGGGTCATCCCTGGGAACTTGCTAAGAGCTTCGACTTTAGCGCAGCGATCGGAGACTTTATCGAGATGGATATGGAAGCCATGAAGAAAGCCCGTGTCGTACTCAAGAAGAATGGCGTGGTTGTACAAGATGGATCTGCTGAGGATATGATATTCGATATACCAACTGTAGTGAGTTTCATATCACATAGGTTTACCCTGCACAAGGGGGATCTGATATACACAGGCACTCCTAAGGGCGTTGGCTCTGTGCAAAAAGGTGACTTATTGGAGGTCTATCTTAATGATAATAGGCTCCTAGTAACGGATATAAAATAAAGAATACGCATCTTCGCGACTTAATTTTCATATAACAATAACATGCCATATTTATTTACATCGGAGTCTGTATCAGAAGGTCATCCAGACAAGGTAGCTGACCAGATATCTGATGCACTAGTTGATCATTTTATAGCATTTGATCCATCATCCAAAGTTGCTTGTGAGACATTAGTAACAACTGGACAAGTTGTACTTGCAGGTGAAGTCAAGTCATCTACTTATCTCGATGTACAGCAGATAGCTAGAGATGTTATCAAGCGTATCGGATATACGAAGTCTGAGTATATGTTTGAGGCGAATAGCTGCGGCGTCTTCTCTTCTATCCACGAGCAAAGCCCAGATATCAATCAGGGTGTTGAGCGTAAGAAAAAAGAAGATCAAGGAGCGGGTGATCAAGGAATGATGTTCGGATATGCCTCAAATGAGACAGAGCACTATATGCCTTTGGCCTTAGACCTTTCACACAAGCTACTTCAAGAACTAGCGAAGGTTAGAAAGGCAGGAAAGAAGATGAAGTATCTGCGCCCAGACTCAAAGTCTCAGGTAACGATAGAATATGATGATAACAACAAGCCAATAAGAATTGATTCTATCGTCATCAGTACACAGCATGACGACTTTATGAAAAGCGACTCGAAGATGTTGGCGCAGATCAAAAATGATGTGATCAAAGTGATCATACCTGCTGTAAAAAAACAATGTTCACGAAGTGTGCAAAAGCTTTTTAACAACAAGATCAAGTACTATGTGAATCCTACTGGCAAGTTTGTCATCGGTGGTCCTCATGGTGATACTGGTCTTACCGGTAGAAAGATCATCGTTGATACTTATGGTGGTAAAGGAGCACATGGTGGAGGAGCCTTCAGTGGAAAAGATCCTTCTAAAGTAGATCGCTCTGCTGCGTATGCAACGAGACATATAGCTAAGAATATGGTGGCAGCTGGTCTCTGTGACGAGGTGCTTGTACAAGTATCATATGCTATCGGAGTAGCCAAACCAACTAACATCTATGTCAATACCTATGGTACTGCCAATGTGGAGATGTCAGATGGAGCGATTGCTAAGAAGATCTATGAGATATTTGATATGCGACCTTATGCGATTGAAAAAAGACTCAAGCTTCGTACGCCGATATATAGCGATACAGCGGCCTATGGTCATATGGGTAGAGTGCCGCAGAAAAAAACTGTTTCCTTCACTGACGGAAGTGGCAAAACGAAAAAGATAAACGTTGAGACGTTTCCATGGGAGAAGTTAGACTACACAACCAAAATCAAGAGAGCTTTTAAAATCAAATGATCCTTTAGACTACATGATAGTTGCAGTAGATATAGGTAACTCCAATGTCGTAGTGGGTATATACTATGATGAGAAGTGGCAACACTTCTGGAGGATGCCAACTCAGAAGAGTGATGACCGACCTGTCTACTATCAAGTCGAAATCAGGAATCTTATCCTAGAACATCAAGTCGATATATCGAAGGTAGAGGGTGTAGTACTTAGTACTGTTGTACCTGATCTTCGTGAGACGATGAAGGAAGTCCTAGAGGGAGTCTTTCGCCATGACGTAGTTGTTGTCGGACCAGATCTTTACGAGGCATTAGGATATAAAGTGCCACGACCCTATGAGATAGGGACCGACCTCGTAGCTAATGCATACTCAGCTTACCAACGACTAGGAGAGGCTTGCATAGTGGTTGACTTTGGTACGGCGCTTACATTTACGACAGTGGATGAGACGGGGTTAATACTTGGAGTAGCGATAGCACCAGGGATCAAAACGGCGATGAAGGCGCTGGCTAATCAGACAGCTCAGTTGCCAGAGATACCACTAGAGTTGCCCAAGTCAGTCATCGGCTTACATACTACCCATGCTATGCAAGCTGGGATACTGTGGGGTTATGTCGGCATGGCAAAAGAACTGATTGCTAAGATTCGTGACGAAGTAGGTGCTGATTATAAAGCGGTTGCCACAGGCGGATTATCTTTTGTGATGACGCCGCTAGGAGATATCTTTGAATTTATTGATCCAGAGTTGACGATCAATGGTCTTCGGTTGATGTTACTGGATTACAATCATAAAATGGCGTAAAACAAGATGGAGAAATATACAGCTATAAAAGACAGAGCTTCGAGGTATACGGATATCCTCGATCAGGTAGTCACCTTCAGAAATTCTTGGGGCAATGGACTAAAGAAGCAAATACATGATACCTCGGAGGAGATCTTAAAGCACACAGGCATCACTGCTCAGATCGAGGTAGAGGAGCGCTTCGAGAATCTTGAGTCGATTACCTTCTCGCTAGGGAAGGCGATCAGTGGTATCGCAGAGAATGTCGACGGAGTTAATAAGAGGACGATCATCAAGGACAAAGGCTCCTTGATCTTCAGTCAGCTCTTCAACGGAAAGGTGCAGGCATGGATGACGTATCCTTTGATAGAAGGTCTCATGCAACCGAAGCCACCCAAAATGATCGGTATATACGCTCCACCAGAATTTAATGATCAATTGCTCTTAGGTATCTTCGATGGGTTCTTCAAGGAGTTAATCGACTGGGAGAATTATGATGACGATCAGCCAGGTCAGCAAATCAACCGTATTGGTTTTGGTATGCAACAAGGCATAGAGGAACCCGAAGGATAATCTAATCAACGTAGGAGATATGGAGATGATAAGTATGTTTCTAATCGACATGCCTAACTGGGCAAGTTCAGAGGTGTGGATGAGTCTATTAACTCTTACGTTCTTAGAGATCGTATTAGGTGTAGATAACATCATCTTTATCACGCTGGCGGCTAACAAGCTTCCTGAAGAAAAGCAAGCGAAAGCAACGAACATAGGTTTGTTCTTAGCAATGTTTTTAAGGATCGTCCTACTTCTAGGTATCTCTTGGCTCATCGCCATGAATGCTCCATGGATCAACATCGATACATCATGGTTGAAAGCTGGATTTTCAGGCCAGTCTTTGATACTTATAGTTGGTGGAGTATTCCTACTCTATAAAAGTGTAACTGAGATCCACCACAAACTCGAATCTCATGAAGAGTTAGGAGGAAGTGGTAAAAAGACAGTATCAACCATGTCTAAGGTCATCGTCGAGATCGTATTGATTAATATCGTCTTTTCTTTCGATAGCATCTTGACGGCGGTCGGCATGACTAATGGTGTGTACGGAGCGCTGCTGATCATGATTATCGCAGTTGTCTTATCGGTTGGTATCATGATGGTATTCGCGCATCCTATCGGGAAGTTTGTGAACAAGCATCCGACTATCCAGATGTTAGGCTTAGCCTTCTTGATCCTGATTGGTTTTATGCTCATCATCGAAGGAGGGCATCTGGCGCATCTATCCTTCTTTGGAAGTGAGATCGGTGCAGTACCTAAAGGCTACTTATATTTTGCTATAGCATTCTCTTTGCTAGTAGAATTCTTGAATATGAAGCTCCGAAAAGGGAAGGACCCTGTCCAGCTTCATAATGCTCAAGAGAAAGCGATAGAAGAAGGTATTGCTTAAACAGAGTACATGAGGATAGTTGTCTCACTGCTTGTTATCAGCTTGCTTGTAAGTTGTAAGTCTGATAAGAGCAAGTCTACAGATAAATATCATGAGATCTCAGGACAGACGATGGGTACCTACTACAAGGTAACTTCTAAGTATCCCGACTCTCTAGTGACCTCAGTTATGATCAAGGCCATCGTCGATGGTACCCTCAAAGAAATTAACCAAGCAGTTTCTACTTACATCGAGGATTCGGATATATCACTGATCAATCAGTCAACTGTCCACAAGCCTTTCGGTATAGATGACAAGCACTTGAGTTATAATCTTGATAGAGCTCAGCACTGGTATGAGGAGACTGGTGGCTACATGGACATAAGCGTTATGCCTTTGGTGAATTATTGGGGATTTGGATATCACAAGAAGAAGGCCGTCAGAGATATTGATTCCTCCGCAGTTGATAAGATCAGGCGGCTAGTAGGCTTGAATAAATGGGATCTTACAAATAATGCTGTCACTAAAAATTATAATCAGGCTCAAGAACTTGACATGAGCGCTTTGGCTAAAGGCTATGCAGTGGACTACGTCGCTCATATCCTTGAGACCTTTGGAAGTGAAAACTACTTGGTAGACATCGGAGGTGAAGCTGTCGCAAAGGGTGTCAATGCAAAAGGCAATATCTGGACACTTGGGATATCTACACCTTCTCCAGATGCAGATATTAGGGATGTAGAACTTATCATCCAACTCGAAGATCAAGCGATGGCTAGTAGTGGTAACTATAGAAACTTCCATCGAGTAGGAGATCATATCTATGGGCATACGATGGACCCGACGACGGGCTACCCATATCAAGATTCACTATTAGGTGTAAGCATCATCACCGACATGTGTATAGATGCTGACGCGATTGCTACGGCATGTATGGCCATGGGTTATGCAAAAGCTGCTACCTTTATCGCAAGTCAGCCTGATGTCTCTGCTTGTTTTTTAGTAGGATCCTCAGATGGCACTATAAACACAAGACTAGCCAATGGATTTATTCGATACATCGTCGAGTGATAAATCACAAGAATCACAACCGACCTCTCTTCTTACTGAGTTTAACTTAGATAATGACATCGTCTTTTTTGACATCGAGTCGACTGGACTTAATGTGTTAAAAGATCGCATCATCCAGATCGCCTTGATCAAGTATAAGAAAGATGGAAGTCAACCAGAAGAGCGCGAGTTTCTGGTAAATCCTATGATACCGATCTCTGCAGAAGCCATGCAAGTACATGGGATCACACCAGACATGATCAAGGACAAACCTCCTTTCTCTGAATATGCTCAGGAGATCGCCGACTTCATCGGCGATGCTGACCTTGCTGGATATAACTCTGACAGATTTGATCTGCCTATGTTGACAGAAGAGCTTTTTAGAAACGGTATCGAACTCAATGCTGAAGAAAGAAGAACAATCGACGTCCAGAAGATTTTCTATAAGATGCAACCAAGGACGCTGAAAGCTGCTCTGCAGTTTTATTGCCAGAAAGAGCTTGAGGGAGCCCATGATGCACTTGCTGATGTGCGTGCTACCATAGAGGTTTTCGCTGGTCAGATCGTCAAGTATGAGGGTGTCGACTACATCGATGGTGATGGCTTCGTAACTAAAGCACCTATCAAAAATGATATGCGTGCTATCCATGAGTTTATCAGTGATTATCGCACGGTAGATTTTACACAGCGACTGCGTAGAGATCATAAAGGTGATATCATCTTTAACTTTGGTAAGTACACTAATCAGAAGGTAGCAGATGTGTTTAGTAAGGATAAAAACTACTATCACTGGATCCTACAAAAAGACTTCTCTTCGCAAGTAAAGAAGATCGTCAAGAAGATCATGGCAGAGGTGGAGGCCGCTTCTTAAAAAACAATCGATATATACTGGGCGTTATAAATCTTGATGAAGGCTATAGTAGCTCTACTTGGTTTTATAATATTCCTTTCGGCTTGTGATAAGGAGATGACTCCGACGTCTTTACAAGACATAGAGTTTAACCCGCTACCCTATGAATTCAATCTTCCTGATCACTTCCCTCAGATGGTCATCCCGGAGGACAATCCGATGACTGTTGATGGAGTAGCTCTTGGACGAAGACTATTTTATGATCCGATACTTTCAGTAGATAATACATTAAGTTGCTCTAGCTGTCATCTCCCCGAGGCTAACTTTACTGATAACCTTGCTGTCAGTCCAGGTGTCGATGGTCTTACCGGTGTGAGAAGCTCCATGAGCTTGTTGAACATTGGTTTTAATAATAATGGCTTCTTTTGGGATGGGCGCGTAAGATCACTAGAAGAGCAAGCTCTTCTACCAGTCGAAGATCCCATAGAGTTACATAATACTTGGACCGATGTGATCGCAGATTTGCAAGTAGATGAGGACTATCCAGGACTCTTTAGAAAAGCATTTGGTATTACTGCTGAGTCAGAGATCACTAAGGAAATGGCAGCTATGGCCATAGCACAGTTCGAAAGATCTTTGGTAAGTAGTGGCCAATCTAAGTACGACAGAGTCGTCTCCGGCGATGATGTATTTACAGATGAAGAGCTCCTTGGTCATAATATCTTCTTTGATATAGAGCCAGATATATCTCGGCATGCTGAGTGTGGCCACTGTCATAATGCACCGCTCTTCACGACGAATGAGTTTTTTAATAATGGTCTAGAAGATACTGATCAAGTCAATCTTGCTGATATCGGCCTACAAGCTGTGACTGACAGGGTATTTGATGCCGGAAAGTTCAGAGTGCCTACTCTTCGCAACATAGAGCTTAGTGCTCCATACATGCACGATGGTCGATTTGATACCTTAGATGAAGTATTCGATCACTATAGCCAAGGTGTTGTCTTTGCTCGTAATGTAGATCCAAATCTAAGAGTCCTCGATATGGATGAGGATGATAGAAGGGCTTTAGTGGCCTTTATAAGGACTCTGGCTGATCCTGAATTTACCTCTGATGATCGCTATAGCTCTCCTTTTTAGTCGTCCAGAAGACTATTTTCTCTTCTTTTGATAAAGAAAAATCTCCCTGATTTTGACCTCGTGATGTAAGAAAATACAACAATTTGTAATTATGAATTATCGTAATTAATTGATAATCAATTATATACATAATTTATGATCTATTTTATCATAAAACAATAGTTGATTTTTGTATTTGAATTCACGTGAATCATTATAGATACTTGTATCAAGAAACAATGACAAACGCGGCTAACGAGATCGCAGTCATGATTTCGGATATGTTCATGGGATTATGATTTGTTAATAGATTGTTGCACCGCTTCGGCACCGTAGCATTCTATTAACAAACATATGAAGGCTCTGCGGCCTTTAGAAATTTAAAAGTTTTTTGAGTTAATATATATTGAGTAAAAAGGTCAGATGTGATCTTAAGATTTATGTTCATGGGATTATAATTTGCAAAAGCTGGTCATCTGATATCATGACCAGCTTTTCCCTTTTTAGGGCCCAAGTATTTACGAAAGTGAAAAGAAGGAAAGCCTATTACAGGCTACCAAAATACCGGCGGAGTGCCCACTCCAAGATCAGCGGTATAATCAAGAAAAGAAGTAACCACTTGTTATCCAGTAAAGGTTTAGTCACTGTGCTCTGGTAGATCACTGGTTTGATCTTGTCCGAGGATAGAAGACTTGTACCAAGAGATGCGATGTTAGTAGGGTAAGTAACTGAGCCCCCTGTGCGCTCTGCAAGGCTATACAGAAGCTCGTGACGAGCCTCTTGGTCATAGAGTTCAAACTGTATGTCTCTGACTACTATACGCCCTGCATCCTTGTATTTTTCTCCACTCCATGTGGTACTCGCAGTATAGTTATAGGTGCCCGACGGTAATCGACCTATGTCAAGTGCATAAGCTTGATCTGTAGTCGAGAAAGTATAGTCAAATTGGCTGCCATCAGAAGAAGTCATCTGAAGGGTTACCTCTGGATCATTGATCAGCTCGTAGTTGTTGTTATAGAGCTCTGCAGTGAAGATGACGTCTTCATTAGTGAGGAAGACGTTATCATTAGTGCCCACTCGAAACTTGCGTTTGTCCTCTTTAGTAGATATATAGGTGATCGACTTCTCAAGCAGCTCTGAGATAATATCGAAGTTGCTATGCTGAAGGTGATCATAAAGTTTCCAGCGCCAGATATCGTTAGCTAAGAGATAAGCTGTCTTTGACCCATCTGCATCACTAAAGGCTAAAAGAGGAAACTCTGTACCTATATCTCCAATGCGCTGATACAGCATAACATCGCTTTGTCCCCCTATGCTATACTCTCCATAGGGAGAAGCAAGAGGAGGGAAGTCTTTTACTTGATTCTTTAGTTCATCACTTATCGTGAAGTAGTCGAAATCTTGGTTGAGAGATCCTTGAGCATTGTTAGCATTACCTCTACTTCCTTTGATGGTGAGTTGATCCTGTACATTATTCCACTTGCCTAGATCTGTGTCTTGGCCTACGATAAACATCTTAGCGACAGACTGTCTAGACAGTGCTTTGAGGATGTTGTCGATACTGACCGTTGAGCTAGGGAGGTTATGAAAGATAGCCACGTCTGTACTGCCGATATCTGTTACGGCTACGTCCTTGATAAATATATCGACCTCATAATTCTTGTTTTGCTCGAGTATCTGCTTGATAGCAGATATATCAGGATGCGGAGCGGCTGCGATGATGCTGATCTTTTGTCTTGCGTCTAAGACCTCTATATAGACGTCTTTGGTATTGTTCGACCTATTGAGTTCATTATCGATATATGAGATGCTATATCTGAAGTGATTGATACCTGCTTGATTAAGTTGTAGCTGGATATCTTCTGATGTGAAGTAATCGTCACCACTTACTTTGATATCTCTACGCTCTACGACTTGGTATCCTCCAGGAGTTTCTCTCTCCACTGAAAGGCGTGCACTTCTGCCAGCAGCATTAGATGCCTTGATATCTACTCGAGTAATCATCTCATCTTCGAGATAAGCCACTTCATTATGCAGTACTGTCTCAACCGAGATATCTCTTCTCCTAGTTGTGTCTCCTAGAGCGATGCTATGGATAGGTATATCTGCTCGAATCTTAGCATAGGTAGGATTACTCCCTTGATTATAGATGCCATCAGTAGCTAAGATTACTGCACCTAGGTTTTCACCTTCGTATACGTCACTGATATACTTCAGTGTCTTGCTGATGTCAGTGATCTCTTGGTCATATCGAGATGTATCCTCGCTTATCAACTGGATATCTTCTCCAAAGCTATAGTGCTCGATATCGTAGGATTCGGACAGATTCTGAGCTAGCTGACTCATAGCAGAGGTAGGATCTGTGGTCTCACTTCTTTCAACCCATTGGTTGATGGATCTGCTATCATCACTTAAGAGAACGACGACAGGTTTCTTAGTTTCTTCGAGAAGTTGTTTAATAAGAGGACCTAGTAAGAGTAGACCTATGCCTAATATAGGTATGAAGCGCAGAGTATAAAGGACTGGTTTTAGCCAACCTCGCTTACCATCGAACCCTTTGAACTTGTAGTATAACAGGAATGCGAAGATCAGCGCTCCTATCAAAGCAAGTACTGAAAACCAAGAAGGATATTGAAAACTTATCTGCTCCACAAAAGGTCGCTAACTACAAGTGTAAAGATGAGAATATTATAGACGCCTTGCTTGGTTATCACGATCCTTTAAGTAAATAATAAAACTGACCATTCTTGTGACTATTTTGCTGTTTGATGCGTTACCTAAGCACTATAAAGCATATACTTTGATGAATTTCACTAGGATCTCTCTTATCGTACTCTTGTTGAGTGCATGTCTTCAGCTATCAGCATCATACATATTAATACCGATGGATGCCGAGCAGCAAAAAAGTCATCTAAAGGCTTACGGTATGACATATTGGGTGCTGAACAATGGCCAAGAGGCTTATTGGTTGCTCAATTATGAAGGTGGAGCATTTGCCTTTGAGCATACAGCTTTAGCAGAAGCTGAGTGTAAAATTCGCGATGTTGACTATCGCGTCATATCTAATGGAGCCTTTGCATCGATACGTACAGAGATAGCGGATCCTGAGCGTAATCAGGATGTAATCAAGCTTGAGAAAGCACCCAAGATCGCTGTCTACACGCCAGAGTTTAACGCTAGAGGAGATCGAATCCAACCATGGGATGATGCCGTGACGTTGGTCCTTACGTATGCTGAGATCCCTTATGAGACAATATACGACCGCGAGGTTATGACGGATAAGCTAGCCCAGTATGACTGGTTACACCTTCATCATGAAGACTTCACAGGCCAGTATGGCAAGTTCTACAGATCATATCATACAGAGCTTTGGTATAGAGAGAATCAAAGGCTGATGGAAGAACTGGCAAGAAGCTTAGGATTTACTAAGGTGAGCCAGCTCAAGCTATCTGTGGCTAAGAAAATCAAGGAGTATGTAGAGGGCGGTGGATTTATGTTTGCGATGTGTAGTGCGACGGACTCTTTTGATATAGCCTTGGCCGCGAGTGGATTGGATATCTGCGAGAAGATGTACGATGGTGACGGTGCTGATGCAAGTGCTCAAGATAAACTCGATTTTTCCCAGACATTCGCATTCAAGGACTGGACATTAGTGCGTAATCCGATGGAGTACGAATACTCGTCTATAGACATGTCACCCCAGAAGAGGGCGGTAAAACCTGAAGTAGATTACTTCTCGCTTTTTGATTTTTCTGCCAAGTGGGATGTGATACCGACGATGCTTACCCAAAATCATACTCGCACAGTTAAGGGATTCATGGGGCAGACGACTGCGTATGATCGTGACCATATAAAATCAGACGTCCTCATCTTAGGTGAAAATAAAAGTGTGAATGAAGCACGATATCTCCACGGCACACATGGCTATGGCACATGGACTTTCTTTGGAGGACACGATCCTGAGGATTACCGTCACTATGTAGAGGACCCCGAGACAGATCTTAATCTTCATCCGACTTCGCCGGGCTATCGCTTGATCTTGAACAATGTGTTATTCCCAGCAGCGAAGAAGAAAAAGAGAAAGACATAGGCATAGTACTCACAAGATCACTTCACTTTCGTAAATGTTTCTCAGACCCATAACCTTAGCGGTACTCTTATTACTTTCATCTCATCTGACATCTCAGTGGGATAGTTATGAAGCAGTATGGCAAGGACAGCCAGGGCTCATGATGGTGCAGATGGACCTTCATGATCATGCACCATATCTAGAGTTACCTCACTTATTAGAAATCTCACAGACATCTCTAGACTGTGACCCTCAGGGCTATCCAAGTTCCATATTTGTACAAGAGTCTGAAGATTTGATCAGTAATGTCGATAGCTCATTATCCAAGCGTCAGTATGTAGAAAATGCTGGCAGGCTGATCTATCAGTGTAAGGTGAGAGATTACTTCTATGTCCAGGATTCTGCAGAGGTAGCTCAATGGTTATCGAATAATGCACCCAGTTATATCGATTATCAATTCAAACTAGACCCAGAGTGGAAGGTCTATATGGATTTTATTTATCCAGATGACTACCTCGTTCAAACCATGATCAATGGTCGTATCCTAAAGACTTTGGAGAACGAAGGGTTCTTGATCCAAGATAAAACACTTTTATCTCATTATGCTACATTCGATTCTGTAGCAGACTTGCTCGACTATCGTAACTTTCTCATAGGACTTAATTATAAGATAGAAGATATCTCTGAGTCAGATGAAGAAGAGGTCCCAAGCATGATTACCTTTTCAAGGAAAGATCGGTTGGTTATAGATAAGCTCAGTAATACAACACTAAGACTTCACCAGAGAGCTCTTTCCTTAAGTGGTTCTTATGATGGTTGGGAGCTTGTGATCGAATAAAAAAGCCCCATCACGTCGTTATTAGCCTTGGGGGCTTATAACTCCTTTTATCATATAGAATTTATATATTTTTCAGAACTGGAGAAGAATAGATATTGCGCTATCTTCTCTATATGATGTACATCTTTAGGTCTTACCCTAGATAAAATGAAGTCTAGCTTCCAAACATGGAATATTCATATTACAGGTCTCGTCCAAGGGATTGGTTTTAGACCATTTGTATATAATAAGGCTTTTGAGTATGGATTAAAAGGATGGGTGAAAAATGATGCAGATGGTCTACATGTCGAGGTCAGCGGGACTGAGGAAATAGCGCAATTATTTTGTGATGAGCTTCTGTCTCATCCACCTCCCTTAGCCCGAATCACAAACTCAAGAATTTTAAAAAAGCCTTTCATAGACTATGAAGCTTTTGAGATTCTTCATGATTCAAATGCTGAGTACGCTAACCTAGCTCTGACTCCAGATTATGCTACATGCGATAATTGCACCTCTGACTTATTAGATTCAAAAAATAGGAGATATCAATATCCATTTATCACTTGTTGTGATTGTGGCCCGAGATACTCGATCATTCACCACTTACCGATTGATAGGGAGAATACGAAAATGGACGCATTTGAGATTTGCGATCAATGCGAAAGAGAGTATAACGACCCTTCTAATCGCAGGTTTTATGCTCAGTCTATTTCGTGCTCTTCATGTGGTATCGGATTAGAGCTGTATAATGCTCAAAAATCAGTTGTTAGTTCTGATTTTCAGGCTGTCATTAATTTAGTTTCAAAATTTTGGAGAGAGGGAAAGATTGTTGCTATTAAGGGTATAGGAGGATATCTGATCACTTGTAGCGCTATGGACTCAGATGCTATATCAACATTAAGACAAAAAAAGAGAAGGCCTGATAAGCCACTGGCTTTGATGATTCCTCATATTGAAACTTTGGATAGATATGAGTTATCAGAATTTGAGCGAGATGCTTTTGCAGATGGCGTTTCACCGATTGTATTGGTAAAAAAATCTGATAGCCATCATATAGTTAAGGGAGTTTGTGATGGATTATCAAGGGTTGGAATAATGGTGCCATACGCTCCCATTTTTCAACTGTTGCTACAAGAATATAAAAGTCCAATAGTGGCTACTAGTGGTAATCTTAGCAATGCCCCAATCGTTTTTCAAGACGAAAAAGCTCTTGAAGAACTTTCAGAAATAGCTGACTATATATTAGTCAATAATCGAGAGATTGTAATTCCTCAAGATGATAGTGTTGTCACTTTTTCAAACTATTTCAAAAAGAGAATTGTCATTCGCAGATCTCGCGGATTGGCACCTTCGTATTTCAATGCAGGGTTAGAATTTAGCCAGAAAACCACGCTTTCGATGGGGGCTTATTTAAAAAGTACACTTGCCATTCAACAAAATGAGAACATTTACATAAGTCAATATCTCGGGGATTTAGATCATTATGACACTGGAGAAAACTATCAACATACCCTTGATCATTTGATGCAATTACTTGAAGTGAGACCAGAGTTGGTTGTTGTCGATTTGCATTCTAGTTATATAAGCACAATCAAAGGAATTCAACTTGCGCAAGACCTAGGGATTCCTGTACTGAAGATTCAGCATCATATTGCACATTTTTCAGCCTTGCTGGGTGAACACGGTTTGATTGATTCTGATGAAAAAGTGTTAGGTGTCATCTGGGATGGGACGGGTATAGGTAGCGATGACCATATTTGGGGTGGCGAGTTTTTCACCTATGGGACTTATCGATTTGACCGGTGCACTCATCTGACATATTATCATCATTTGGCCAATGATAAAATGGCTAGAGAACCAAGACTTGCAGCACTAGCCCTTTGTCATGATCTAGATATTGCAAGTAGAATATTGAAGCCAAAGTTCTCAGAGGCAGAATGGAAAGTCTATAACCAATTATTAAGTAAGAAGGATGGAAGACAAACTTCAAGTATAGGGCGTCTTTTTGATGGGGTGGCCTCCTTGTTAGGTATATTAGATGTTCAATCATATGAAGGGCAGGCTGCAAGTTATTTGCAAGATGCTGCCGAAACACATTTTGAGGAATTGGGTATCGACTATGAGCAGTCCTATTTCAAAACAGATACAACAGGGAGGTTATCTGTTGAAGATCTGATGACTGACATAATTGATGATATATCAAAAGAAGTTGATCTAAGTATGATAGCAGCCAAGTATCACCTTACACTAGTCCACTGGATAAAGGAAGTTGCGATTGAGGAAAAAGTGTCAAAAATTGGCTTTAGTGGTGGGGTATTTCAAAACACATTACTAGTTGATTTAATAATTTTTCATCTAAATGATCGATTCGATCTCATGTTCCATGAGGACTTATCTCCCAATGATGAAAATATCTCTTTTGGCCAGCTGATATATGCTGAGATTCAGGCTCGATCGTCCTAAAGAATAGGTAAATTGATGGAATATACCGTGAAGTATGAAGTTCGTCAATGAATATCGAGATGAAGAGTTAGCCCAAGGCTACATTCAAAAAATCAAGTCCATTGTTTCGCAAGATTGGAATATTATGGAAGTCTGTGGTGGACAAACGCATAGTCTTGTTAAGAATGGTATAATAGATCTATTACCGCGTGAAGTGAATATGATACATGGGCCAGGATGTCCTGTTTGTGTAACACCCATTCATTTAATTGACAAGGCCATATATCTAGCTGAAGAGAAAAATGTAATTCTTTGTTCTTATGGCGATATGTTAAGAGTGCCTGGATCTACAAGAAGTTTATTAGATGCCAAGGCAAATGGTGCTGATGTGCGCATTCTTTATTCTCCTCTAGAAGCAGTAAGCCTTGCTCAAAAGAATCCAGATCGAGAAGTAGTGTTCTTTGCTGTTGGGTTTGAAACAACAGCACCAGCCAATGCAATGTCTGTCATGCAGGCGAGTCAGTTAGGATTAGAAAATTATTCTATTCTTACTTCTCATGTTTTAGTGCCACCAGCTATTGAAGCTATTCTCACTGATGAAGAAACTACTATACACGGATTTCTGGCTGCTGGACATGTGTGTACGATCATGGGGATGTCTGAGTATGAACCACTAGTTGACAAGTATAAAATACCAATAGTGGTGACAGGCTTCGAGCCTGTTGATTTACTCCAAGGAATATACATGACCGTGAAGCAGTTGGAAGAAGGTACCCATAAATTAGAGAATCAATATAGTAGGGTAGTCAAGGACGAAGGCAATCCTCAAGCTATCCAGATGATAGAGAAAGTGTTTGAGGTGAATGACAGAAACTGGAGAGGAATAGGATCTATATCCGATAGTGGCTTTGAGCTGAGTCAAGACTATATGGCTTTTGACGCAAATATCAAGTTCGACGTACAAATAGAATCTGCTGAAGAGAATAAATCATGTATTGCAGGGCAAGTTTTAAAGGGTATTAAAAAGCCACATGAGTGTCCAGAGTTTGGGAAAACATGTAAACCTGAATTTCCTCTCGGTGCTCCTATGGTGAGTTCGGAAGGGGCCTGTGCGGCCTATTATCATTTTCACAGAGCTGCCGAAAGCATATCGGTTTAATCTTCTGACCCTATGGATAACATCAAGATGGAGCTTTCTTGTCCGATGCCTAATATGACTCATGATCGAATCACACTAGGACATGGTGGTGGAGGTACGCTGACTAACAGGTTGCTTCAAGAAGGTGTGTTTTCAATATTAAGTAATGAACTATTAGATGTTCATCACGATGGCGCCATCTTTGAGATGGATGGACCTATGGCTTTTACGACTGATAGCTTTGTTATTTCTCCGATTTTTTTTCCTGGTGGTGATATCGGAGAGCTTGCTGTGAATGGTACTGTAAATGACTTGGCCATGTGTGGGGCAAGACCTAAGTACCTCTCCTTGAGTTTTATAATTGAAGAGGGATTGTTGATGGAGGATTTATGGCGTATTCTTTATTCTATCAAGAAGGCCTGTAACATAGCCAATGTTAAAGTTGTAACGGGTGATACCAAGGTTGTAGAGCGAGGGAAGGGAGATCAGATATTCATCAACACTGCTGGAGTAGGGGCCATTTTGAGCAAAGCTAGCATCAGCATGAAGAGAGTTTCTTTGGGTGATGTTATCATTGTTTCTGATGTGATTGCTTCACACGGTATATCCATTATGTCAGTTAGAGAAGGGCTCGAGTTTGATTCTGATATTCTAAGTGATACTCGTCCTTTGAATCATATAGTGAGTGACTTGATAGATAAGTTTGGCGAAGGTATTCACTTACTTAAAGACCCTACAAGAGGAGGTGTTGCATCAGTCCTCAATGAGATAGCAAGAGATACTAATCATGGAATCCATTTAGACGAAAAGCAGATTCCTGTAAACCCTCAAGTCAAAGGTGCTTGCGAAATATTGGGATTAGATCCTTTGTATGTTGCAAATGAGGGTATCTTCCTAGCAATAGTGGAAGCGGAGCAGGCTGAAGAAGTATTGAGCCATTTGAAAAAAGATAAACATTGTAAAAATGCATCCATCATCGGCAAGGTAGTATCCGACCATCCTCGTCAAGTAGTGATGAGAAGTAAGATAGGAGGGAAAAGAGTAGTGAATATGTTATTAGGAGAACAGTTACCTAGAATTTGTTAAGCAGCCATGAAAACTAAGGACAAAATCATAGTAAGTAGTATCCGACTTTTCAATGCTAATGGTATGGTGAATGTTCGTCTCCAACACATCGCAGATGATGCAGGTATCAGCGTTGGAAACCTTGCCTATCATTATCACAGTAAGGAAGCTATCATTATTGAAATAGTAGATCAGCTTACTGAGCTTCTCGACCCAATAATTGATGAGAATAAAGAATTTCCTGGCCTGATGGATTTTGATACTCAGTTAGCTAGGTATTATCATCTCTTGATGAAGTACTCATTCTTTTTTATTGACCTGCTTGAAATAAAGCGTAACTACCCAAAGCAGTACTTGAAGAGAAAATTAATAACTGATCATATATCAGGCCAAATACATCATTGGTTAACGCAAAATGTAAAAAACGGCATCATCATAGAAGACTTGAGGAAAGACCACTACACGATGGTAGCTCATGCTATCTGGATGATTATCACATTTTATCTTACCAAGCCTATCGATCATGGGAGTCCAGAGGATAGTGAGAGAGTATTTAAGGAGATGGTATGGACACAAATATTACCGCACTTTACACCTGCTGGAAGATTAGAGTTCGACTTGCTAATAGAGCGTTTGCTAGATTCGTTCACTCCAGAAACTATAATTTGACAATTGAAGATTAAGAAGACTAAGACTAAGGATAAAATATTAGCAGCGGCAGTACAACTGTTCAATCAGTATGGCCTGCCTAATGTCAAATTGCAAAGGATAGCTGATCAATGCAATATCAGTGTAGGTAATCTGGCATATCACTTCCAGTATAAGGCAGATCTCATGAAGCAAATAGCAGATAACATCAATGCCGATATATCTCCTTTGGTTACGAATGATATTCAGTTTCCACTTCTAATTGATTTTGACAATCAACTTTCGAAGTACTACGCACTCATAAATCAATTCGCTTTTTTCTTTTTAGATGTTGTAGAATTGGAAAGATCTTATCCAAAGATTCATGAGCAAAGAGTTAAGTACATAACTATGATGATCGATCAGATCTATCAGTGGATTAATGAAAACGTACGAAAAGGGATATTTCAAAGTGAAATTCATGTTGATCAACATGCTCATACAGCTCATGCTATCTGGATGATTATCTCATTTTGGTTGACTCAAAGAAAAGTACTTTCGACAAGTGGATTAGATGAAGAAAAGTTTAAAATAGTTGTTTGGAATCAACTTTTGCCTGCATTTACGAAAGTGGGCTTGATGGAATATGAAGCGTTAATACTTCCACAACTTAGAGATGTAGAGTTGCTCATAGAACTATAATAAACAAGGTCTGTTAATTCAGGTCTTTTTGTCAAAGTGTAGTTCATCAAATAACTCATCAAGCTCTCCTGTGCCTTGTAGAAAATTCAAAGTCTTGCGTGCTTCCTCTTCATCAATCACACTGACAGCAACGCCAACATGCACTAGTACATGATCTCCCACTTTGGCCTCTGGAGTGAGGCTTAGGTTTATCTTTTTTGTTACACCACTGAATGAGACCCTGCCTATGTGAAATACACTTTCATCATGTTGAACTATTTCCAATATTTTTCCTGGTATGGCGAGACACATCTTATTTAATTTAGCGAGCGTACAAATTGCTGTATAGCCTTCACAGCTTTAGAATCTTCATTAAAATCCATAATGGATATCCCTTTAAGATCAGCGGCGGTAATATTTTCATCGTAAGGCACCATAACTGCTATGGGTAAATTGATCTTAGAGCAGTACTCTTTTATTGCATTTTCCTCTTCTTCTGTTCTTACTTTGTTCGCTATAGCGGCTACTTCTTTAATGCCGAGATCCCGTGCCATATCCGCGAATCTTCCTGCAGCTTCAAGTGATCTATAATAAGGCTCTAATACCATATACATCCGATCGACATGTTCGGATGTGCCTCTTTTCATATGTTCTAAAGAAGCTTCAGTATCAACGACCATAGATGCATTATACTCGGAAGTGAGAGCAGAGTGGATGAGTTCTCTGACAACCGTATGTGATCCACACATACATCCCGTGCCCGCCTGCTCGGGCTTGCCAACGATAAGCAAAGTCACGTCATCCGGAGCTTGTTGACCAAAAGTGTCGAGGATTTCTTCAAAAGGCATCTTAACACGGAAGCTCCAACTATCATCTTCTTCTACACGCTCGATAATATCTGTACTTAAAGATCTTTGTGGTGGCTTATCTTTATCTATGCCGAGTACTACAGAGAGATTAGGATTAGGATCACCATCGATAGCAAGTACTCTTTTACCTTCTTGTGCCAGTACTCTACAGATAGTACCGCTTATGGTAGTTTTACCGACTCCTCCTTTACCTGCTATTGCTATTTTCATTTTCTAATTACTTGCAAGTGGCCAATCCAATCCTTCAGGTCTTTTAAAAAATTCTGCATTAACTTGATTGTTAAATGAGACATCAGAGTAGATATATTCATCCATGACTTGGCCATTCCCCCAGAATTTTGTCCACTTATGACTAAAGGTAATTCCATCTACAGTTTTATGATCTGTCCAGTATGTTTCTTCAGGACGATATGTGCCGAAGTCGGATTTATTATAATATTCCACTTTATGGATAAGCTTAGTTTCTGGGTTTATTAGAAACCTCCATTTGTCTTTACCTACTGTTGGTTTATAAGAAACATCAAGAACCAAAGGTTCGCTTTCGATATCTATATTTTCTAACGGATTCCAATCTAGAAGTCCAAGTGCAGTCACATTATTAACATCTGGTCGTACTCCGATATCAGTTAACTTAAATGGCATCGAGAATCTAAAGAACGCCATACTCGAGGCGCAACTAGGCTTGCAAAACTTAGAATCACACATCATGCCGAGATCGCCAGAAGTACGCTTTGGGTCCGAAGGAAGAGCTTCCTTTGTTGCCCAAAATCCTTCGTCGTCCTCACTTATGATTACTTCTTTTCCTTGCTTGTCAATAGCCTTTACCATGAGCTTTAATCCACCATCTGATTTGTTGAAAAAGAAAGTCTCTACTTGCTCAGAAAGCTGTTGGCCTGTCTTGTCATAGATGTTTTGAGTTCTAGTAAATTGTCCTGATTGGATATTCGTCCATGCTTCCATGCCTCCAGCAGCAACTACCATTTCATTGACGAGTTCGGTACCAGTAGGTGCTCGAAGAAAGTTCTCCCACATATAATGACTACCATAAGCCAAGACAGCAAGTAATACTCCAAATTGAAGTATTCTAATTCTTTTTAATGTTATAGGTTGAGTCAAATCTTTAACCTCTAGACCAAATAGCCATGGAACTCTCCCCTTGTCAGCCTTTTGATCTGTCGTGGTTTGTTGATTTTTTTGTTTAAGATCTTTCATATAATTAAAATTTAAGCGGATCGATATTCCTTCAAACTGTCGTATCTGCTGTTGGTTGCAAAGTAATCCATTTATTGAGCTCATTGATGGCAACGGGTATAGCCGCTGTCACTTCATCGCTCATGCCTATATCAAAGTCATCATGCTTAGCTGATTGACAGCCAAGTATGTACACTTTTTCTGGTAACACCTTAAGTGCTTTTGCCAGCATCATCGCTCGTGTGGGATTAGTATAATGCATATCAGCCAGAAACTCTCTTTTTTGATCTAAAGGCATCTTCTCGATATCACTCAACTCCTCGACTTCTTCTATAGATATCGTTCCTGGCAGTCGTTTATAATCTACGGCATCTACAATTACAAGAGTATCGTACCCCGCATGAAGTTCTTGTACCAAGTGTATGCCTGCTATACCGACTTCCATCGTGTTGATTCGATCTGTCTTAGGCATTGTTGTTGTCCATGCTCTTACGAACTCAATACCGAAGGCATCATCTTGCCTCAGTTCATTGCCTACACCAGCTATCAATATTTTATCTGACTTACTCATTTATGTGTAAAGGCATTTTTCTCGATAGCTTGATCAAAGTTCATTTCTTCGTTCTCATAGATAGTCCTCAATACTACTCGTTCTTTTTTCTCATTAGAGATGTAGCTATATCTCTTGTTATGAAATCTATGTCCTTCAACATCTTCAAATACTTCATATGTAGTTAGAGAATGACCATCACCATAGTCCAAGAAATTACCAGCTAAATCATATGTTTCCTCATCAAAGTAATACACCCATCTATGCAGTCCTCCTGAAGTACCCGCTCCCTTTGCGTATTCCACATTGACAACGTGTACAGGCTTGTCTATAATGACGGTATCAATACCTTCATAACTCAGACTTACTCCTGGATCAGTTAGTTTGTAGGGCATGCCTATAACATAGTGTGAGCCATAAGATGAGTTCCAAGCTTCCTTCTTAGATTTATCATCAGTTAGTTCCTGACCATTTTTATACTTTATTGCTTTCTCGCCATCATTGATAATTAGATATTCATCATCTCCGATGGTCCATTCCATTCTGGCTTTGAACATATCCTGTAGGCTATAAGTATGATGTTGTTTTATTCTTTTTTCCACTGTGCCTGTACTATCTAAATGAGTGATCTTTTTATAAAAGCTAAAATTTTCTTTTTTTGTCCAGCTATCCCATCCTCCAGCATATTCGATAGCCTTTCTAATTACCGACCCTGCTTCGTCATGAGGTAAGGCATCATAACTATCCACCGTATGACTCTCTTTTGTCTGACAACTCATGATTAACAACATCACCGCTCCTGCATATAATAACCTCATCTCTTTCCTAATAGACGATTTCAACCTTTAGTAATCCATCTTCTTCAATCTCCACTTGATACGTGTCAAGTTTCCTTTCTCCACTATTCACAGATTCACCTGTCTTTAAGTCGTATTTGCAACCGTGCCACGGGCAGATCAGAAAGTGATCCTGAATTGTCCCTTTATCTATAGGTAGAACTGAGCCATCACATTGATTTTGCACAGCAAATACTTCAGACCCTACACGCGATACTAAGAAGTTCACTCTTTCATAGTTCTTAGCATATAATTTTTGATTTTCTAACTCTTTATAGTTGCCCAACTCTAGCCAGTCTTTTTTCTTTTTAGGCGTCATCAAGACCACCTGATCCACAGGTACAAAACCCACGGTTCCTTCAGCTTCTGTAGGTGACTCCTCTATTGGTATATCATAAAGAGTACAAAGTTTTTGTACAGTCTTATCCTTCAATATCTCACCCTTGAGTTGCTGATTACTTTCAAGCGCATTCATGATCCTGAGGAGGGGTTCTCTGTGTATAGAGTCAAAATATTGGAGCACATTATACAAGAGCACTTTATGATCTGTATCTTTTATTTGCTCAGCATCGCGCATGAGCTTGTCTAACATGTCTAATGCCTCATTGTATTCATCGTTACTAAAGAGTGCTTTCTTCATGCTGATCAGTGTGCTGTAGCACAATTGTGTACGCAGTTTTCAAGTTTTTGACCATCGGGACCATAACAAAATTCACAGTCTGGACCACATTCTCCATGTCCTGCCTTTTGATATCCTTGAAAGGCATCTGCAAATCGTCTTCCTGCTTCCTTTTTCATTTCTGAAACCAACTGAATCTTAGAACTATTATCTATGTCATCAGAGCTTGCTAACAGCACACCCTCTTTCACGAGCTTATTTATGTGATAGTGAAGATTAGCTTCGTGAGTATTGAGCAGAGATAATACTTGACCTACCGGCACCTCACTTCCAAATCCTTCACCATTCATCCAATATAAGATTTGAAGAATCTCATCTTTCCAAAACAATGCTCTCAATGAAGACTTTTCTATTTCTTTCATTGATATGATTTTAGTCTATGACCATTTCGTCTTTAAAGATCGTATCACCTTGAAGATAACCAATATTCATTTCTTTTTCTGGACCTGATATAGCTAGTTTTTTTATCGTAGAGATCGTGTCCGGTATACATGCCTCCATGGCTTCGGTCCATTTCTCACCTGCCACCTCAGGACCAGGTTCTACATCTACGAGATATACTTCATCTTTCCATACTTTGAAATATTCGCCGATAACTAGTAAGTTTTCTACTGAGATAACTCCAGTAGCTGCGTCGCCGACACAGGCCTGGATCTGCTCTTCATCCGGAAGTTTACCCAGCCATTGCCACACATCTATATGACCGATGTCTCTATCTTTTCGCTCTATGGAGCACAGAATGATGACTTTTTCAAATGAAGGAGACTCAGCTTCAAACATTTGCACGACGGCGACAGGGCCCCAGTTTAATTCATCTACTGACACATGATCTGGCCAGGACATTTCTTGGAGATGCGGATACAACATAGGGGGCATCGAATGATTGCCCAGTATATGGTAGCCCACAGTACCGATCAATGTTTTTTTATTCGATGCCACAAGCACAAGTGGTTACTTCACGAGTTACTACGTGATCCGAATCCTTAGCCATGATGTGCGTTGTACATGGCATACATGGATCAAAGCTTCTTATTGCTCTGAGTATATCAATGCCTTTATAATCTTCAGGCTTGTTATACTTTTCGATGATCGGCGTATTCAGCACCGCTTCTTCATATGGGCCGGGAGCTCCCCAAGGAGCTCTTGGTGCTGCATTAAGTGTTGAAGGAGTGATGATCTGATAGTTTTGGATCAGACCATTTTCTACGACCAGGTGATGTGTCAAAAATCCACGTCCTGCGCCCCATGCCCCAAATCCTTTGTGTGTACCCTTTTTTGGTATTTCGTAAGGCGTGCTCACTGCTGTCTCTCCATTTCTGATGAGTTGCTGTGCTAGTTGCCAGTTTTCTAATGCTACCATAGCTGAGTATGGGATGCAGTAGGCTCTTGCTCTATTTCTTTCAAAGGCATTCCAGTGAGTCGGTATTTTCCATTCTAGGTCAGCTGCCGGTAGATTGTACTTCGGCACATGTATTTTCATACTATGTCCAGTATTCTCGAGATACTGACTAGCTGGTGCCTTCTGTGCCTTAGCTGTGAGATACATCCTAGAGTAGGCGCCTGCTTCCATCGGCATACGATCCCATGTAGGACAGGTGTCCCAGCTATACCTGTCTCTCCAACTCTGCTTGCCAGGTTTTGGTATGGTATCCTTATTCCAAGGATGGTTAGGACTTAAGGGCAGTCCCTTAGAGTCAGTTTTATACTTATGATCATCCCATTTTTCATAATAGGAGTGTTCTACAAACTCCTCTAATCCTGCATTGAGCTCACTGAGGTTAGTAGTTACTACTTCACCATCTACTAAGATGCCTGGTGTGGACCATCTGTCATTGCCCCACTTATCACAGTTTTCAAAAGTACCATCATAGGAATCAGGGCGATCCCACACACCAGTATCAGCCATAGTAGCCGGTCGAACACCGCATTGCTGGTATCTCTCATCTTGCTCATAGAAAAAGTCAAATACATCATCCCATATACCAGTAGTCTTCTGTCCATAGTCGAAAAACTTAATCAATCTGGTGTACACTTCGTTAAGCGTAGTCATAGTTACCGTTACCGAAATACCACCTGGCACTACCGACTGTGGATGCGGATATTTACCTCCGATTTGTACATATGCTTCTCTGGCAACCCTCGTCATAGAAAGAGCTTCCAGGTATAACTTTCCTTTCAAAGGATTCAAGTCCTTCATGATATCGAGGATAGTATCGTATCCATGGACTGCTTTGTTCTTACACTTGGCTGCTGCCGCTTTGGAGATTAATTCAGGATTAGTTGCTGCAACCAACTCTTCTGAATAATCCGGACCTGCCAACAAGAATAAATGCAATGGATGATCATATAGGTACTCTATAGCTAAGAGTATATTACGCATGACTATACCAAGGGGTGGCGGCTTGATGCCAAGAGCCATCTCTATCGCTAATGCAGATGTGGTAGCGTGAACTCCACCGCATACACCACAAGCCCTACTACTTATATATGCAGCATCGCGAGGATCACGACCTTTTAATATGATCTCATATCCTCTAAAGAGCGTGGCCATCGAATTAGTAGAAAGCACTTTACCTTCTTTCAAGTCCACAACACTATGAAAGGCAAGTGCGCCTGCTACTCGTGTAACCGGATCGTAGTCGACGCTTCTGATAAAGCCATTTTTCTCCATGAGACTCTTCAGCTTATCCTGCTCTTTACCAAGGTCTACCACCTTGTATTCATATGGATTAGCGATATCCTCTTTCAAATAAGCATTCCCCTGCTCGTCAAATGCTATCGGTAAATTTTTAAAACACATATGCTTTTATTCTTCGAAAGTTATATTCAATCTATATCGAAAGGCGTCATACTAATTTGAAGACTTTCGCTATGCCTACTAAATGCCCGTCCACTGAAGTCAAGCCCCCAAGAAGCTGAGATAATGCTCCGTTGATCGTGCCAAGTTTGTCTGGTAGTGGCGCAGTGTCATCTACTATTTTTTGCAAACCTCCCGCTAGTTTTTCGAGATGAGTTCCTGCTCTTCTGAGTGCTACTATGATGAGTACTAGATATATTACTAAGACTAAGACGACAAGTCCTACGATCACCAATGTTGCTATATATAATGTTGAGGCTGTCATAATTCTTAATTCAGTTTTGCCGCTCTATCTGAGACAGCACCTTTAATGATATCCACATTTTTGTTGATTTCTCCTGCTACACCAAGCATGCCAGAAGCGACACTTATAGTGTCATCGAGGGCAGTTATATGGTCTGTGTTTCCAGCTATGCCAAGTCCTGCTTCTAACATTTCTTTAAAGTAGCGTTCGATGCTTCTACTAGCTTTCCACGTTCGATGTAATAGACTTACGATAAGCGGCAGTAACAATACTGTGACTACCAGAAGGATCGTCCATAAAATCAGAATTACACTTGACATACGACTATACTTTTTGTGCTACGACTGCTTCGATAGCACCTTCCAAATTTTTGTTCACGACTACTAGTCCATCAGAAGTCTTACTAAGAGCTTCATTAAGCTTGGTTACTTCTGTTGGTATATGCCCTGTCTCTGTCTCTATCGCTCTCAAGCCTAATCTGAGCTTTGCGAGATAGCTATCACCCTTTCCACCGATACTATTCAGTAGCGCTATGATCCTCGTTAAGTATCGTACAAGGACGATGACAAGTAGTACAACAGCTAGAATAGTGCAGAGCATTAATATGACATCCATAGTTCTTATTGATGATGTTGTAGTACACAGTTAGGACATCCTGGACATCCCTCCGCATGATCTTTGATGGCTGCAGATCCGCCTATGATGTTCACCGCAGAATTGTAAATTTTACCAACCACTTTATTAGTCACAGAAAGGAAGAGCGGTATCTGGATGGTATTATTAGCAGTAAGTTTTCCTTGTGTCCAGATATGTCCAGCGGCAGTATCTATTTTCTTTGCAGTGGACTTAATCTGATGTAATAAGAAGGCAACTACTCCTATCACCACCAGCCCTATCACTAATGAGACGATCCATAAGATGAGATATGTTTCCATGTCCTTTACTTTCTATTTTTTTAATTAGAAGCAAGTGCTTCTGCTACTAAACCTGCATGAGCATCTATGGCCTCTGCACCTTCTAATATGTTGGTAGCTACTTCATTAGTTGTCTGAAGCCCCCATATGCTGTTCGTATTTTCTTTTATCTGCTCTACTAAACCGAGAGCCGCAGTGGCAAGTCGAAGTATTCTTCTAGCTGCGAACCAGACTAATATGAGCAGCGCTGCTGCTGCTATTATGAGTACTACGGCTATAGCTAGTCCGACATAAAAATTTCCATAAAGTGTTGCATCATCCATGCCTCAACTATTTTGATCCCGGCTTTGGGCTATTGCTAAATTGTAACTTCTCGTATGCGAAGTGTGCTATCTTTTTCAGTGGACCTGGTTCTTCCACATGGCCCCAGCCAGAAGGAACATGTCCATCTTTATTCCATTTGGCAGTACGATTTTGATAAGTCATAGTCATCTCACGGAGATTACTGATGAGCGATCCCGTAACTCTTGAAAGGGTAGAAGAAACAATAGTACCTGGTGGAGTAGAGTAGAATGGTGCAAAGCTATCAGGGAACCCTGGCATCGTACAACCTATGCAGGGTGCACCGATATTCATACAGCCTCCTTGACCGTTGAGTGCTCCTCTTTTATTGATGTTACACTGGACTACTGGTCCCCAGCAACCTACTTCTACTAGACACTCTTTATCTCCATATTCTTCTGCAAACTTGCCTTCTTCATAAAACCCAGCCCGCGTACATCCTCGATGCACTGTCTCACCAAATAACCAAGATGGCCGCCCTAACTCATCAAACTCCGGGAGTGGTCCTAAACCATGAAGAAAGAGCAACACAGCGGCTATCGTCTCTGTGATATTATCTCCTTGTGGGGCGCAACCTGGAAGATTCACAACAGGCAGCCCTAAGACGCTCCTATAATCTTGCCCTAAGAAGTCCATGACTCCGACAGCGTCGGTGGGATTTCCAGCAGCTGCTGGTACACCACCCCAAGTAGCACATGTACCTACAGCAATAATCGCAGCAGCATGATTGGACATACGCGAAACCCAACTGGAGGATGGTATCGGTTGTGGGTCTCCATTTTCATCTTCATCTGCTCCGAGTCCTGACCAATATCCTCCTGATGAAGCAGCGATCCGTTCATCCATTATAGACCCTTCACAGATGACTACGAAAGGCGCTCCAAGCTCTCCTCTGGCGGCTAACCTAAACGGGTGTATGAATTCTTCACCTGCATTGACAGCAAGGACCGGGTGATGCAAGACTACCTTAGGCATGCCTGGTAAAACACCACGAAGCAAGTCCTCTACAGAAGGGGAACTTGCCCCTACCGCTGCTATAGAACATCCGTCGCAGCTTCCTCCTGCTATCCAAAATGCATGAACCTCATCTATGTGATTTGCGGCTATGGGAGCCACTGTACCGTTCACTGCTATCATAATTAAATTGCGGCTTTAATGCCCTCTGCGAAATTATGGAAAGATTGCTGGACTGAAGACAAATGATTCAACTGAAAAAAGCAGAATCTAGAAAATGTTTTCTAAAAAATTGTGCGATTAAGGTTGTGGTGGACGATTTGCGATTGCTTTCTTTGTTTTTAGAAAGACCTTTCTAATTATTAGATAACGTTGATATGAAAAATCTCACTACGCTACTTCTCTCCTTTATAACACTTCCTATCGTCGTAAATATTCTACCTGCCCAGTCTTCGATCGATACAACACTTTTTTTGGATGTTGAAGAAGTGGTGGTTACTGCTACAAGATCATTTACGAAAGTGGAAAATCTACCCATCAATATCGCGGTGATTAATAAACGACAATTAGAAGAGAATCAACCGCTTACACCTGTAGAGGCGTTGCAGTACATACCTGGAGTAACACGACAAAGCGATGGTGGTCTGGCGAGTACGCCGATCATCAGAGGGCTGTCACGAGAGAGGGCGCCGATATTGATAGATGGCAATCCTTTTGTTGGAGGTAGAATAAGATCTTACACATTAGTCGATCCATTTCAGATAGAGAGAATAGAGGTGGTCAAGGGACCAGCTTCCGCTTTTTGGGGGAGTGATGCTGTATCAGGGCTTGTAAATGTAGTCACTCGCAAAGCTGAAAATGGATATGGTAAGGAGATGAAAATCGGTGCAAGTCTATATGGGGGTTTTCAATCAGTTGCTGACTTTTATAGAGGTAGAGTAGAACTGGAAGGGAGAGGTAATGGCTTCGACTTCTTAATCGGAGGAGGGATACGCGATGCGGGTAACACGATGACTCCAGAAGGTGAGATCGAGAATAGTCAGTTTGAGTCTACTAATGTGGATTTCAACATAGGATATTCGTGGGCAGCTAATCATAGACTAGAAGTAAGTGGCAAATATTTCCAAAATGAAAATGTAGGATTCCCCGGTGGTCTTGGTGCTCCTGGCCCACCGCGGGTAACTAGAAGATTTGATCCCGATACGCAGACGGGTATCAACATTGCCTATGATGGTTCAAGTGTGTCTGAGAAAATTGAATCTATAGGAGCAAGAATTTTCTTTAAAGATCAAAATCTCCATATCGATCAGGTCACACTGATACCTTTCCCTATGACCACTAATGTAAATCGCCGAATAGCAGTAATGCTGGATGTAGATGTGCCATTTATGGGTGGTAAGTTTTTCGCAACACTGCGACAAAAGAATAATGCCAAACTAACGATCGGGGCAGATTTTCTAAGAGAACATCGCATAGGGACTCATAGAGATCTCAACATTCAAATCTTCAATCCTATGGGCAATATGGTCAATGAAATAAATCGCCCATTTACCCAGATCCAACCTGATAGTTATAGCACAAGCGCCGGGCTTTTTGCAATTGAAGAGCTGATATTAAGCGATAAAGTGAATTTATTGATCGCTGGAAGATTAGATTATGTCAGAACAAGCATAGAAGATGGCCCTTTTGATATACCTGCTATTGCAGAAATATATAATAGTGATAACACTTCAGATAATGACCTAGCTATATCCGGAAACTTAGGACTAAAATACCACGCTACAGATGAACTGACTTTTACAGCTAATCTTGCCAACTCTTTCAGGGGTACAGATTTGTTTTCTAAGTATCACTTTACTGCAGTGGGTCAGGGCTTCTTGGTGCCTAATCCTGATCTCGATCCAGAGAGAGGTGTTTTTTACGAATTAGGAAGCAAGTACAAGACGGGACTACTGAGTCTTGAAGTAAATTTCTTCCAGAACTTTTTAAACGATCTATTTGTACCAGCTGACCTAACTTTTAATGATGCGCCTTCTATACAGTTCCAAAATATCGGTGAAGCTAGATTGACTGGATTTGAGTGGGATGCTCGTGTAAAAATAGGAACGCTCTCTAGTGTTTTTGTTAGTGGAGCGACGATCAATGGAACCAACCAAATTACTGATAATCCACTTCCTTCTATACCGGCTACTCAGCTTTGGGCAGGAGTTCACTATAGAGATAATAACAACAAGTTTTATGTTCAACCTGAATTATTGATCGTTGCTGAACAAAGCGACCCTGCACCTAATGAAATCGAGACTCCAGGTTATGCCATATTCAACATTAAGGCTGGAGTGAATCTGCACAATTTGAGTAGTAATATGCCACACTCTAAACTAGTATTCAGTGTCACCAATATCGGAGATAATCTTTACAGAAGTCACGTGTCTAGGGGGGCTCCAGGCAATCAAAATGTATTTATGGAGCCTGGAAGAAGTATAAACATAGGGTTTGTGGTGAGGCTTGGAGAGATTCTACAATAAGGACCTAAGTTGGACTAACTAATGTCGTAGGTATTATAATTATACCAACTCTGTTAGGAGCAATGGGCGCTCGCCACTGTTCGGTCTAGGGATGTAACCATGATAGATTACTTCAACTCATATCTTACAAACAGTCCATAGTTTTCTTTGAATACCCGCGCTGGGCCAAATTGGTCTAGGTTGGCTGCCAGGCCAAATATTAAAGAGTTTATTTTAAGACCTGTTCTTAGATATAGATAGCTTCGATTATGTAATCCTTCTCTCAAATTTTGATTGTAAATAAATTGTACTCGGTTATATAATCGAAGCTTGTTCCCGATTTTGGGTTTGAACTCATATAACCCAAAGAGCCTTACATCGTTATCAGTATTTATAAAAAAAGATAGGATTGTAACAGCAAGAAAATTTTCTGATGAGAAATTATGCTGTGGACCAACTACCGGTGAAAAGCCTGCTTCGGAGTTTATTTCTGCTCCTGTCATGATGCCAAAACCCTTTCCAATATCGTAACTTATCTGGTTGATCATCACCAGACTATTTTCACTTAATTCGTTATCATAGTCAGCTGTGTAAGCACCTAAACTAAAATATGCAAACTTGCTTTGAGGTTCAAACTTTCTTTTTACGACAGTTTGAGAAAAAATCGACTGATTACCTATAAAAATCTCGACAGGAATAGGAGGAGATTTTGACTGACTATGAAGATCATTAATCCAGCCGCTGATTATGACTAGCACGATGATTCTTCCAATAAAATTCATAGTCTCTTTCTTTTTAAAAATGAATTCTATATCAGAATCAAAAAGTATGGCCTTAGAACAAGTTTTACAATATAGACTAAAGTTTTTAGAAGAATGACTGCTTGAGTGCATTAGTAAAAGAGGTAAGATGTCCAAAATTGAGTTCATCATCTTTATTCCATCCTTGTTAGCAGAGTAGCAATTTGAGTGATGTAGTGGATTGATTAGCTTATGAGAAATTCTTCTTGATTTTAAATTTTAGTCACTTTCGTAAGGTTGAAGTAGGTGATTCTTGTCCTTCTTTTTTAGCAAGACAAATGTTACTATGCTGCCAAAGTTGTAGGACTCCAAAATCTGATCTTGACTATTTTGATGGATGAATAACCAAGTGATAGAAATATGCTGGGGATGATATCAAGAAATGCTACATAAAGAACCTCTTCTAGTGCAGTTAGAGCCAGTGGAACCTCCCTTGTGGGACAGTCAATTACACCTTGTGAAGATGCGTTAACAACACCATGTCCTGTCTCTACAGGTATAATACATCCTTTTTTTATTCCTAGACCTGTACATCCATGAAACTATTTCCCTCCTTTTAGGTTTGTACAAGTTATATACATAACACCATGGGATTTTTAGATAGATT